>JBCBSK010000155.1:0-8672 GCA_039819185.1 Pseudomonadota bacterium | reverse complement strand
GGTGAAGGTCAGGTCCGTCGGAGCATCATTGACGTCCGTCACAGTGAGGGTGAAGGTCTCCTGGCTGGTTGATCCGTCGGTTGAGGTTGCGGTGACTGTGAGGTCGATCGCGCTTTCGGTCTCCGCGTCGCGCCGGGCGCCAGCTTCGACGCCGAGACCGAAAGCGCGATCGACCTCACCGTCACCGCAACCTCAACCGACGGCTCCACCAGCCAGGAGACCTTCACCCTCACTGTGTCGGACGTCAATGAGGCTCCGACGGACCTGACCTTCACCGGAAATGTTGACCTGACATCAACGATCGCTGCCGGCGACGTTGTCGCCACAGCCCAAGCGGTCGATATCGATTCAGGCGAGAGCTTCAGTTACAGCCTGACAAATGATGCGGGCGGCCAGTTCGCAATCGATAGCGCCACCGGTGAGATCACGACGACCGGTGCGATCGACACATCGACGGTCAGCGCGCATACGCTGTCCGTCCGGGTCACCGACAGCGCCGGCAACACCTATACCGAAGCGGTTCAGATCCACTTTGGGACCGATGGTGCCGACACCATCAATGCCGGCGCCGGATCGGATGTGGTCTACGGCTTCGGTGTAGAAAGCCAGGGCCCGGCTGACGCCATCATGGACAAGAACCCGGTTGGCTATTGGCGGCTTGGTGAAGCCGATGGAGCAACGGTTGCTGTTGACCAAACCGGCAACAACAACGGCACACACAATAGCGGCGTGGACATGGGCTTTGCCGGTGTCAATTCCAACGATCCGGATACGTCAGCGGACTACGACGGCGATGGCGACTGGACATACATCTCGCACGACAACGCCTATTCGACCAATGAAGGCACCGTCCAGCTCTGGTTCAACGCGGATTCAACGTCCGGTGACCGGACATTGATTTCCAAAGTCGGTGGCGGCGAAGAGTTCAACATCCGCATTACCGATGGAACCCTTTATGCCAAGCTTGGCGACGAGGTGACTGGCGTCAATGTGGGGACCGACAGCTGGAACCATGTGTCCTTCAGCTGGGGTCCTGATGGCCTCGAGCTCTATCTCAATGGTAATCTTGTCGGTTCAGAATCCAGCGGCAAGGATCTCGTTGGCAACAATGGTACGATCTATATCGGCCGCGATGGCGGTGGCGGCAAAGAGTTTAACGGACAGATCGATGAGGTTGTCTTCTTTGATCAACAGCTCAGCGATCCCGAGATCAGCGATCTCTATGACAATGGCCTGAACGGCGGCGGTGCGCCAGCCGGGTCAGACACACTGAACGGTGGTTCTGGCCATGACTGGCTTTACGGTGGCGACGCGCCAGGCGCACAGTCATCGGGTTCTGCAACCTACACACCCAGTGGCGCCGTGTTCAGCTACGCGACCGGGTCCAACCTCGGTGATGGAGCCGCTGGCGGATCGTATCACCAGGCTGATGTCAACAGCAGCCAGGTTTCAAACCTCATCATCACATTGCCTACCGCGGACAACACGCTGACTGCGGGCGATACGATCGGCTTTTCGTTCATTGACGAAAACGGAGACACGATCACGGTGTCGAATGCGACGGTTCAGCAAACCGCCTTTGCCACGGCTGGCGCCAACGAAACCGGGATTCTTACCGCCCAAGGCGTGGATCAAAACGGCAACCAGGTCGCAATCCTTATGAAGCTAAACGAGAATGATGGCTCCGCTCCCACACCGATCTCGGCAGGGCAAGCATTCTATGACAATGACGCCGGGCCGGACTCGCTCAACGGAACCGATATCGAGCTGCCGACCAGCGTACTCGACTACAGCGCGCCGGACGGCAGCGTCCTGAATGGTGGTTCGGGCCATGACCGGCTTTACGGTGGTGACGCGCCAGGCGGCGGGGCGGAGATCGCGTTCGCGGAACAGACCGGCAGCAACAATCCATTCGATGGCATCGACATTGGCAATGAAGCCACGCCATCGCTCGTTGATATCGACGGCGATGGGGATTTGGACCTGTTCGTCGGCGAGGCATCCGGAACGCTGAACTATTTCGAGAACACGGGAACCGCGAGCAATCCAAACTTCGTTGCCGCGACCAGCCCGTTCGGCTCGATCGATCTTGGAAACGACAGCAATCCGACCTTTGTCGATATCGATGGGGACGGGGATCTGGATGCGTTTGTCGGCGAAGGCGACGGGACGGTGAACTATTTCGAGAACACAGGCTCGAGCACCAACCCGGTCTTTGGGTCTCCGGTCAATGGTGCTTTCGGGTTGCCGGATATCACTTGGGATTACGCGCCGACATTCGTTGATATCGACAATGATGGCGACATGGATCTGTTCGTTGGAGAAAGTGATGGCGTTATCAATTTCTTCGAGAATGTCGGTACGTCGACCAACGCCAGTTTCGCCTCGGGGGTCACGACGCCATTCGGGCTCGCTGGCGTGACGAGCGATACCGAGATCACGTTCGCCGACCTCGACAAGGACGGCGACTTGGACGCGATCATCGGCGATGACAATGGCCGTCTCTACTACCAGGAAAACACCGGAACGGCGTCCAATCCGATCTTTGCTGCCGCCGTGGCCGATCCGTTTGGCCTGTCCGACATTGGCCATGAAAGCTCGCCGACTTTCGCCGATATGGATGGTGACGGCGATCTGGACCTGATCGTCGGCCTGGGCAATGACGATGACGACTCAAGCCCCGGCGACGGGCAGATCACCTATTTTGAGAACACAACCGCGGCGCCGACCGGCAGTACACTGAACGGCGGCAGCGGAAACGACACTCTGGTCAGCGGCAATGCCGCCGACACGCTCAACGGCGGATCTGGAACCGACACGGTCGATTACTCAGGCAGCGACTCAGGCGTCGCAGTCGCGTTTCAAGACACCGACAGCTGGGGTATTGGCACACAGTATACCAATACCAGCGCCGGCGGTCTTGCAGGGGATGCCCTCGGCGACAGCTACTCCAGCATTGAAGCCTTCGTGGGATCCGCGCACGACGATTACGTCTATGGCGGCACGACGGACATGACCTACGATCTTGGCGGCGGCAATGACATCTTCGACACTGTTGCGGCCAGCACGGCGCGCGACACGGTCGATGCCGGCGCCGGAGACGATGACATCTGGACCGGCGGTGGTGACGATACCCTCACAGGCGGAACAGGCGATGACAGCCTTCATGGCGAAGGTGGCAACGACGTCTTCGTCTATGCGGCGGGCGATGGCTCGGACTGGGTCGACGGCGGAGCGGCAGGCGGCTGGCTCGACACGATTGAGTTGCAGGGCATGGACGGCAGTGTCTCGGTCTCTGGAGACACCGTCACCGGCCAGGGTTGGACCATGGTGCTCGATACAGGCTCCTCGATCGACGGCCAATCGGGCGAAAGCCTCGATCTATCGGATGACGCCTCCGGGACGATCAGCTTCGACGACGGCGCCACCATGACGTTTGACAATATCGAGCAGGTCAACTGGTAGCGGCAACCATAAGACCTTATCGTCCGCTACATTTACGCGTTTTTCATGTCGTCTCGGCATCTTAAAGAGGTATCGCACGGTCAACTCGGGTAAGTGTCATGCCGCGACATCTGCGTATTGGGTGGGTTTTATGGACGATGGCCATCGTTCTTGTTGCTGTTGTCGCTGGCGTCTACATGGCAACGCCCAAGATCATGGACCGTATCTCGATTGTCGATGCGCAGAACCATTCGCTGAACTGGCTGCAGGTGATGATCGAGGAATTCGATCTGCCGGGAGAGATCCCGACGGACGCCTCGCACCATACGACCGTCTTCGATCGCGTCGTGCTCGATCCCGCCGACAAGGTTGCCAATACCCATATCAGCCTGTTCCACCCGGAACGCTTCGAAAAGGGACACCATCTCGGTTTGATCCTAGGGTATGTCGTGTTCACGCCTTACGGCGACCGGTTCGTCTCCGGTGGCCGGCCGACCGATCGAACGCTTGACCGTGCCGCCTTCCGGCAGCATTTCGACCTCTCCGTCGCTCACAAGTCAGTTATCGCGTTTGTCAACGAAGCGGCCACGGTGGAGGGGCGCCGGGTGATCTCGGTCTTGGTGCCGCTCAAACGCGACGGCACGGTACGTGCCGTGGCTGTGATCGATGTCGAACGCACTCAGTTCGAACAAGCCCTGTTCCAAGGTGTTCGGCGCAGCGCAACCATTGTTGCAGGAATTCTGTCGGCGATTGCGCTTGCAGTCTTGGCAATGATGATTGGCATGCGCCGCGCGCGGGACGAAGCGCAAGATGAGGCCAGCTTCCTCGCCCTGCACGATCCCTTGACAGGTCTGCCCAATCGCCGCCAGTTCGGCAGTCTGTTTCCGGCCATGATGGCCGAGGCCGAAGAAACCAGCTCAACGCTTGCACTGTTGTGCCTTGATGTCGATTCCTTCAAGGACGTCAACGATGTCTATGGCCATCTCGCCGGCGACCAGCTTCTGGTCGGCATCAGCGCAAGGCTTAAGGAAGCGATCGGCTCAGCCGGGCTGGTCTCGCGCTTGTCGGGTGATGAGTTCACCATCGCTATCGGTCATATCGATCACCAGATGACCTTGGATCGATTGTGTTCGTCTGTCCTGAAGGCGCAGCAGACCCCCTATACGCTTGACGGCCATGAGGTGCTTGCGTCCTTGAGCATCGGTGTCGCCATCTTTCCGCAAGACGCACGCAACACCGAAGACCTGATGCGCCATGCCGACCTCGCGCTGTATCGCGCCAAGGCCGAAGGCAAGAACCGGTACACCTTCTTCTCGCCAGACATGGACGAGGATTTGAAGCGCAAGCGCAGGCTTCAGACCGAGTTACGGCTTGCCATGCACCGGAACAGTCTCGAGGTACATTATCAGCCGCAGATCGACACGGCCTCAGGCGACCTCAAGGGCTTCGAGGCGTTGTTGCGCTGGACCCATGTACAGGATGGCGAAATATCGCCGGAAACCTTCATTCCGATTGCCGAGGAAAGCGGCATGATCGGGGAACTCGGCGCCTGGGTTCTGAAAACCGCCTGTCTGGAGGCAGCCGCCTGGCCGACACCGTTTGAGCTCGCGGTCAACCTGTCACCGACTCAGTTCCACACCGGCGATCTTGTTGCCACCGTCAAGGATGCACTCGATAAATCCGGCCTCGACCCCAGGCGGCTTGAGCTCGAAATCACGGAAGGTGTGCTGCTTCAGGACATCGAGACTGTCGGTATTGCACTCAGGGAGTTGCGCGACCTTGGCGTCGGCATCGCGATGGACGATTTCGGCACCGGCTATTCGAGCCTGAGCTATCTGACCCGAATTCCGCTCACCAAGATCAAGATCGACCGTTCCTTCATTCAGCAATTCGGGAGTGACCCCAATGTCGATGCAATCGTCAACTCCATCATCGGCATCGGCCAAAGCCTGAACGTTTCGGTCACGGCGGAAGGTGTCGAAACCTTCGAGCAATTGCACAATCTCCAGGCCGCCGGCTGCCATCTGGTCCAGGGCTTTCTCTATGGCCGGCCATGCAAAGACCCGTTCACGCGACACGACGGGCTGGAGGACGTCCAGGCCAGGATCAAAGAAGGCCTCGCCATGCAGGTGGCGTGACATCGCAAAGCATCGGTCTGCCTGTCATAGCGTTCAGAGCAGGAAATCGCTCTTGTCGAGTTGATCAGCGATTGGATCGTCGAAGACGACGATCTCGGTGCCGTTGGATCGTATCTCGATGAAGGCGTCGCCACCTTTGTTGAAGATTTTCAGATCCTTGAACGTCAGGTTCCATTCGCGCAGATCGAGCGTATCCGTACGGCTGCCTTTGGCGTCGAAATCGAAGATTGTGTCGCGGCCTTCCTTCTTGCCGATCCGGAACCGGTCCAACCCCCCGCCGCCATAGAGTTCGTCGCGCCCCGCGCCACCGTTAATGACATCCTTCTGGTCACCACCGCGGATCAGGTCACGCCCGCCCTCGCCAAGAAGCTTGTCCTCGCCACCTGATCCCAGAATCTTGTCATCGCCGCCAAAGCCGGAAATCTCGTTTTTGCGTCCATTGCCGAGCAGGACATCGTCACGCTTGGTACCAATGATGTTCTCGAAGTTCTTGACCGCAAAGGCCACAGGAAACGAGACACTGGACAAGTCAGTTCCCGAACCTGTCTTCAGATTGATCTCAAGCCCCTTAATCGGGGCCGTGGCGATGTTTGCCGAGACGCGGGCGAAGTTCAGGCTATCGACACCATCGCCGCCATTGGCGTCCATGCCGTTCATATTGGCCTGGGTTTGGGGTTTTCGGTTGGGATCACCAAGGATGCTCAAATCAGCAAACAAGGTATCCTTGCCCTCGCCGCCGCGCACCTTCGGCGCGCCCTCGACATAGAAGAAGTCGTCTCCGATCCCGCCCACCAAGGTATCCTGCTCGGTTGGGCGGGAGAACATCGAAATCAGCGTGTCCTTGCCATTGCCGCCGCGCAGCTCGTCCTGATCATCAATCGCTTGGTTGGAGCCAACGCTTGAACTGCCGTCGAGCAGCCAGTCATTGCCGTCATTGCCAAAGATCTTGTCATTGCCGAACCCACCTTCGATCGTGTCCTTCTTACTGCCGCCGAAGATCTCATCAGCGCCTTTCTGACCAAAGATCGTATCGGCCCGATCGCTGCCCTGAATGAAGTCGCGACTGGTGCTGCCATAGAGGATCTCGATGGACTTAAAGGTCGCCTTGGTCGGCTGGCTCATCGAACTTGATGGATTGATGAAGCGGATGAAGCCGACATCCATGTCGATCTGGAGATTGGTAGCGGATGACACGCGCAGCGTGTCGTTGTCCTTGCCGCCATCGATCTTGTGGCCGTTAGCGGTACCAAGCGTCAGGGAGATGGTGTCCAGCCCGCTGCCGCCGTTCAGTTCATCGGCGTTGTCACTGTCGAGCGGGCCGCCGGAGATAGCATCATTGCCCGATCCGCCGAAGATGCGGTCCGAATTGCCGGAGCCGGACAAGATGTCATTGCCACCCTTACCGTAGATCCAATCGATCTTGTTGGTTCCGGTTATCGTGTCGGCAAGAGCGGTGCCATTGTAGCGATCGGTGGTGTCGTTGATCTCTATTTTGACAACAGGCATGGCATGGTTCCTCGGGGCGGTTAGAGGATGATCCCGCGAGAGCAAAGTCCGATCTGATTGAATCGCATCGCTACAATCAGATCGGATAAGTTTGCTCTATATCTTAAGGTGTTAGAGCATCTTCATCCGTTCAGGTTTCAGCGTGAAGCGCTTCAACCTGAACGGATGACGCTCTAGACTTCGGCCCAGAACGTCAGGCACTCCCAAGCCTATTTGCTTGTAACGCAACGCGCCGCCGTCGAGGTCATTACTTCTGGCGACCCGTTGCATCACGACGTCGTGCAGACGACACGCCACGCGCGGTTTGCCAAGAATAATACAGGTCACATTCAGGAATTAACCGGGCGATCACATCAACTCTGTTGGATGCGCTGTCCCGTTTCATCGAAGAAATGCAACATGTCCCGGCTCGCGTTGACTGACATCGTCTCGCCGAAATCTGAACTGCTGCCGGCTGGCGCGCGCACGACCAACCGGTCGGTTCCATCCGCGAAGTGGCCGTGGACCAAACATTCCGGCCCCACCTCCTCCACTGCATCAATGACGATCTCAAACGCTGCCTGACCGTCTCGCGCCGCCCCCAACGTCAACGCTTCGGGTCTGATCCCGATGTGAGTGCAGTCCGGCGGGATATTCTTACTGTTCGATAGTGTCGCAGGGCTGATCAGATTCATTGCCGGGGCGCCGAGAAAACCTGCGACAAAGGTTGAGGCAGGCCGGTCGTAAAGCTCTAGCGGCGGGCCGACCTGCTCGATCATCCCGCCATTCATCACAACCAGAACATCGGCAAGCGTCATCGCTTCGAGCTGGTCATGGGTGACATAGACCATGGTCGTTGCAAGACGCTTCTGTAGCGCCTTGATCTCGACCCGCATCTGCACCCGGAGCTTGGCATCGAGGTTAGACAACGGTTCGTCAAACAGGAACACGGCCGGATCACGGACGATGGCCCGTCCCATGGCAACGCGCTGGCGCTGCCCGCCGGACAACGCACGCGGCCTGCGGTCGAGATAGGGCTCGATCTCCAGAAGCTTGGCCGCGTCATGCACACGGGTTGCGATCTCAGGCTTCGGCAGTCCGCGATTGCGCAGGCCATAGGCAAGATTGTCGAAGACGCGCATATGCGGATAGAGCGCGTAGTTCTGGAACACCATAGCGATGTCACGGTCGGAGGGTTCGAGATCGTTGACCACCCGCGCACCGATCCGCGCCTCGCCCGACGTGATGGTTTCGAGCCCCGCAATCATCCGCAACAACGTGGACTTGCCGCAGCCGGACGGGCCGACCAGCACACACAGCGCACCATCCGCGATATCGAGCGAAACGCCCTTCACCGCCTCGACAGTGCCGGCATAGACCTTGCGCACGTCTGTCAACGTTATCCCGGCCATTCGTGCCTCATTTCTGGAGCGCTTTCGCTCCTCATTGCCTCACTGAACCGCACTCGGCGCTTGTCTTGTCACAATTTCGGACGCGAAACCGGTTCCCACTTTCGCGGGAATTGCTCTGGGCCTCGCTCATTTCTCGGTTTCGACCAGGCCCTTCACGAAGAGCCGTTGCATGGCGACAATCACGATCACCGGC
>JBCBSK010000154.1:0-8678 GCA_039819185.1 Pseudomonadota bacterium | reverse complement strand
CTCATTCTGGATGATCTGCTGACGACGTTGCTCAACGGTCAGCCGGCGCTCATCGAGCGTGCGGTCCGACAACGCACCGCGACCCTGCAACGCAACGGCGCGTTCCAGGTCACGCTCGGCAATTTCAAGCTGGGCGCGCGCATTGGCGAGCGAGCTTTCCTCAAGTGCGATCCGTGCATTGCTCTCGGCGATGCGCGCGTCAGCCTCGGTGAGATTGGCCCGCGCTTCGGCCAGCGCGGTCTCATAGTCAAACGGATCAATCTCAATCAGTGTCGCGCCGGCAGACACTTCGCCGCCGTCCTCGAACCCCGCACCGAGACCCATCACTTCGCCGCCGACCAGAGGTCTGAGATCGACCTCGCGACCTGCCTGCAGCGTGCCATAGGCGATGATGGTCGGCTGAACCCGCGCGATCCGGACCGTTGCGGCCTCGACTGGCCAGACCCGTTCCACGGCTCGGCTGGTTTCAAGCGCCGGCGTCGTGGCATTCAACACGCGATAGCCAACAACCCCGCCGACAATTAAGGCAATCGGGATGATCGCCTTGGCGACAAATCGCGCGATGCGCAAACCGGTCGGAACCGGCGGACGCGCTATGGCCTTGTCGGGTGGTTTCACCTGCTAATCAAACCTCTCGCGATGTCGGTGCCGTCGCCTTCGTCAGGGGTTGACGGTTTTCATGCCTATACGGATACGCCTATGCTGGTGGTTTCCTACGCCGGAAAGCCAATGGTTTTTTGTATATGGTCATGCCTGACCTTAAGATGAATGGCGATGCGGCCGACCATCGAGGCATGGAAGGAGGATCCATGGACAGCCAAGTGACGGCGGCCCGCGAGATGATGCGGGCCCTTGTATCCTTCGACACGACCAGCGACCGCTCAAATCTTGACCTGATTTCCTTTGTCGAGCGCTATCTCGATGGATTCGGGGTTTCTTATCAGCGAATTCCCTCACCCGATGGCGCGTTCGCTAATCTGTTTGCGACGCTGGGCCCCAAAGACACCTCCGGCATCGCATTGTCTGGCCATACCGATTGCGTGCCAGTGACTGGCCAGGCCTGGTCAACCGATCCGTTCGAATTAACCGAGCGCGACGGCAAGCTCTATGGGCGCGGCAGTTGCGACATGAAGGGATTCATAGCGATCGCTTTGTCGATGATCCCGAAGTGGGCCAGCCTGGACCTGAAGACACCAATCCATTTTGCCCTATCCTATGACGAAGAAGTCGGCTGCACCGGCGTCGGGCATATGATCGAGCGGATCGGAGCCGACCTGCCCGCACCAAAGGCGGTGATTGTCGGCGAGCCGACGATGATGCGTGTCGTCGATGCCCACAAGGGTGGGGCGCATTTCCGTACTGTTCTGACCGGGCGCGCAAGCCATTCGGCGCGCGATGATCTCGGCGTCAACACTGTTTTCGCGGCAGGGAACGTGCTGGCCAAGCTTGATGAGATCCGCGCGCGCTTGGTGACGGACGGTGATCCGTCGGGGCGATTCACGCCACCCTATTCCTCTCTGCATGTCGGAAAAATCACCGGTGGTACGGCAGTGAACATCGTACCGAGCCGCACCGAGATCGACTGGGAGATCCGGCCACTTCCGGATGTCGATGCGCTTGAGGTCAAAGCCGAGCTCGACGCCTGGGTCAACGCCGAGCTTGTTCCTGAGATGCGCAAGCATGCCGAGGAAGCAGGCATCGAAACCGAGATGCTCACGGTGGTACCGGCTTTTGCCGGCCGCGCTGAATCCGAAGCAGGTCAAATGGCACTTCGCTGTGCACAGCGGAACGCAACAGAAACTGTCGCCTACATCACCGAAGCCTGCCTGTTCCAGGAGGCCGGCCACGAGACGATCGTCTGCGGACCAGGTGACATTGAACAGGCGCACAAGCCGGACGAGTTCATCGCGCTCTCGCAGGTCGAGGCGGCCATCGCCTTCATGGAGCGCCTCGGCACAGCCTGTTCCGAGGAGACGAAGGCCGGTTAAGCAGGCCCCGTTTCTGGCTTGCTATCAAAAACATCCGCAGGAAATTCGTAGACCGAGCTGCAGAACTCGCAGGTCACGACAATCCGGTCATCCTGGATCATGTCGGCGCGTTCCTCCTCGCTGAATTGGCCGATGAGCGTTTCGATCTTGTCGCGTGAGCAGCGGCACCGTTCGGCGATTGGCTGAGCGTCGAAGACGCGGATCGCACGCTCGTGATAGAGTCGATAGAGCAGGCGTCCCGCCGCGATGTCCGGATCGAGCAGTTCGTGATCCTCAACCGTCTCGAGCAAGAGTCGCGCCTCGGACCAATGATCGTCCTCCCGCACGTCGGCGATCATGACACCGTCCGGCACGTCGCCCGGCGGGAGATCACGGCGCACATCACCACCGCTTTCCGGCAGATGCTGGATCATGATTCCACCCGAACGCCAGCCCGTCGTCGCCTGCCCGCCACCCGCCTTGTAGGTCTCTGCCACGGCAAGCCGAACCTCGGTCGGAATCTGTTCGGATTGCTGGAAGTAGAGCCTTGCTGCCGCTTCAAGCGACTCGCCCTCAAGCGGCACAACACCCTGATAGCGCGACATGTGCGGACCCTGGTCGATCGTCATAGCAAGCGTGCCGCGCCCCAGAAGTTTGGCCAAATTGCCGTCACGACGCGCCCCAATCTCATCCCTGCGATCGGGCGCGATACGTGCACAGGCGCGGATCTGGCCGGGGGTTTCATAGTCCACGACCATCATGTCGACAGGTCCATCGCTTTGGGTCTGCAGGATGAAACGGCCGTCGAACTTCAGCGACGCCCCGAGCAGAACCGTTAGCGTCACGGCTTCAGCAAGCAGCGCTGAAACGGGTTCTGGGTAGGCATGGCGCTTGAGCAGCACATCAAGCTCATGACCGAGACGCACAATGCGCCCGCGCACTTCGAGCCCCTCAATCGCGAAGGGTATGACGAGGTCATCTGCGGCGCTGTCCAGCGCAACATCAACGCTTTGGCGGTTCATGTCAGCTCTTATCGGCGCCGAGGCACCAGGCCAGGACACCCTTCTGCGCATGCAGCCGGTTCTCCGCTTCGTCGAAAACGACCGAGGACGGGCCGTCGATGACAGCGTCCGTGACCTCCTCGCCGCGATGTGCCGGCAGGCAATGCATGAAAATCGCGTCGGGAGCGGCTGCGGCCATCAGCTCTTCGGTGACCTGATAACGCTTGAGCAGATTGTGGCGGCGTTCGCGTTCGCCGTCCCCCATCGACACCCAGGTGTCGGTAACGACACAGTCGACACCGTCCACTGCCTGATACGGATCGCGCATCAATGTGACCGACCCGTTCGCGGCATCTGATAGTTCCTCGGCGACAGACCCCGGGAGAAGCTCATCTGGTGTCGCGATGTTGAGCGAAAAGCCGAAACGTGGCGCCGCCTCAACCCATGAGCGGGTGACATTGTTGACGTCCCCCGTCCAGGCAACGGTTCGGCCCGCAATGGGGCCACGATGCTCTTCGAACGTCATGATATCGGCCATGATCTGGCACGGATGCGAGCGCCGCGTCAGCCCGTTGATGACCGGAACTGTGGCGAATTGTGCCAGTTCGGCGAGCGCATCGGCATCGAGAATGCGGATCATGATTGCGTCGACATAGCGCGACAGGACACGCGCGGTGTCGGCGATCGTCTCGCCACGACCGAGCTGCATCTCTTTTCCGGTCAGCACCAGCGTCTCGCCACCGAGCTGACGCATCGCCACATCGAACGACACTCGGGTTCGGGTCGACGGGCGCTCGAAGATCATTGCCAGAACCTGACCGTCCAGCAACCGTCCACCCGCATGGCCATTGCGGCCAGCGACCTTCAACGCACTCGCGTGATCGAGAATGCCGCGCAGAGTGCCCGTCTCAAAATCGGCGATGTCGAGGAAGTGACGCGGACTCATGACCCGACCCCCGCCGCCTTGGGCTGATCGGACCCGGACAATGCCATGGCCGCGGCTTCAAGACGCGCGAGTGCCTCGTCGATCTCGTCCTCGGAGACCGTTAGCGGCGGCAACAGGCGCAAAACATTCTGCCCAGCACCGACCGCAAGCAAGCCCTCATCGCGTACTGCCGCAAGCACATCCGTGTTGGGAACGACACAACCGAGCCCCAGAATGAGACCCGTGCCGCGCGCGTCGTGAAACAGCTCCGGATAGCGTGCCACGAGCGACGACAGTCCCTGGACAAAGCGGCCCGAGACACGCCGGACATGATCGAGAAATCCGTCGGCCAGGACAACGTCGAGCACAGCATTGGACACCGCCATGGCGAGCGGATTGCCGCCATAGGTCGAGCCATGCGTGCCTAGCGACATTGGCGCGGACGCCGCTTCCGTCGCAAGACAGGCACCAACCGGGAAGCCAGCCCCGAGCGCCTTGGCGACCGCCATCACATCAGGCGTAACACGTGCGGCCTGATGCGCGAACAGATGTCCGGTACGTCCAAAGCCGCATTGGATCTCGTCGAACATCAGCAACAGCCCGTGCTTGTCGCACAGCCCACGCATCGCCTTCAGATGCTCAATCGGTAACGGGCGAATGCCACCTTCGCCCTGGACCGGTTCGACAAGAATGGCCGCCGTCTCCTGACCTATAGCTGCTTCAAGTGCTGCAAGATCGCCGAACGGCACCTGGTCGAACCCTTCGAGACGCGGACCAAACCCTTCAAGATATTTCGCCTGGCCGCCGGCATTGACGGCTGCGATCGTTCGGCCGTGGAATGCCCCTTCGAACGTGATGATGCGATAGCGCTCCGGTGCGCCATTGGCCCACTGGTAGCGTCGCGCGAGCTTGATGGCGAGTTCTATGGCTTCAGCGCCCGAATTGCCGAAGAAGACCCGGTCAGCGAAGGTAACATCTGTCAGCCGGGCGCCAAGCCGCTCCTGTTCAGGAATGCGGTAGAGATTGGACACATGCCAAAGCTTGTCCGCCTGATGCTTTAACGCTTCCACGACATGCGGGTGGGAATGGCCAACGACGTTCACCGCTATGCCGGCAGCGAAGTCGAGAAAGCGACGTCCATCGGTCGCGATCAACCAACTTCCCTCACCGCGCTCAAACGCAAGGTCGGACCGGGCATAGGTTTGAAAAAGAGCAGTGCTGTGAGGAGTCATGATGGGCTCCTTGCGGTGGACGTCGTGCGTCATGAGAATGGGTCGGGACTGATCACTGCTGATGATCAGGGTTTCAACGTAACATCGAGTCGAGGCGACATCGACGCGGGGTTGTGTCTCGCTGTCTTGTCGAGCCCCTGCCACCATCATGGTAACAGGCGCCCTGAACGACTAACGCCGCCGATGGTCGGCGGCGCGAACTTGGTTGAAGTATCCAAGACCGGCCGGTGACTGTCAATCTCACACGGTGATGAGCAACAGCGGGAGCGATATCATCCGCGCCTGACATCAGCCCGGATACAAGAAGGCATCCCGCGTTCGGAGGTTTTGCGGAATCGCACACCGGAAGCCTGGGAAAAACTGCCTTGTCGAGTCCGCCGACTCTTGCGCGCGAGTCCGCCGATATTGTAGCCTCTCATCTGTTCGCTACGACATTTTGTGCCGTAGGGCGTGACTCCTACGAGCCTTAGAGACGAGCATGGCGCGGCGGCCATGCGCGGACGGTGAGGGAGTCTTAACCGGCAAGCGAGGAGGCATATATGAGCTGGACGGACGAGCGGGTCGAGCTGTTGAAGCGGCTATGGGCCGAAGGATTGAGTGCAAGCCAGATCGCGGGTCAACTCGGTGGCGTCACACGAAATGCCGTCATCGGCAAAGTTCACAGGCTTGGCCTGTCCGGGCGCGCGAAGTCGACGCGGCCTGTCGCGCCGCGCCAGAAGCGGAGCCGGCCCGCGACCCGGCCAAGCGGCAAGCGCCCCTCGGCACCGACGATGGGCAATGTGGCCCTCAAGGCGAACCCCGAGACCGAGATAGCGCCCGAGCCGGCACCTCTGCCCAGCGTTGTCGTGCCGATGTCGCGTCGCGCCAGCATCATGGAGCTGAACGAACGCACCTGCCGTTGGCCGATCGGTGATCCGGGGACGGAAGATTTCCACTATTGCGGTTGTCCGAGCGAGCCCGGCAGTCCGTACTGCGACTATCATGCGCAGATTGCGTATCAACCCTCGGCCGAGCGGCGACGCGCCTCCGCAAGATAATCTCCTTGGCTCAAAAGGCTGTATCTCCCTCAGATTCATTTCGTCTGAGAGGAGATCGGTCTTGTGCCAAATCCGCGTGTCAGCTTTTCAGCCAACCTGCTTCGCGGCCACGTTCATGAATTGATCGTCGAAAGCATAACCGGCACCGCGAACGGTGCGGATCGGATCTCTTGCCCGGCCACGATTGATCGCCTTGCGCAAACGGCCGACATGGACATCCACGGTGCGCTCATCGACATAGACATCATGGCCCCAGACACCGTCGAGCAATTGTTCGCGGCTGAAGACGCGGCCGGGACTCTGCATCAGGAACTCAAGCAGACGGAATTCCGTGGGACCGAGATGAATCTCACGGCCCGTGCGGCGAACCCGATGGGTTTCGCGGTTCAGCTCGATGTCACCTGCGCGTAGAATGACGGAAATCAGTTCAGGCTTGGCGCGGCGCAGGATCGCTTTGATCCGTGTCATCAGTTCCGGAATTGAAAACGGCTTGACGACATAGTCGTCGGCACCGGTCGACAGACCGCGAATGCGCTCGTTTTCTTCCCCACGGGCGGTCAACATGATCACTGGCAACCGCTCCGTCTCAGGCTTGCTACGCAACCTGCGGCACAGTTCGATACCGCTAATGCCCGGCAGCATCCAGTCAAGCAATAAGAGATCGGGCGTGGTTTCCCGCAAGCGCGTTTCCGCCTCGTCACCGCGCGCCACGGTTTCGACGGCGAAACCCTCTGCTTCCAAATTGTAGCGCAAGAGAAGCGTCAGCGGCTCCTCGTCCTCGACGATCATAACGGTTGCCGTCATGACGCATCTCCCGGCAATGACGGCAGATCCGATACGCCACGAATAATCGTGACATTGCCCTGTTGACGCGTTGACGATGTATCGCCCTTGGGTCTCGGCTCGGTGATCGTGCTGCCGGTCACCATGTAATGCACCGTTTCAGCGATGTTCGTCGAATGATCGCCAATGCGTTCGATGTTTTTAGCCGCAAACAGAAGATGCGTGCACGCGGTGATGTTGCGCGGATCTTCCATCATATAGGTCAAGAGCTCGCGAAAGATCGACGTGTAGGTCGCGTCCAGCGTTTCATCGCCACTCCACACCCGCCTTGCCGCATCGGCATCCCGACGGGCATACGCATCGAGCACGTTCTTGAGCTGCAGAAGCGCAATCTCGCTAAGATGCTCAATGCCGCCCATCAGCCGTGGCGGGACTGCCTCCTGATGGATAACGAGCACACGTTTGGCGATGTTTTTGGCCAGATCACCGACACGCTCTAGATCGGTCGCTGTTTTCAACGCTCCGACGATTTCGCGCAAATCCCGGGCCACCGGCTGGCGTCGCGCGATCAGCGCAACGGCGGTAGCACTGGTTTCCGCTTCGAGGGCATCGACCCGCTCATCACGCTCAATGATCGCCACTGCCTCTGTTGGATCCGAGCGGCGTAATGCGCTGATCGCATCGACGAACAGATGCTCAGTGAGGCCACCCATCTGTACGACACAGACCGTGAGATCACGAAGTTCCGTGTCGAAGGCCGTGACGGTGTGATCGGTTCCCGACATGATTATCTTAGCCCGCCGGCGGCCGAGGCCGCCTGGGGGTCTGCACCTGCTCAGATCAGCCGAACCGGCCGGTGATGTAGTCCTGCGTGCGCTCATCCTTCGGATTGTTGAAGATATCGGTGGTCGGACCGACTTCAACCAGAATCCCGAGGTGGAAGAACGCAGTACGCTGGGACACGCGCGCGGCCTGTTGCATCGAGTGCGTAACGATCACGATGCAGTAGTTCTCGCGCAACTCGTCGATCAGTTCCTCAACGATGGCCGTAGCGATCGGATCGAGCGCCGAGCAGGGCTCGTCCATCAGGATCACTTCCGGGCTGACGGCGATGGCGCGCGCAATGCACAGACGCTGCTGCTGACCGCCCGACAGACCGGTGCCCGGCTCGTTGAGGCGGTCCTTGACTTCATCCCACAAGCCAGCACGCTTAAGGCTCTTCTCAACAGTGTCGTCAAGCTCGCTCTTGGTGCGCGCCATGCCATGAATGCGTGGGCCGTAGGCGATGTTTTCGTAGATCGACTTCGGGAACGGGTTCGGCTTCTGGAACACCATGCCGACGCGAGCCCGGAGCTCGACAACATCAATTTCCGGGTCATAGATGTCGGTTTGATCCAACTTGATCTCACCTGCAACACGGCAGACATCAATCGTGTCGTTCATCCGGTTAAGGCAGCGCAGAAAGGTGGACTTGCCGCAGCCGGACGGGCCGATCAGGGCGGTCACTTCGCGGTCGCCGATGTCGAGGTCGACCCCGAACAGGGCCTGCTTGGTGCCGTAAAAGACGTCCACGTTGCGGGCCGTCATCTTGACGCCTGCAGGCGAGGCGCCGGGATGGACGATCTGCGTGTGGGGGGCGGCCTGGGTGTCGCTCATATCACGTTACTCCATTAAGGGTCGCTCTGGGTGCCGACGCGGGCTTACCAGCGACGCTCGAACCGTTTGCGCAGGAT
>JBCBSK010000153.1:0-8808 GCA_039819185.1 Pseudomonadota bacterium | reverse complement strand
TCGAGTTTCAGCGCCATTGATATCTCCGTTCTGGAGGGCAGGGCCTTCTGGCTCGGGCGGTGCTCGTTTCAGCAGTTTGAGGCGCAAAGCGTTAACGAACAAAAAACGGCGGGGCCCGAAGGCCCCGCCGCGAATTTTTGTCGCGATCTTGATAGCGACTTAGAACAACCGCAGCACGTTCTGGTCGGCCTGGGCTGCCAGCGACAGCGCCGTGGTCGACAGCTGCTGACGGGTCTGCAGGGCCAGAAGGTTGGCACCTTCCTCGTTGAGGTCGGCGAGGGTGAGGTTGTCCGCACCCGATTCCAGCGTGTTGATGGTGGCCTTGGTGAAGTCTTCGCGGTTTTCAACGACCGAGAGGTTCGAACCAAAGGCTGCCGCCTGAGACCGCAAGCCGCCGAGCGCGTCCTGAAGCGAGTCAAGGCGCGTGTCGAGCGAGGAGTTCGAGGCGAAGTCACCGGCTTCGACCGAGGTGATACCAAGGGTCGTCGTGTTGACGCCGTCGGTGTTGGTCGACTGGATGGTCAGCGAAGAGGTGTTCTGTTCGTTGAACACAACTTCGAGTTCATCACCTTCGAGCAGGTTGACACCGTTGAAGAAGGCATCGTCCGCCAGGCTGTTGAGCTGGGTGCGCAGTTCATTGAACTGGGTTTCCAGATCACGGCGGGTTTCGTTGCCTTCAATCGTCGTGGTGCCCACGCCGCCGTCGATGGCGTCATCATCACCCGTGGTGTCAACACCGGCCACCGTCAGATCGGTTTCCGAGGTTGAGCGGAAGGTGATTTCGAGGTCGCCATCTTCGTTGGTCGCTTCAATGCCAGCGGCCGTCAGGTCCGTATCGGCATTGATGAGCGCTGCGATCGAATCGACCGTTGCTTCAACAGCCGGTGTCGTGGCCGGTGAGCCGGTCGTTGTTGTTGCCGTGCCAAACACGTCCGTTTCGCCAGCTCCGCCAACCGTGATTGAGTTGGAGCCGTCGGCAAGACCTTCGATCGAGATGACGTCACTGGTCTGCGACACCGTGGCATCAATGCCGGCGGCATCGATTGCTGCCTGGATGGTGTCAACCGCGTCATCCGAGTCGGCAGCATTGGCGCTGGTCAGGTTGATGTCGGCAGTGGTGTTGGTGCCGTCGCTCACCGTGATGGTGAACGTTTCAGCATCATCACCGGCTGTGCCAGTCACCGCACTGCCGAGGCCCAGGTTGGCAGCCGTCAGCGAAGTGTCGTTGGTATTGACATCGGTGACGGACGCAGTGGACAGGTCGACCGCAAGGCCACCGGTTGCGCCGTCCGCCGCTGTGGTGATCGTGATGTCGTCACCCGACGGGTTCGCAACCGAGACCGTGCCGGCGCCAAATGTGCCGTTGATCGCGGTTTCGAGCAGACCAGCGAATTCGGCTGCGTCATCGATCGAGCCATCGGTATCTGCCCCGGTGATCGTCACCGTCTGAGTGTCGGTGCCGACCGTAACGTCGATCTCGATGGTGTCCGTCGCATCTGTCAGAACAACGGCACCGCTGCCGAAGGTGAACGTCGACTCGCCGTCCGTCGCATCGGCCGGCGCAGTGAAGGCGCTGCCACCGACGACGCTCGACTGTTGTTCATCGCCCGATCCAGGAGTGCCATCAAGCGAAATGGACACAGCCGAATCGAGGCCACCACCCGAGAAGGTGAGGTTGCCGGTTGCCGTGTCAGACAGCTCAAAGGTCTGGGAGTTGAACGAGTTGTCCTGGCGCGCCTGACGCGCTGTGGACTGCAGCGTTTCCACCGTGTTGGTGATCGCGGTCAGCGCATTGTCGGCCGCTTCAACGGTCTTGATCGCGTTGGACAGCGAATCAAGGATGTTGGAGAGGTCGGACGCACGCGCGTTCAGCGACGACGCGGTGAAGAAGTTCGTCGGATTGTCGAGCGCCGAGTTGACCTCTTTACCGGTCGCCAAACGCGTCTGGGTCTGAGCAATCAGATCCGAGGTGTTCTGGAGCTGGAGGAGGTTCGAGCGAACGCCCGAAGAAAGAACGATATCAGACATGTCAGGGTCCCTTTCCTTGGGATTGAGTACACAAAACAGACCTCATCCTGAGATCTGGGCCAGACCGTCTCATGATGGCCTCTAACGCGGCGTTAACGGCGGAGGGGCAAGTTGTCTTGATTTCGAGCTTTAAGCGGACGGCGATAATCACGGTAAATGAAGCATTTAACGCAATCTCTGAAGGCCAACTTGTACGTGGTCTTTGGCGCGTCACAGCGACGTGCTGACGCAGGCCGGTTCCGCAGTCAGGGGCAATGCCGTCGCATCAGTCGATGCGCCACGCTCAGGCGTCGCGGGTGAGACCCTGTGTGCTTACCTGATCTTGTCCGGGGTCAGAAGCCTTCGGTTGGGCATCCAGTTCCCGGCCATAGCTGCTGATTCTGAGGATCGTTTCGGCCGGTAACTGCCAAACGATGTCGCCGCTTCCCGAGTGAACGGCCTGCAGCAAGACCCGACCACTTTCATCATCAATCGTCACGCGACGCTCCACAGCGCTTAGCTGGGTGATGATCTCTCCGGAGGCTTCCTCGGAGGGGCTACGATTGTCACGGTCAAGGCGAGCACGGTCCGCTTCCCGCGCCGGCAACACCGCCTTATCAGCGGGCAGCGCGGTCTGGTTGACCGAGGTCGTCGTGCCAGGTCGCGGCTCTGTCGAGGTGACCTGGACGAATACGGGTTTCGTAACGCTTCCTGCGTCCATCTAGCGATCCTCCGGGTGTCCTGTCCCGGGACGGGATGTCCGTCTCAATGCTACTATTGCGCGCTAGATGTGAATCCTGAGTTGAGAAACAGGGTTAACGTGGATCGCTAAAATGCGATTCAGTTCAATGGGTTGAGGCTTGGTCTGCGACTTATTGTCTAATCGCGTTGGTGTACGGCTGTCTAAGTCGCTGCATTGTAGCCGATGGCGGCTGCCGGCGCGGGAGCCGACTGGATCTGACCATTGCTGCCATAGCCATTCGTCTGTTGGCGGCTGGTTGCCGCACGTGTCAGGTCACGCAACAGCGTTTCTGATACGGTGCGGGCCGCGCTGAGGACAGTCATATTGGACTGAAGCGCCGTTTCCAGGTCTGAATGCAAGGCACGCAGCCGGTCGGCGCCGCTCGGCGCTAGATCGGCAATCTCCCGACCATGGGCGCGCAGCGTGCCGATCGCCTTGGAATAGCTGCCGGCAAGCGCGCTCTTCTTATCAGCCAACGTCAAGGCCGCTTCATAGCGCGCAGCGCGGATCTCGCTGGCTTCCTCGTTGAGGATCGCAATCATCTGCTCGACCGTATTGGCGAGGTCATCGCAGAAAGCCTCTGCGGCGCGCTGGTCGTGATTGGGTGTGGTGGCTCGTGTCGTCGCAAGCGTCATGCTTAAACCTCCTGCAGCGCGAGCAGTTCGCGTTGGACCGGCTCCGCGAGGCCAAGCCCACCGCGATCGGCGATTGCCTTGCCATACTCTTCGATCAAAAGCCCACGAAAGGCTTCTTCGCCATAGCCGCCGCCGAAGGGTGCTTCGGTCGAGAGGCCGGAAAACATCTGCCCGATCATCACCGACAAAAACATCCCTTCGAACTCCTGGGCTGCCTGTGCCGAAGAGGATTGCGGTGTCTGAACGCCTGATTGCAGGTTTTGTGCGGAGGTGAGCGCTGTTGGATCGATCATCACATCACCTCGATCTCGGCCTGCAGCGCACCGGCTGCCTTGATCGCTTGCAGGATGGCAATCAGATCGCGTGGGCCGATGCCGAGCGCGTTCAATCCGTCGACGAGCTGCTGCAGGCTGACCCCTTCCTCAATGATGCCGAGCTGGCGGTAGCCCTCATCGTCGACGCCGATGGCGGTCTGCGGCACGATCGTTGTCACGCCATCACTGAAGGGGAGTGGCTGTTCAACCTGCGGCATCTCGGTGATCGTGACGGTCAGATTGCCCTGGGCGACCGCGACAGTGGACACTTTCACATCCTGACCCATGACGATGATGCCGGACTGTTCGTCGATGACGACTTTTGCGGCATGGTCGGGATCGACGCGCAATTGCTCGATCTCGGTCAGGAGCGACAGGAAGGCGCTATCGCCATGCGGACGGTTTAGCAGCACCGTCGCTGGATCGACCAGTTCGGCCGTGCCGGTGCCCATGAAGTCGTTAATCGCGTCGGTGATGCGGCGCGCGGTTGTCAGATCCGGGTTTCGGAGTGCCAGCCGGACCGTCGGCAGAGTCACCAGATTGAACCCGATCTCACGCTCGATCAGCGCGCCATTGGCGATGCGCCCGACGGTCGGCACGCCGCGGGTGATCTCGGCCGCGTCGCCCGCTGCCTGGAAGCCACCGATTGCGATTGATCCCTGTGCGACAGCGTATACCTCACCATCGGCGCCGAGCAGCGGAGTCACCAGGAGCGTTCCACCTTGCAGGCTCTCCGAGTCGCCCAATGCCGAAACGGTGACGTCCATCCGCGTGCCCTGAGTGGCGAAGGGCGGCAAATTGGCGGTGACCATGACGGCCGCAACATTTTCTGTGCGCAGGTTGGCGCCGCGCACATTGACCCCAAGCCGTTCCAGCATGCCCTGTAGGCTTTGCAAGGTGAAAGGCGCGTTGTTCAGCGAGTCGCCTGTACCGCTGAGACCTACGACCAGGCCATAGCCGATCAATTGGTTCTCACGCACACCCTCGATGTCGACGAGATCCTTGATCCGCGATGTCGCGAACGCTGGAGCCGCAAGTGCAAGGCAGATCGTCAAAATGCCAAGCACCGTGAGAAGGGCGCGCGCGGCCATACCGAGATGGACAGTCAAGATCGGCACGTGCTCCCCCTGCGCCGAGAATCGATAATTCGGTTAAAGCGAATCGCATGCCAAAAAGGACTCCGGGCGCAAGGCATTGAGGGAAAAGCGAAAAATGAGTCTTGTGATGTGGTCACAGGTAGGGCCGTGGAAACCCTTCGGAAAGAATTTCCGTGACGCTGCGGCACATTGTGCCGGGCCGTTAAGCGCTCGTTAACCATAACCGCCGACCCTCGAAACATACGACCAGAGCAATTCCAGGAGACATGGAGGTCGGCTCTCCATCCGGAATTGCGGCACTAGGCAGACCTTATGCGTATCGATGGACCGAACGGCACAAACGGAGTTGGCGCGGGCAAGCGCACGCGCAAATCCGGCCCGTCAGCCGCATTTGAAGTCGACAGTGATGCGGGGTCGGGACGCGCCTCCGGCGTCCCCGGCGTCTCCGTGGCGGCGGGGCTTGGCGGTGTCGACGCGATCCTCGCTCTACAAGCCGTGGAAGACCCATTTGAGCGCCGCCGTCAGGCCATCCGCAACGGCCATGATCTGCTTGATGCGCTGGATGATCTCAAGCTCGCTGTTTTGGAAGGTCGTCTCGGCAGTTCCACGCTCGGGCGTCTCGAGATGTTGCTCGACCAGCGCGCGGAGATCGCCGATGACCCTGGTCTGGTCGAAGTCCTCGATGCGATCGCACTCAGGGTGCAGGTTGAACTGGCCAAACGTAGCCAACGCGATGCCGCCTAAGCAGTCCTGAGATGGTATCGGGGGCAGTGTGGCGCCATGGTGCGCTGCAGCATCGTTAAGCACAATTTGCCAAGTTCCATCAATGTGATGGATTTCGATCTGAAAGTGCCGAGATCGCGTTGTTTCCTTGCGACTCCCCCGCTATAAGGGCGCCACTTTACGCCTCTGCGGGAGTTCTGCGTGATGATCATGGAGCTCGATGTCCGTTACGAGCCGCATGACAACGAACCGTTCATGAATGAACGTCAGCTCGTTTTCTTTCGGGCCAAGCTGCTCGACTGGAAGGAGCAGATCCTCATGGAAAGCAAGGTCACCATTCAGGCCTTGCAGGATGAGCACCATCAACACCCCGACGTCGCCGACCGGGCGTCGACGGAAACCGACCGGGCTATCGAACTCAGAGCCCGCGACCGCCAGCGCAAGCTGATCTCCAAAATCGATGCCGCGCTACGCCGGATCGAGGACGGAACCTATGGATATTGCGAAGAAACCGGCGAGCCGATCGGCCTCAAGCGGTTGATCGCGCGGCCCATCGCGACCCTGTCACTCGAAGCCCAAGAACGTCACGAACGCCGCGAACGCGTTTACCGTGACGATTGATCCAGCTTCATCACCCTACATTGGCCGGAGACGGAAAACCGTCTCCGGCCAAAAGCTCTGATTGTCGCAATTCCAGACGATAAACTGGTTGGCACGTTTCCTGGAATTGCTCGGCGTTTCGGTTTTGTGAAGCGCCCCACAACGTCCCCGCGCGCGGTGGTCCATCTTCCACGCATCGAAGGCAGACACCTTCGGATCACGGAAGACAGACCATTCACCGAGCACACAGGGGACTGACCATGAAAAAGCTTCGCAATCTCGCCATCGGTGCCATCGCTCTGACCAGCGTGACGCTGACCTCGCTCCAGGCCCAGGCTGCCTACTGCTACTACGAGTATTACTGGGACGCGTGGGGCAACTACGTCTACGCGTACGTCTGCTACTGATCTTGAACGGAAACGGATCGGCGGATCTGCAAGCTGACACAGACCCGCCGTGCCACTATCCGCAAGGTCAAACCAGAACGGCCTCCGGGGGGAGCAATCCCGGAGGCCGTTTCGGGCCGTTCGACAATGGGTGGGAGCGGTCGAACGGCTCAGAGCGCTTTCAGCGAAAATGGGAACCGGTTTCGCGTCCGAAAGCGCGTAGCCAGAGAGCTGCGAGACGGTTGCCTGGGTCCCATTTGAAGCGCCTGATTTAGAAGGGCAGCAGCACGTCCAGGACCTGCTGACCGTAGCGCGGCTGCTGCACGTCGGTGATCTGGCCCCGGCCGCCATAGGAGATCCGCGCTTCGGCGATCTTCGACGAGTCGATGGTATTGTCCGACGCGATGTCCTCGGGCCTTACAATGCCCGCTACGATCAGTTCGCGAACCTCGAAGTTCACCCGGACCTCCTGACGCCCTTCAATCACCAGATTGCCATTCGGCAGCACCTGGGTGATGACGGCGGCGATCTGGGTCTGAATGCGTTCCTCGCGATCGATTGAGCCACTGCCGTCTGACGAGGCATCGCTGTCGAGATTGACGAGACCGGAGGTGCTGGCATCGGCGGGCAGGGTATTCGTGATCGCTGATTCAAGTCCGACCAGTGCTTCGAGCTGGAAGTCCTCGCTATTGTCACGACTTCTTTCGGATCGGTTGTCGAGGGTCGCCCGGTCCGTGATCTGCACCTGCACCGTCAGGATGTCGCCGATGCGGGCCGCGCGTTGATCCTCGAAAAAGGCGCGCGATCCCGTCCGCCAGAGCGAGTTTGAATTGTAGATCGGTGGTTCCGGGTCCGGCATCGGCATGTTGACCGGCTGATATCCGGGTGCCGTGGTCGGGTCCTCGATCGCGCTGAGGGCAGGCGTTTCGCCGATATTGGCCAGACGGTCAGCAGCGGAACAGCCAGCCACGGACAGCGCCAGGAGCGCGGTGCAAACGGGGCGAGTCCAGCGCGTTTTCATGTGGGGCTTAAGAGACATCTTGAAACTCCTAATGCGTCAGCGCGGCCGCATTGGCCGAGAACTCGACGACACCTGGCGCCGTCACGACGCCCTGCACCGTACGCCGCGACTGGCTGTTGACGACCGACACCGTCTCGCCCTGTCCGGCGTCCGACAGCGCCCGGCCGCGTGACGACAGCACGATTCCTGCGGCGCGGTAGACGAGAGTCACGTCCTGATTGCGCTCGACCAGGATCGGCGTCATCAGATCGCCCGCGTCGAGCAAGCTGCCTGCTGACAGGGTCCGCCGCGCGGCTTTACCCACCATCGGTTCGGGATCGGTCATGGCGTCGGCCGGCACCTCGATGCGGTTCATCTGGGTGATCGTCAGGTCACGGGCGCTAATGACGGTGCCACGCTCGACCGCGCGCGTCAGCGTGACAACGGGACGGGTTTCGCGGAACCGGCCGGCAAGAACGGTCGGCGGTAGGCGTGGATCAAGCATGACTTCGGCACGGAACCGCCCGGAATAGACATCGGCGCGTTGTAAGGTCATCGCAGCATCGAGCGCCATTTGGGTGGTTGCATAAAGGTCTTCCGGTGTGGCCTCGAGCACCACCTCCGCAGTCTCGGGATCAATGATCATCCCTTGAGAGACCAGCTTGCCCAAGACGGCGTCGACAAGATCGTCGGCGGTAAAGCGCTGACCCGTGCGCCCGATCGAGACATAGGCGAGCCCGCCGCTTTCAATGCCTGTCACGCCGTGTTGTGCCAGGGCCGCGATCACCTGATCCGTTGCGATGGTGCCGCGCATGCCGGGCTTCGGGGCACGGAACACAGGGGTTTGTCCGGTCTCGCCGGTAACGCCCAACAGATCGCCAATTGTGACGACGTCGCTCGCAACCGTGATTTCCGGCATCAGCATCAGCGACCGCGTCTGTTCTTGCGAGTGCGCCGGCCAGCCGAAGCCGAGTGCGATCGCGGTGCCAACGCCGACCACAAGCGCGATCCTGATGGCCAGAGCGGTTTTGACGAACCGATGCACGATGACCGGCTGGCGGCGGACACGAGACAGGTTGTCGATCGTCTGTCGTGCTTGTCGCAGGAGCCGAAGCGCGTGACGTCCTGTCTTGCGTGCTGCACGGCGCAGGGGCCCGCGCTGGCTTGCGGCGACAGTTACGAGACTGCCGAGATCGGCAACCTGTCTCGTGTCCGCCGCCAGCCGGTCATCGTGCATCGGTTCGTCAAAACCGCTCTGGCCATCAGGATCGCGCTTGTGGTCGGCGTTGGCACCGCGATCGCAC
>JBCBSK010000152.1:0-8909 GCA_039819185.1 Pseudomonadota bacterium | reverse complement strand
TCAATTGTCTTGGCGGTCTTGCGGGCGAGGATTTTGGCCATGACCTCACCATCATGCGTCTTGACGACAATCCGGTCACCGCGACGGATGCTCGATTCCGGCGACACGATGATGACGTCGCCGTCACGATAGAGCGGCATCATGCTGTCGCCGGAAATCTCCAGTGCATAGGCGTGCCTGTCAGGCACATCCGGGAAGGCAACCTCATCCCAGCCCGAGCCCGCCGGAAACCCGCCATCGTCGAAAAACCCGCCCTGGCCTGCCTCCGCCATGCCGATCAGCGGCATGCTGCGCTGCTCCGGCAGTGGCCGCAGCATTGGATCGTCCGCCATTAGCGCCATGAAGCTGTCGATCGGCGTCGCGGTGGCGTCCAACAGGCGCGCGATCGACTCGGTGTTCGGCCAGCGCAACCGTCCATCCGGCCCGATCCGCTTCGACTTGTTGAAGGTCGTCGGATCAAGCCCGGCGAGCTTCGCCAAGCCGGATGGCGACATTCCTTTGCGTGCGGCGAGGCCGTCGATCGCCGCCCAAACCTGTCCGTGTGAGAGCATCGCGCCCGCCTCATCTCCTTTGTGACGGACCAGGGAAAGAGGATAAAAATCCGCTTCCCACATTGAAATAGGAATTATCACCTTGACATGATTCCTGTCCATAGCGCTGGGGTTGTCTTGTGCCAGCGCTTGTGATCGCCGGTCGATCCACTTAACGTCCCGCTGCAGCATCAAGATAAGTTCCGAATTGATTTCACCCCGATGTCAGCCCCCCTTGTCTACAAGATTGTCGACCGCACATCCTGGGGTATCGCCCAAGCAGATGGAATCTATAGAGGATCTGCTGACGATGCGCGTGACGGGTTCATCCATCTGTCAACGGCGGACCAGGCCATTGGCACGGCAGCGAAACATTTCGCAGGCCAGGCTGATCTTCTGTTGATCGCCTTCCGCCCGGACGCGCTTGGCCCGTCGCTCAAATGGGAGCCATCGCGCGGCGGCACGTTGTTCCCACATCTTTACGGGGATCTCGATCCGAAACTGGCCGTTGCGGTGCATGATCTACCGCTCGGTCCGGACGGACATCTGTTTCCAGATCTGTCTGAAACGGACGGACTGTGATGCTGAGATCGCTGGCCTCGCTTGCTCAGCCCTTTCTTCTCAGACTCGATGCCGAACGCGCGCATGAACTGGCCATTGAGGCTTTGAAGACAGGGCTGCATCCACGCCCTGGCACGATCACCGGTCCGGCTTTGCAGGTCAGCTTATGGGACCTCGACTTCCCCAATCCGCTTGGCATGGCGGCAGGCTTTGACAAATCCGCCGAGGTCCCGGATGCCTTGTTGTCGACCGGATTCGGTTTTGTCGAAGTTGGCACCGTCACGCCAAAGCCGCAGGACGGCAATCCGCGTCCACGCGTTTTCCGGGCGCCACAAGACAACGCGGTCATCAACCGCCTTGGTTTCAACAACCAAGGCCATGCGGCGGTCCGCGCGCGGCTTATGCGGCGGCGGCAGACAGGAATCGTCGGGGTCAATGTCGGAGCGAACAAGACGAGCACCGACAAGGCGGCCGATTATGTCGCCGGCATCGAGACCTTCTCTGATCTCGCAAGCTTCTTCACCATCAACATCTCCTCGCCCAACACGCCGGGCCTGCGTGATCTGCAGCACGCCGAACAGCTTGACGATCTGTTGGTTCGCTGTGTCGCGGCGCGAGATGCGCAGCAGGACAAAGGCCTTCGGCGCGTGCCGCTTTTTCTGAAGATCGCACCTGATCTAGAGGACACAGATCTTGACGACATCGCCCAAGCCGTTACAGGGCGCAGCCTTGACGGTGTCATCGTCTCCAACACAACCCTGTCGCGAAATGGTATAACGGATCCAGCGATCGCAGCCCAAGCAGGCGGTCTCTCTGGCAAGCCACTGTTTCACCGCGCGACGGTGATGCTGGCCCGGATGCGCCAGCGCCTGCCGGCCGATATGCCGATGATCGGCATTGGCGGGGTCGAGTCAGCCGACACCGCTTTCGAGAAGATCCGCGCCGGCGCAACACTGCTCGAACTCTACACCGGGCTGATCTATGGCGGGGTTGATCTCGTCGAGACCGTCTTGACCGGGCTTACGCAACGGCTAGAGCGGGAAGGCTTTGCGTCTGTCACCGACGCTGTCGGCACCGGCATGGACGACTGGGCCGCGCGGAATCTGTCACCTTAAAAGCGCGCTCCCAGCGGAATGTTTGGGAAAATCTTCCTCGATCCGCACCCTGTAGCGCCACCACAGCGTTAGCCCCCGCGCGCCCAAGAAGACATGCAGTGCGAGCCAAACCCCATGATTGCCAATCAGCGGCTCGGCGACCTGCCAGGTCAGAACAAACAAGCCAAGGCTTAGGACCATCATGTTGCGCATGTCCTGGGACCAGGTCGCACCGATAAAGACTCCGTCGAACTGAAACGCCAGAACACCGGCAAGCGGGCTTAGCGCTGCCCAGATCAAGAAAACGCGCGCAGTGGCGCGTACCTCCTCGCTGGCGGAAATGACATCGATCATCAGCCCCCCGGCCAAAAGCAGAATGGCGCTGACCGTTCCGGACAGAACAAACCCCCACAGGATCGGTAGCTTGACCGCCTGTTCGAAGGCCAGGCGGTGGCGCGCTCCCTTTGCCCGTCCCGTGAGTTGCTCGGCGGCGGTTGCAAGCCCGTCGAGGAAGTAGGAGCCCAGGAAGAACATGTTGAACAGGACGCCGTTGGCCGCAAGAATCACGTCACCTTGCTGGGCACCCGCTCTGGTGAACATCCAAAAGGCAGCGATCAGGCAGAAGGTGCGGATGAGAATATCGCGGTTCATCGCGAAAAGCCGCAAGAGCTGATCACGCGCCATGAGAACCTGCAACGGAGCGCCGATTCGAAACCCAAGTTGACGCCCGGCGACAGCCAAGCCCGCGAGCGCCGCAATGCCTTCTGCGATGACCGTCGCCCAGGCAGCGCCTGCGATGCCCCAGCCCAAGCCGAGCACGAACAGGATCGACAGCGCGATGTTGACCCCGTTCAGCACGGTCTGGAGCAACAGTCCCATACCGGCGCGGCCAAGCCCGAGGAACCAGCCGAGAAGTGCATAGTTCAACAGCGTCAGCGGAGCCGCCAGAATACGGACCGTATAGTAATCGGTTGTCGCTGCCTCGACCGCGGAACTCGCGCCAACCGCGAGCATCGATAGGAACAGGATTGGCACCTGCAAGAGAACCAGCGCAAAACCGAGGGCGATTGCGATCGCCGACGCACGCATCAACACCGCACGTTGCTCGACATCGTCACCGGCGCCGAGCGCCTGGGCCGTCAGCCCTGTCGTGCCGATCTTGAGAAAATTGAAGGCCGAGAACACCAGGCTGAAAATGATCCCACCCACGGTGATACCACCCAGCAATGCGGGATCGCCCAACCGGCCGATCACAGCAAGATCGGTCAGCCCGAGAAGCGGCGTCGACAGATAGGCCAAGGTCATCGGCAACGCGATGCCGAGGACCCGCCTGTGCGTGACCTGAAACGGGCGCTCGACCGGGTGCGCTGCCATGTCCATGAGCGTCTCTCCCGGTCCTGCGACTGGCTGCGTCAGTGCGCGGCCGATCAGACTCCTATATGCCGTTGCCAGCTCTAAGCCAAATCCGGCGACCTCAATGTCCCTGCCCATTGTCCATCATCCGGCCTATGTCGCAGATCTGCCGCAGGACCACCGCTTCCCGATGCGGAAGTTCGGCCAGCTCGCCGAAGTCTTGGTCGAGGAGGGCTTGGTCACGCCTGACGGGTTTCACGTGCCAGCACTGGCACCCGCCTCCTGGTTGGAGCTTGCCCATGACCGAACCTATGTCGATCAAGTGTTGGGCGGCTCGGTGCCGGAGGCAATCGCCCGCGAAATCGGTTTTCCCATGACAGACAGCGTCGCGCGGCGGGCACAGGCTGCGACCGGTGGTACGGTGCTGACGGCCCGGCTCGCTCTGCAACATGGCCTTGCCTGCAACACTGCCGGCGGGAGCCATCATGCACGACATGCGCAAGGAGCCGGTTTCTGCATCTTCAACGATGTCGCGGTGGCAGCCTCGGTCCTACGCGCTGACCGCGAGGTGGATCGCGTCCTCATCATCGATCTCGATGTGCATCAGGGTGATGGCACCGCCGACATCTTCCGCGACACGCCGGATGTTGTGACCCTGTCGATCCATGGCGAGAAGAACTATCCGGTGCGAAAAATCGCAAGCGACGTCGACATCGCGTTGCCCGATGGCACTGATGATGATGCCTATCTGGAACTCTTGCGTGAGACCGTTCCGGCCGTGCTCGATCGAGCGCGACCCGATCTCGTTTTCTACAATGCCGGAGTAGATCCACATGCGGATGACAGGCTCGGGCGACTGGCACTCTCGGACCAGGGCCTCGCGTTGCGCGACCGGTTCGTTGTTTCTCAGGTGCGCGGCCGCGATGTGCCGCTCGCCGGCGTCATCGGCGGTGGCTATCAGACCGATATCAACCGTCTCGCCCGCCGCCACGCAACGCTGCACCGGGTGGCGGCAGAGTTCGTTTGATCTGCCAAACTGGCCGGAGCATCGCGGGCCAACACTTCTTTTGTGCGTAGGAGCCAGCGTTCAGCGACGTCGCAGCGATGTGGAGCAGCAAGAACTCCACATTCATCAACACCACCGTCAGATGAGGTCACCTATGTCCATCCGATCGATCGCAATTTCGTGCGCTGTGTGTGCAAGCATCTCCCTGTCACTGCCGGCCACAGCCCAGGAAGTTCAATTCCAACTCGCCGACGCAGATAGCAATGGCATGCTCGATGCCGCAGAGTTCCGCGTTTTTATCGATACAATCGCGGATCAGGGCGCCGAACGCGCTCAGATGGTGCGCGACCGCGGCATGTATGGCATGGCGTTTCAGCGCATGGATGGAGACGGAAACGGCGTCCTGACCGTCGATGAATTGCCGCCGCCCACAAACTGATCCACGCGACAGGATAGTGGCAAGAGCCGGTTCGACGCCGGCTTCTGCCGGCCACTATCCCGCGATAGGGAACACCGCCCGCGCAACGAGATAAATCCCGAGCAGGAACAAGGCCGCCTGCACGACCTGCCGGAAGCGCTTCTCGTTCAGCCTGTTGCGAAAGCGCTGGCCGATGAACATGCCAGCAAAAGTCGGAACGACGCAGGCTAGCGACACCATCAGCGTGGTCAGCGTCATCGTCGCACTGAGGCCGAAGGTGACCAAAAGCACGCAGGAGCAGATCAGGAACCACAGACCGACGGCCTGGACGAAGACATCTCGATTGAGCTCGAGGACCGGAAAATAGAGCGCCGACGGCACCGAATAGACCCCGGTTAGTCCGGCCACCACACCATTGAAGCCGCCGACCGTGCCTGAAATCGGCGTCTCCCAGCGCGGCCCCGGCGGCGGCAGATGATAGCCCAACAGACCGGCGCCGGAGTTCACAATCAGGATGACGCCGAGACACATCGCCAGCAATGTACCGCTGACCGAGAGCGCAAAGATCGCCGTTAAGACCAATGTGATGAAACCGGCCAAGAGAAATGGCCACAGCCGCACAACAACGGTGCGCAATTGCCCGCCACCAAGACCTTGCCAGAAGTTTGTCAGAATGGCCGGGATCAGCACCAGCGCAATCGCGGTACGAAAGCCGACCGGGCCGGCGAGAAGGGCGATGGTGATCGCCGGCAGTCCAAGCCCGACCGTGCCCTTGGCTGCGCCCGCAACAAAGAACACCGCGAAGACGATCGCCAGGATTGATGCGGTAGGGTCGATGTCTGCCACGTTTATTGGATCCGGTCGCGGTTCATCAGCGCCAGAACGCGCATAACCAGCCAGATCGGGACAACGATGGCAGCACCCAAGAGGAGGTAGCGAAAGATCGAGCCGAAGGCGTCGAAGCCAAGCTCGATAATGCCGCGGATCAGATCCTGCACCCCTTCGACGATCTTGAAGACGTCGAGATTGAGCGCCGCCAGGATCACGCCAACGATCAGCGACAGCAAGATCAGCCGAACAATGACCCAGGCCGGCGACCCGCCGAAGAACCGTCTTATTGCATTGCCCGCCATTGCGCGTTGCCTCGCTCGCGTCCGAATACCCCCCGGTCACGATTTCAACACATGACGAAGAACTGCCCGATGCTCAAGCCTTGGTATTGGCTTCGCGGGGCAGCAATGCTTCCAGCGTGTCGATCCGGTCGGCTTCATGCGTCGGCTTGTCCCAGCGGATGCGGGCAATGCGGGGAAAGCGCATCGCGACGCCGGACTTGTGACGTGTCGAGCGGTTCAGACCCTCGAAGGCGATCTCCAACACCAAACCCGCTTCGGCGTCGGCGCGCACCTGACGGACGGGGCCGAAGCGATCTGTCGTGTTGCGTCGGACGAAGCGGTCAAGCTCTTTCAACTCCGCATCGGTGAAGCCGAAATAGGCCTTGCCGACCGGGACCAGTTCGTCACCTTCCTGACCATCACGCCAGACCCCGAACGTGAAGTCGGAATAGAACGATGAGCGCTTGCCATGGCCGCGCTGGGCGTAGAGCAGCACCGCATCGACGGTGAATGGATCGCGCTTCCACTTAAACCACGGCCCCTTTGGACGACCGGCGACATAGCCAGAGTCCCAGCGCTTCAGCATCAGACCTTCCACGGCATCGGCATCCTCACCGGCACCATGGTCGGCCGGTGTCGCGCGCGCCTCGGCCAACACGTTCCAATCGTCGAACGGCACAAGCTGCGACAGATCGATCCGCTCCTGGCTGATGCGCGTGACAAAAGCTTCGAGTGCCGCGCGCCGCTGGCGGAAGGGCAGCAACCTCAGATCGTCATCGCCCTCGACCAGGAGATCATAGGAACGGATATGGGCCGGGAACTGCCGGGTCAGTTTCGGCGTCACGGTCTTACGGTTCAGCCTTTGCTGCAGGCTGTTGAAAGGCTGCACACGACCATCGATCACGACCAGCAGTTCGCCGTCGATCGCGGCTTCGAAGTCCATCGCCTCGAGAACATCGGGGAAGCTTGGCGAAATGTCCTCGCCGGTGCGCGAATAGAGCCGGCGGACGCGCCGGCCTTCATCGTCTTTCGCCGACACGGCCTGGACCCTGATCCCATCCCATTTCCACTCACCGGCATAATCGGCTGCGTCCAGCGCTTCCCGATCACCCTCCTCCATCGGATGGGCCAGCATGACCGGTCGGAAGGGGGCAGGGTCATCGCTTTCAGGCCGCACACCCCGGCCATCCAGCCAGGCGAAGAGATCCTCATAGGGTGGCGCCAGCCCGTGCCACAGTTCCTCGATCTCATCGACAGGGCGGTCCCCGAGCGCTGCCACCGCCGTCTTGGCAAGCCGCGCGGACACGCCGATGCGCAAGCCGCCGGTGATCAATTTGAGAAGCGCCCAACGGCCGGTCTCGTCCAGCGTGTCGAGCCATCCCGCAAGCAGGGCCGGCACCTCCGCCTTGCCGGCATCCGACAACGCATCGACGACGTCCGTGAGGCTTGGCGGCAGCCGGTTGACGCCATGCGGCGCGGGCCAGATCAGCGATACAGTCTCGGACAGATCCCCGACATAGTCATAGGACAGCCGGAACAGGACCGGATCGGTGCGCTCTTCGACAAGGCCGCGAATGAGATGCGGCTTGGCGTGGCGGAAGTCGAGCGTGCCCGTTAGAGCCGACAACGCCCAGCCACGATCGGGATCGGGCGTGTCGCGCAGATAGGTCTCGATCAATCTCAGCTTACCGTTGCGCTGAGGCGTCAGAACGAGGCGTTCGAGGAGGGCTGCGAAGGCCTGCATGTCAAGTTGCGTCGTCCTCGTCCGAGGTGCCGTCGACGGGTGGAGCGTTGACCACCGTCACGATGCGCCAGCCGGGGGCATCGCGGATCAGCATGTAATGACAGGTGAAGGCATGAAGCTCCTCGCCAGCATCATCCGACTGTGACCAGTCGACGGTGGCGAAAGCCGTGTCGCCCGAGACGTTGGCCGTGCGGACAGTGGTCTCGGTCGTAACGATACCGGCCTCGTCAAAGGCATCGATGAGCTTTTCAGCGTTCTCCGCCAACTCATCTCGATCGTCGAACAGATGCCCCGTGCCGAACTGCCAGATCACGGCGGGGAGCACATAGAAATCCGCGATCGCGTCCGCATCCGCATCATCGAAGGCGGCAGCATAAGCCCCGAAAAAGGCAGTGAGGGCAGCTTGTGCGTCGCCTGTGCCGTGCATTGCCGATCCTCCTGTTCCAGTCTCGGGCTTCCTGCTACATCCCTCCGCGTCGCGATGCCAGGGAGTGATGCATGACAGACCAGAGATCGCAGGCCATGCCGAAGACCATACCCTATGGCGAAGGTGTGGACAGCGCATCGGCCGATCCCGAGCGTCTTGTCGCACCAGCAGCCGAGCGCAATCTGCCACATCTGATCGATCTCTTGGCAAGCGTTCTAGGCGAAGCCCCTTCGGGCCGGGCGCTTGAAGTCGCCAGCGGAACCGGTCAACAAGCGGTGGCGTTTGCGCGCGCCTTTCCGGGCCTGGACTGGCAACCAAGCGATGTCGTCGATGAGGCGCTTGCCTCGATCCGCGCCTGGACACGCTCAGAACCCAACGCCGCCATACATGATCCCCTCGTGCTCGATTTGATGCACGCGGACTGGCATCGAGACCTTGAGCCCGGGTACAGACTCATGCTCGCGGTCAATCTCATCCACATTTCGCCCTGGCCGGTAACGCTCAACTTGCTTGATGGCGCTGCTCGGCTGTTATCGGGCGACGGTCGGCTGGTTCTCTACAGCCCGATGATCCGTCATGGCGATTACGTCTCCGACGGCAATCGCGGTTTCGACGAGAGCTTACAACATCGCGCAGCCCCCAAGCAGGGTGTTGATGTTGTAAG
>JBCBSK010000151.1:0-8955 GCA_039819185.1 Pseudomonadota bacterium | reverse complement strand
TCCTGTTTTCCTACGAGTTGCTGCGCGAGAACGGCCGCCCCAACCACCGCACCTTTTACGCCAAGGTCGCGAACGCGACGATCGTGGACGAGCGTACCATACGCTTCGAGATTGGTCCCGAGATTGACCGGGAAATGCCGCTCATTCTCGGGCTCATGCCAATTCTGTCGGAAGCCGCAACCGATCTTGAGACGTTCTCGGACGGCGGCCTGACACCGCTTCTTGGTAGCGGGCCCTATACAATCGCTGACGTCGATCCCGGCGCCAGCATCACATATCAACGCAATCCGGACTATTGGGCCGATGGGCTCTCGGTCGTCCGCGGCACGAACAACTTCGCCGAGATCCGCTACGACTATTACCGCGACGGCAACACCATGCTCGAGGCCTTCAAGCGTGGCCTCTACGACATTCGCCCCGAGGACAACCCGACACGCTGGGCGACGCAGTTCGATTTTCCAGCCGTCCGTAACGGCGAGATCCTGCGTGAGGAACTCGACGTCGGCGTGCCGCGCGGGATGACGGCGCTCGTCTTCAACACCCGCCGGCCCATCTTCTCGGACCCGCGCGTGCGCCGGGCGTTGATCGAACTGTTCGACTTTGCCTGGCTCAACCGTACGCTCTATCATGAGCTCTATGCGCGCACGGCGAGCTTTTACGAGGCCAGTGAATTGTCCGCTCGTGGCCGTCCGGCCGATGCGCGCGAACAAGAGCTGCTTGCGCCCTGGCTGGACTATGTGAAGCCCGACGTGATGGACGGAAGCTTCACATTGCCCGAAACTGACGGGTCGGGACGTGACCGTGCCGGCCTCAGGCGGGCAACAGCGCTCCTCAACGAGGCCGGCTACCGGGCCGTCGATGGCCGGCTGGTCTCGGATGAAACCGGAGAACCGGTCGAGATTGAGTTTCTGGCCGCGACGCCGGAACAGGAGCGCCTGGCGCTGGCGTATCGTCAACTTCTTGAGCGTGTCGGTATTGCACTCGATGTTCGGCTGGTCGATTCCGCGCAGTATCAGCGCCGCCAGACCGACTATGACTTCGATATCGTTCAGAATCACTGGTTCGCATCGCTGTCGCCGGGCAATGAACAACTGTTCTACTGGGGCTCGGATGCGGCTCGGACCGAGGGAACGCGCAACTATCCCGGCATCGAAAATCCGGCCGTGGATGCCATGATCGAGGCAATGCTGGCGGCCCACACGCGCGAGGACTTCGTTGCGGCCGTCCGCGCGCTCGACCGGGTGCTGATCTCGGGTGACTATGTCATTCCGCTGTTCCATCTGCCCCGACAATGGGTGGCGCACACCGCGCGCGTGTCGCGGCCGGAGACAACCTCGCTTTTCGGCTATATCAGCGAGACTTGGTGGGAAACGCCATGATGGTCGGCACAGAGCGCATTCGGGACAAGCGTCACGAGACCGGTCAATGGACCGGAGACATGCTGCATGCGCCCGTCATGCGCCGTGCCGAGGAACGGGCTTATGCCAAAGCGCTCATCCGCCTGACTGCCGATGCTGTGACGGCCTGGACCTGGCGGGATATAGATGCGATCAGCACCCAGCTCGCAATGCGTCTGCTGGACATCGGCTGCAAGCAGGACACGCGCATCGGGCTGATCGGCGGCGACACGGCCCGGTTCGCCCTGTCCCTAATTGCGGTGTCCAAGGCCGGCATGATCGCTGTGCCACTGTCCCCCTCATCCGCGCTGCGTGATCTGTCCGATGCATGCGATGGTGCCAGCGTCGGCGCACTGATCGTGCTCGAACGTCCGACCGCCGATTTGAGCCGCGAACTCGCGGCAATCACCCCTTGTATCCGTTTCGTGCTCGGCTTCGACGCAGGCAGCCTGGACGGCATCATCCCCCTGACTGATCAGCCAACACCACACAACGGCGTGGCGGAGAGTCAGGGCGCGGATCCGGCCAGTGGCGATGCATTGGCCGGTATCCCGCCGCGCTTCGGAAATCCCGCCGACCACGCGGTGACGCTTACCTTTGCTGACCCCGGCCCGATTGCCCGTGCATTCGTGCGCACGCATAATCACTGGCTGAGCATGGCTGCACTAACCGCCAGCCGTCTTGAACTCGACACAACCTCGCGCATGCTGTGCCCATTCCTCGCGACGTCCCCGGCGGCTCAGTTCGCGGCACTCGCCCCCTGGGTCGCCACAGGCATGACGCTAGTGACAAGCGGGCCGGTGTCTCCATCGCAACTCTGGCGTATTTGCGAAGCGGTCGAGATCACCCATTGCCTGGCGCCGGAACGGTTTCTGGCGACAGATCCGACCTCGGAGCCCAGCCAACCGCGCGACATGGTGCCAGGCTTTCATATCATCACGGGACGCCGCTCGAGCGCAGGCGAACCAAGATTGCTGACCAATACGTTGCCGTGTGCCGACGCGACGGTCACCCCTATCGAACTGCTCGGTGCGGCAGGTTTCGTGTTTCGCGACGCCGGCCCGGAGGCCCCCCTGCGCTTCGGGTATCGTCCAGACACCCGTGAGGATCGTGAAGACAACACAGAGACGAAACCATCCCTGGACTTTGAACTGCAGATCCGTGGTGTCGCCGATCTTGTCGAAACGCTGCCGAAATCCGGTCTCTTGCGCGGCGAACTCACATTGTCCGGCCCCGCGGCGCCAGCGACCTATTGCCTGGTCGAAGGCAAGCTTGGCACGGCGCTGCGTCTCGTTTCCGACATTACGCTGACGCGCCTGCGGGCCGGTGTCGTGTCGCTCGACCCGCCTGGACTTGAGATCGTTGGCAGGATGGACGGATCCGTCGATATCGCAGGCCTCTCGCTTGAGACCTTACAAGACAAGGCATCCGAAACGGACGATGACGCCGGGGCGTATGCTGATCTCGCCGTTGTCCCCGATCCCTTGCTTGGACACCGCCTCGTCTCCGCGCCCGATCACCTTCTGCGGGACTGCCGGCGCGTGAGCTTGCGTGATCCGGCACCCGATTGGGTCGACGCCATGCTCGGTAACGGGCCCGCCATTGACGTTGCGGCGCAGCTCATGACCGCGAGCGCGGCACATGACGAAGCCCAGGCGCGCAGCAGCATGCTGCCTCCCGACCCGCCAGCGGGGGACTCCAAGCCGTTATCCGAGCAGCTCGCATCACCGAGCGAGACGGCACCGATCACAGATACGAGCGAGCCCGACCCGGCGAAGACGCGGGCGGCCTGACACGTCGGTAAGGACACGTAAAGCGATGCGGATCGACATTCTCTCCGACGTCATGTGCCCCTGGTGCTATATCGGCAAGCGCCGGCTGGAGGCCGCTATGGAACGATCCGACCTGACGTTCGAGATTGTCTGGCGCCCCTACAAGCTCGACGATACGATTCCGGAAGGTGGGATGGACCGCCAAGCCTATCTGGAACGCAAATTCGGCGGGCCGGATGGCGTTCAGGAGGTCTATGGCCGGATTACAGAGGCGGGACTGGCAGAGGGCATCAGTTTTCGCTTTGAAGACATTCCCCGCTCTCCGAACACCACCAATGCCCATCGCCTGATCCGCTGGGCCGGCGCGGCGGACGCGGTTGACCCGTCTGAACGAATTCAGGACGCGGTGGTCGAACGATTGTTTCAGAGCTACTTCCTCGAAGGCGGCGATGTCGAAAGCCCAGATGCTCTCGCCCATGCTGCCTCAGCCGCGACCGATGCCGACCTCGGCGATATCGCGGCTCGGCTCCAAGGCCCCGAAGACCGCGATGCGGTTCAAGCTGAGATCGAACATGCCAAGCATATCGGCGTGACCGGCGTCCCGACCTTTGTCCTCGACAGCAAGCTTGTCGTCGTCGGCGCCCACCCGCCGGATGTCATGCTGGACGCGATTTCACAGGCGACCGCAACGATCAATTGACCTGACACATGGGCGTCTCAGGCGGCTTCGGCCAGTTCCGCAAGCTCCCCGAGAATCCGCCGAGTGCCACTCATCCGGTCGCCCGCATCCGCCCAACTCCGCGACAGGAAGATGCGGTTGTCTGGCCGGACCTTGGCGCGCCCTGCCTGATCCGAAACATAGCCGACCAGTCCCGCCGGATTGGCGAAGCGGTCATTTCTGAGCCCGATCAACAAACCTTTCGGCCCGGCCTCGACCCTGTCGACACCAGCACGCCGGCACAGAAGCTTGATCTTGACCGTATCGAGCAGATCACCGATCTCGCGCGGTGGCGCACCGAAGCGGTCAGCCAGCTCGCGGGCGAACTCGTCGATTTCCTCTTCCCCCGTAATCTGTCCAAGCCGCCGGTAGAGCGTCATGCGGACATCGAGATCCTCGACATAGTGATCCGGGATCATCACGGGCGCCCCGAGCGCGATTTGGGGCGACCATTGACCGTCCTCGACCTCGTCATCGCCATCCCGCAAGGCGGCCACGGCCTCTTCCAGCATGGACTGGTAGAGCTCGAAGCCAACCTCCTTGATGTGGCCGGACTGTTCGTCGCCCAGAAGATTGCCGGCGCCGCGAATGTCGAGATCGTGGCTCGCCAGCATGAAGCCCGCGCCAAGCGAATCCAGTGATTGCAGGACCCGGAGCCGCTTTTCGGCGGCCGGCGTCAGTGGCTTGGCCTCTGGCGTCGTGAAATAGGCATAGGCGCGGATCTTCGAACGTCCGACCCGGCCGCGCAGCTGGTGCAGTTGCGCCAGCCCGAACATGTCGGACCGATGCACGATCAAAGTGTTGGCGGTTGGGACATCCAGCCCACTTTCGACGATCGCCGTCGACAGAAGCACATCATAGCGGCCATCATAGAACGCCGTCATGACGTCTTCGAGCGCGCTTGGGCTCATCTGACCATGAGCAACAGCTGTACGAACTTCCGGCACGGTGTCCTGGAGGAAGGCATGGCACTCCTCGATATCGGCAATCCGCGGACAGACGAAGAAGGTCTGGCCGGAGCGGTAATGCTCCCGCAGGATCGCCTCGCGTAGGATCACCGGATCAAACGGCGTGATGTAGGTGCGGACCGACAGCCGATCGACCGGCGGCGTCGCGATGATCGACAGATCTCGAATACCGCTCATGGCAAGCTGCAGCGTGCGTGGAATGGGCGTCGCAGACAGCGTGAGCACGTGAATGTCGGCCGCAAGCTCCTTCAGCCGCTCCTTATGGGCAACGCCGAAGTGCTGCTCCTCATCGACAATCAGAAGGCCAAGATCCTTGAATTTGATCGCCTTGCCGAGCAGCGCATGAGTGCCGATGACGATGTCGATCGAGCTATCGGCCAGCGCCGTCTTCACCTCCGACAGCGCCTTCTGGCCGACCATGCGTGACGCTTGCGCCAGGCGCAGCGGAAAGTCGTGAAACCGGTCCATGAAGGTCCGGTAGTGCTGACGCGCCAGCAGCGTCGTCGGCACGACGACGGCAACCTGCTTGCCAGCGGCCGCGGCGACGAAAGCCGCGCGCAGCGCAATCTCGGTCTTGCCGAAGCCCACATCGCCGCAGATCAAGCGCTCCATGGGCTGGCCAGCAGAGAGATCCTCAAGTGTAGCCGTGATCGCCGTCGCTTGGTCGTCGGTTTCCTCGTAAGGGAACCGTGCCGAAAATTCATCGAACAGGCCACTATCCGGCAAAAGCTTCGGCGCAGACCGCATCGAGCGCTTGGCAGCTGTCTTGATCAGCTTGTCCGCCATATCTCGGATGCGCTGCTTCAGGCGGGCTTTCCGCGCCTGCCACGCCCCGCCACCGAGCCGGTCAAGTTGCGCCGTCGCGGCATCAGAGCCATAGCGCGACAACAGCTCGATGTTCTCGACCGGCAGGAACAGCTTGTCACCGCCGGCATAATGCACTTCAAGGCAGTCATGCGGCGCACCTGCGGCTTCGATGGTGCGAAGGCCCACGAAGCGTCCGATCCCGTGATCGACATGAACGACGAGATCGCCCGTCGAGAGGCTCGCAACCTCGGACAGGAAGTCCGCGCCTTTCCGGCTTTTGCGATTGCGCCTGATGTAACGATCGCCGAGAATATCTTGCTCGCCGATGACCGCGAGATCCGAGGTCTCAAAGCCTGCTTCGAGACCAAGTTGCGCCACCAGCACGGTCTTGCGATCGCCGAGATCGGCAAAGCGCGCGATCGACCTGATGGGCGTGACGCCGTGATCACCCAGCATGTCCGCCATTCGGTCGCGGCCGCCCTCGGTGAAGGCGGTGACGAGCACGCGCTTTCCAGCAGCGTGCAGGTCGCCGATGTGGCTGGCGAGCGCGTCGAAGACGTTGCGCTCGGCATCCGCGCGTTCAGCGGCGAAGTTGCGGCCCATACGGGCGCCTATGGGGATAACCTCGACGACGGAGCTTTCAAGCTCAAAGGGCGTAATGTCTGCGACGCGGCGGTCTGAGAGCGCGTCCTCCCAAGCCTCGTCGGCAAGATAGAGCTGCTCGACCGGTATTGGCTTGTAGCCCGAGCCATCCTTTTCTTCGAGATGGCGCTCGCGGGCGGCGTGATAGTCCTCGGCCAGCTTCAGCCGTTCCTGGCGCGCGTCGTCTGAGAGATGATCGAAGAAGACCGGCGCATCGCCGATATGGGCAAACACCGTCTCAGTGGTTTCATGGAACAGCGGCAGCCAGTGCTCCATGCCCTGCATGCGCTTGCCAGCGCTGACGCTTTCATAGACCTGATAGGAGCCGGTCGCGCCGCCGAACAGTGCGAGATAACCCTGCCGAAAGCGCCTGATGGCCTCTTCATCCAGCGAGACTTCACTCATCGGCACCAGATCGAGACGCTTTTCCTGGGCCAGCGAGCGCTGGGTTTCAGCATCAAAGGAGCGCACGGTCTCAAGCGTATCGCCGAAGAAGTCGAGCCGGACGGGATTCGCACGGCCTGCTGGATAGAGATCGACAATACCGCCGCGCACCGCGACATCACCGGGTTCACGGACGGTCGAGGTGCGCTCGAACCCGTTGCGCTCACACCAGGCGAGAAGTGCCGTCAGGTCGACCACCCGACCCGGCCGCAGGCTCATCGTGTGCTGATCGATGAAACTGCGCGGCACGGTGCGCTGGAGCACCGCCGCCACTGTCGTCAGCAGGACGCGCGAACGCTTGACGCTGCCACGCCGCAGCCGCGCCAGCGTGCTGAGCCGTTCCGCCGAAATGTCCGGTGCCGGCGACACCCGATCATAGGGCAGGCAATCCCACGCCGGAAAGGTGATACTCGCGACATCGGGCCGGAAGAAGGCCAAGGCCTCGGCGAAGGCCGCAAGCCGGTTGCCGTCGCGGGCAACGAACACCGCCGACACGGTCGCTTCCTTGGCCTGGTGGGTAAGGCGCGCGGCGTCCGCGACGATCTCGACATCAAGACCCTGCGGCACGCCGGTATAGAGCGCGCGGCGTCTGGTTTCGAGCCACGAAGCGCCAGCTTGATATGAGGACGTGCGCGCCGTGGCACCGCTCATCGCACATCTCCAGCGACGGGATTCGCTGCCTGGAAAGCGGCAAGCGCGCGATAGGTCGCCGTATCATGGTTGGGCGGCACCGCCGCCTGACCGACCAGCCATTTGTATAGCTCGGGATCGGGCACTTCGAGCAAGGCTTCGAGCCCGTCGAGGCCGGCGTCGTCGAGATCGACCAGGATCGAATCAGTGAACCGGCCCAACATCAGGTCCATCTCCCGGGTTCCCCGATGCCAGGCGCGAAACAAAACCCGCCGCTGGCGCGGGCTGAGATCGGCACTCGACAGGCGCGTTCCGGACATGCTCTCTCCACAATCATGGCAAACAAAGTTGCTTTCGCCCAAAAGCGTTTGGCGCGGCGGCCGAAAGCAGGCCGCCACGCGTTAAAGCAATTCCAGCGAAAGTGGCCCCCGGTTTCGCGTCCGGAATTGCGCCCAAACAAACCTCAAGAGCGCTTTCATAACTCAACGGAAGACAAAAGCGCTCTAGGCGATATAGCCGCTTGCCCGCCGTCTTGTCAGGCCCCAAAGCACATGCGCGCCTTGCATTGATGTGGCGCAGGGCCTTGGTGCAGTCTTCATTGCCTTCTGATCCCCGATAGCCCGAGCCGGAATGTCGATCCGCCCCGCCCATCTCACGCCGCTGTTTGCGCCGCTTACGAGTCTCGATGGTGTCGGACCGAAACGCGCGCGCCAATTCAACCAACTGCTTGGACGGTCGCAAGACCAGCCCGCCCGCGTGCTTGACCTCCTGTTCCATTTGCCGACTGGCGTGATCGACCGCCGGCGTATCGCGCGGCTGTCCAGCCTCGTCCTACCGACCATCGCAACAACAGACATCGAGGTTCTGCGGCATCAGCCGGCACCGCCGGCTTCGAGAGCGCCACATCGTGTTGTGACCGAGACGGCATCCGGCGAAACGTTGACGCTGATCTTCTTCCGTCTCGACCGGCGCTATGTCGAGCGCCTGCTTCCCCTCGGCGCGCAGCGATTGGTCAGCGGGCGGATCGACCTGTTCGATGGTCAGGCGCAGATGGCGCATCCGGACCACATTCTCGATCCCGTTAAAGAGACTCTGCCGCCCTTCGAACTGGTCTATCGCAAGTCTGCGGACGTGACGGCGGGCCATATTCGCTCGGCTGTTTCGGGTGCGCTTCAACGCCTGCCGGATCTCACCGAATGGCAGCGCCCTGATCTTCAGAGCAAACATGCATGGCCAGGCTTTGCAGACGCCATGCGCGCGCTGCATACGCCCCCCGAGACCGAAGACGCGCTCGCACCAGGCGCACCGGCCTGGCAGCGGCTGGCCTATGATGAGCTTCTGGCAGGCCAGTTGGCGCTCGGTCTGATGCGTCACCGGTTGAGGATCGGACGCGGCAAGGAGCGCTCGGCGCCGGATGACGCAGTCCAAGCTGCAGCCGCCACCCTACCCTTTCCTTTGACAGGCGCGCAGGCACGATGTGTCACAGTACTCATCAACGATCTCCGTTCGGCCGATCGCCTGGTCCGACTGCTACAAGGCGATGTCGGCTGCGGAAAGTCGGCTGTCGCCTTCATGGG
>JBCBSK010000150.1:0-9039 GCA_039819185.1 Pseudomonadota bacterium | reverse complement strand
GCGTCGATCATGATCACGCTACCATGGGACTTGTTGGCTGCTTCCAAGCGCTGGGCGCAGTTAACGGTGTCACCGTAGATCGTGTAAGCCTGACGATCGCTGGCGCCGATTGATCCTGCTGACAGATAACCGGTCGCAATACCGATGCGAACCTTTAAAACCCGATCCGAGAAACGTTCACGCATGACCGTGTCAGCGATCTCGGCCGCCGCTACAACGGCGGAGCCCGCATGATCGGCATTTGGCAAAGGCGCGTTGAACGCCGCCAGCACCGCATCCCCTGCATAGCCCACGACAACGCCGTCACGGGCGGACACAATCTGGCCAATCCGCTCGAACGCCGCGTTCAAGATATCGATCAGCGTCACGGGCTCGACCTGCTCCGACAGTGTGGTGAACTCAGCGATGTCGAGATAGAGCACCGTGCCATGCCGGGTTTGCGGCTTAAGGGCGTCCTCGTTGGCAAGAACCTTGCGCGCGACTTCGGTCGGAACGTAACGACCAAACAGCCGGGCAACCCGCATCCGCTCGGCCTGCGCCTCGGAGCGCGCGCGTACCACCCTCCGCGCGCGGTGGGTCGCCAGCGCGATCACGCAACTGGCAAGAACAATCATGAGCGTCTCGCCGGTTCGGTTGCCGAGGGCGATGAAATCGGGATCGAGCACCAGGTCAAGATAGGCCTCGGCTGTGGCATCGCGCGGCAGATCTCCCCAGGATACGGCGCGCTCCATGCCGGACACGATCCAGCCGAACGCCGCCCAAAGGCCGAGAACCGTTATACCGCCGGTCCACAGGACAAGTTTCGGCGACAGCGACAGCGCCGACAGAATCAGCGGCACAAGATAGAGCGGTCCGAGATTTCGGAAGGCAAGTATCTGCGGCACTTCACCAGCGGATGTCACCGGGACGAAGGCAAGCACGCTTGTGATGATGCAAACATCAATGACCGCAAAGACATAACGCTGCCACCAGCGCTCCCACGCGCTCCGGATCAGAGCCTCATGGGCAATGCCGAGGGCCAATGCGGTCGCTGCGATCGCCAGGCCGATGGGATTGCCAGATTGCACGGCACCAAAGGCAATGAACACAAGCAGCACCGACAGCGCATAGCGCCGCCAGCGCAAGGTCAGCAAAAGGCCGTCGCGTTCAGCCTCTCTGAGATCGTCCTCGACCGAGCGGTTTTCAGCACCTGCTTCAGACATAGTATGCCTTACGCGCGCAAACACCGCTCCGGACCACGACGCAACGCGCGTTGATCAGGTCATGCCCGATGTTTGCCCTGAGCGACAGCATCAGGCTCGCGGCCAAATGCTTCGAACACCTTGGCGACGATGCTCGCCGTGTCGATTCCGGCAAGCGCGTTCATGGCCTTCGGTGAATCCTGATCGATGAACTGGTCCGCCAGGACAACCGAGCGCACCTTCACTGTGCCCTTGTCGAGCGCGCCGTCCTCAGCGAGTGCCTGCATGACATGGCTGCCGAAACCACCGATCGCGCCTGCTTCGACGGTGATCAGAACTTCATGCTCGGCAGCAAGCCGGCGCAGAAGATCACGGTCGAGCGGCTTGGCGAAGCGCGCATCAGCCACCGTGGTTGACAGGCCATAGCCGGCAAGCTCGGTCGCAGCATCGAGGCTATCCTTGAGCCGGTCGCCGAAGGACAGGATCGCCACCGTCGTGCCTTCGCGCAAGACACGGCCCTTGCCGATCTCAAGCGGCACGCCTTCGTCGGGCAGCTCAACGCCGATCCCTTCGCCGCGCGGATAGCGGAACGCCGAGGGCCGGTCGTCGATCTGTACCGCCGTCGCCACCATATGCACGAGATCAGCTTCGTCACCCGCCGCCATGACAACAAAGCCCGGAAGGCACGACAGATAGGTAATGTCAAAGGCGCCGGCATGGGTCGCCCCATCGGCACCAACAAGCCCCGCACGGTCGATCGCGAAGCGGACCGGCAGCGACTGGATCGCCACGTCGTGCACGACCTGATCGTAGCCGCGCTGCAGAAAGGTCGAGTAGATCGCGCAGAACGGTTTGTAGCCGCCAGCCGCGAGCCCGGCCGCAAACGTCACCCCGTGCTGCTCGGCGATGCCGACATCGAACGCCCGGTCGGGATGGGCCTTCTGGAAGAGGTCGACACCGGTGCCGGACGGCATGGCGGCGGTAATGGCGACGATCCGATCGTCCTTGTCGGCTTCCTTGATCAGGCTTTGACCGAACACCTTTGTGTAGGCCGGCGCGTTCGGCTTGCCTTTGCTTTGCTCACCGGTGACGACATTGAACTTCGCAACGCCGTGATACTTGTCGGCTGAGGCCTCCGCCGGCGCGTAACCCTTGCCCTTCTGGGTTACGACATGAAGCAGGATCGGCCCGTCCTTGGCGTCGCGGACATTTTTCAGGACCGGCAGAAGATGGTCCATGTTGTGGCCGTCGATGAGCCCGACATAGTAAAAGCCGAGCTCCTCGAACATGGTACCACCGGTGAAGTAGGTCCGGGCATGTTCGATCGTGCGGGTGATTGCCCGATCCATCGCCTTGGGCAGACGTGCGGTCATCTGCTTGCCCATGTCACGGATCGATAGATAGGTCTTGCCGGAGACGAGACGCGCCAGATAAGCGCTCATTGCGCCAACAGGCGGCGCGATCGACATCTCATTGTCGTTGAGGATGACGATCAGCTTTTCGCCCAGCGCACCGGCATTGTTCATCGCCTCATAGGCCATGCCGGCACTCATCGCGCCATCACCGATCACGGCAATCACATTGCGCTCCTCGCCGGCGAGCCGGCTGGCCACAGCGAAGCCGAGACCGGAGGACAGCGACGTCGAGGAATGCGCAGCGCCAAAGGGGTCGTACTCGCTCTCCGAACGCTTGGTGAAGCCGGACAGCCCGCCGCCCTGGCGCAGTGTCCTGATGCGGTCACGCCGTCCGGTCAGCACCTTATGCGGGTAGCACTGATGGCCGACGTCCCAGATCAGGACGTCATCGGGCGTGTTGAAGACATAGTGGATCGCAGCCGTCAGCTCGACCACGCCAAGACCGGCGCCGAGATGGCCTCCCGTCACCGAGACCGTGTCGATCACCTCGGCGCGCAACTCGTCGGCAAGCTGACGCATCTGGCTTTCCGGCAGCTTGCGCAGATCCTCCGGCGTGAGCACCGTATCGAGAAGCGGTGTCTCTGGTCGATTCTGCGGCGTGGCGGCGTCCATGGCCCAGTCCTTAGCTGTGGCGTGATGTCACGGCGACCATGAACGCGCGACAGTGCGCGGGCAAGACCGCTTCTCTTTCAATCTTTCTGATGAGATAGGGCATCCCGAGGCCAGACAAGATCCGCGCAGACCAGAAACCCTGCGGCATTTGCGCTATTGCACGCACAGCTCTAGGTCGTGGCGACCCATCAATTCTCCGGGAGCGGGATATACTCCTCAGCATCCCCGAAAACCGGATCGAAACGCTTCTGTTTCCAGTCTTCCTTGGCCTGTTCGATGCGCTCCTTGCTCGACGAAACGAAGTTCCACCAGATGTGGCGTGGTCCGTCCATCGGCTCCCCGCCCAGCATCATGAAGCGGGCGTCGGAATGGGCCGTTACCGTGATCCGGTCGCCGGGCCGAAACACCAGTAGCTGCCCCGGGCCGAACCGATCACCCGCAATGTCGATCTCTCCAGTGACGGTATAGATCGCGCGTTCCTCGTAGTCGGCGTCGAACGGCACCGAGGCACCGGCATCCAGCGCAACATCGGCATAGACCGTCTCGGTATAGGTCTTTACCGACGAGCGCTGCCCGAGCATTTGTCCGCTGATCAGCCGCACTGTCTTGCCCTCGCCGGAGATCACCGGCAAATCGTCCTCGCCATAATGGATGAATTCCGGAGCCGTCTCCTCGGCGTGTTTCGGCAACGCCACCCAGGATTGGATGCCGAACAGTTCACGTGTCGTGTTCCGACTTGGTTGGTCTGAGCGCTCGGAATGGGCAATGCCTGAGCCTGCCGTCATCCAGTTCACAGCCCCCGGTCGGATCGCAAGTTCGGTTCCGAGCGAGTCGCGATGCATGATCTCGCCGGTGAACAGATAGGTGACCGTTGCAAGCCCGATATGCGGATGCGGGCGCACATCCATGCCGGCACCGACCAGGAATTCCGCCGGCCCCATCTGATCGAAGAAGATGAACGGCCCGACCATGTGGCGCTTGGCCGATGGCAGCGCCCGGCGAACTTCGAAGTCGCCGATATCACGCGCCCGCGGCACGATCACGAGATCGATCGCATCACAGGACTGGGCATCGCCCGGCGTTGGATCTGGACAGGGTTGATAGGACATGGGTCCTCTCTCTTATGAACAGCGGCGGTAGGTTCTTCCGGCGATCGTGAAGCTGGTCTGATCATGCCGCGTCAGCTGCCACGCGACGGGGAATTGCTCGCCCTCCGAACTACAGGCGAGATCGGCGCGGATATCGTTGCTGCTTTCGCGAACCCGTGTGACGCGACAAAACGACTCGTAGCCGTTGTCGATCGCTTCGCCTTTCACATTCAAAACCATCGCGCCGACCATGTCGCCATGCTGAGCAACCCGCTCCTGGGGCGATAACGCGCACAGTGCGGGATCGGTAACATAGGTGCCATCGGGAAACGGAAGGTCCACCGCGAGTGCCGGCGCCATCATCGCGAGGATCATGCATCCAGACATCATCACAGCGCGCATTGATGGATACTCCGTATCAGGTGATCGGCTAGTCGACATCCAGCGGCTCGGTACCCGCCGCCTCGCCGCCGGCGCCAAGCGTGATTGTCTCGACCTTGGCTTCGGCTGCGCGCAGGAGCGCATCGCAATGGCGCTTGAGCGCTTCACCACGCTCATAAATGCGGATCGATTCTTCTAGCGGCACCTGGCCATCCTCAAGCCGGCCGACAATGGCTTCGAGCTCGGCCAAAGCCTGTTCGAAGGGCATGGCGGCGATGTCATCTGGAAGCGGCTGTGTCTCGGCCAAGTCGATCCTCGTTGGGCTTTCAATCACACGCGCATCAGAGCGCGCACATGGGCTGCTGTCGAGAGCGCCAGCCCCATCAGGTCATAGCCGCCTTCGAGCAGCGAAACCAGTCTTGAGCCTGCGTGCTTGTCAGCAAGCTCCATGAGCTTTTTCGTCGCCCAGGCGAAATCTGCTTCGACCAGATGGATATTGGCGAGCGGATCACGCGTGTGCGCGTCGAAGCCCGCGGAGACAATGATCAGATCAGGCTGGAACCTGTCGATCGCGGGAAGGACCACGATCTCCATCGCCTCGCGAAACTCCATCGAGCCATCGCCCGGATTGAGCGGCACGTTGACGATGTTGCCAGCGTCATCCGCGCCGCGCTCATCAATCCCGCCCGTGCCGGGATAAAGCGGCATCTGATGGGTCGAAACATAGAGCATCGATGGGTCGTTCCAGAAGATGTCCTGTGTGCCGTTGCCATGATGGACGTCGACGTCAACTACTGCGACACGTTCTGCGCCATGGGCCTGTTTCGCGTGATAGGCAGCGATGGCTGCATTGTTGAACAGACAAAACCCCATCGCCCGGTCGCGCTCGGCGTGATGACCCGGCGGGCGGACAGCGCAGAAGGCATTGTGCACCTTGCGGGTCATCACCTCGTCAACCGCCATCTGGGCAGCCCCAACACCGCGGCGTGCGGCCTCCAGACTGCCCGGCGAGATGGTCGTATCGGCGTCGATCCGCACCAGCCCTTCCTCCGGCGAGGCAGCCGCGATGCGCTCGACATAGTCCGTCGGATGGGCCAGCATCGCCGCTTCGAGGGTGGCCATGGGCGCTGTGTCCCGCGCAAGTCCCATGAAGGTTTCATCTTCCAGCGCCCGCTCGATCGCCTTGAGACGGTCGGGCCGCTCGGGATGGCCGAGCGGCGTCAGATGATCGAGACAAGCGGTATGCGTGATGTAAAGGGTCGGCATGGCGTTTCCTGTCGGCGGCGTCCGGTCGAAGCGCCGTCTTGGCCCGTGATTATTGGTATGGTCAGACCGCTGGCCCCAGAGAGGCCGGGGCCGGACTGTCGTCGGGCACAAAGAAATCCTGCATCAGTTCCTGGCTCGGGTCGATCCGGTATTTGTCGAAGTCTGTCTCGCCGCGTTCGGCCAGGAACGTGTCATCGATGAAGAAGTTCCCGGTCATCTCCCGCGACGGGCTGGTCAGGATATGCCAGGCGGCGTCGGCGATGATGTCCGGCGTGCGGCTCTTGCGCATGATCTCATCACCACCAAGCAGGTTCTGGATCGCAGCCGTCGCAATCGTCGTGCGCGGCCATAGCGCGTTCACGGCAATGCCGGCGTCACGGAACTCCTCGGCCATGCCGAGCACGCACAGGCTCATGCCGAACTTCGCCATCGTATAGGCGACATTCGGCGCAAACCATTTGGCGTTCATATCCAGCGGTGGCGACAGCATCAGGACATGCGGATTTTCCGCCTGTTCAAGATACGGCAGGCAGGTCTGCATCGTCAGGAACGTACCGCGTGCATTGACCTGATGCATCAGATCAAAGCGGCGGATTGGCGTCTCGGCGGTGCCGGTAAGCTGGATGGCGCTGGCATTGTTGACGCAAATGTCGATACCGCCGAAATGCTCGGCCGCCGTGTCGACCGCCTCGCTGAGCTGGGCTGGCTCGCGAATGTCGCAGACAAGCGCCAGCGCCTTGCCGCCGGCAGCTTCGATCTCTTCCGCGGCGCTGTGGATTGTGCCGGGCAGCTTGGGATGTGGCTTGTCGGTCTTGGCAGCGACCGCGACATTGGCGCCGTCGCGCGCGGCACGCAGCGCAATGGCGAGGCCAATGCCGCGGCTCGCGCCGGTGATGAACAATGTCTTTTCCTTGAGCGTGGTCAATTCGATTTCCTCGACCTTGTTGTTTGTCAGCATCCAGCACAAAGTTCGGCGCGCGTGACGTGTGATGGCACCAACAGATCATACAGACCTTATCGAGGTCGATGCCCAAAACGTCGACCAGCACGGCTTCTTCTGCCTAATGAGCCGGCGGAAGTCGCCTGGATGGCAGGCGAAGCGGGCCTGGCTTGATGCGCGCTTTGCCGAGGGCATGAAAATCCGGCTGCTCGGTGGCGGCAAGCGCGGCTTCATCGAAACGATTCCAGCCGAACATTGCTGGCGTGCGATCAACGCGTCCGGCTATCTCGCAATCCACTGCGTCTGGGTCGTCGGCCGCTCCAAAGGCGAAGGCCTTGGCCGCAAGCTGCTCGACAGCGCACTCGCGGATGCCAAGGCTGGCGGCTTCAAGGGCGTGGTGATGCTGACAAGTGACGGCAACTGGCTGGCAAGCCCGAAGTTCCTCGCCCATCACGGCTTCGAAACCGTTGAGACGTCCTATCCGCCATTCTCGATCATGTTGCACAAGTTTGATGCGACCGCCCCCGACCCGACCTATTCTGGAGACTTCGATAAGCGCATCCGGGCCTCGGGGTCGGGTCTCACGGTCATCGTCACCGGCCAATGCCCCTATCTTGCCGACGCCGTGGCAGCCGTCGAAACGGTGGCTGAGGCGCGCGGCCTGCCAATCCGCATTGACACTCTGCATAGCGCAGAGGATGTCCGCGCCCGCGCGCCGAGCCCGTATGGCGTGTTCGCAATCCTCGCCGACGGGAAGCTGGTCAGTTACTGCTATCAGACCGCCAAGGACCTCAACAAGATATTGGACAAGCTGGGCGCCGGCTGATCGACCCGGAACAGCTGACGAGCAGCACATCACTTGCGGGCGAAAAACGCTTGGAAGGCAGCCTTTGCCTCGTCGCTTTGGAGGCGCTCGCGAAACACATCCGCTTCTTGGTGGATGCGGGTCAGGACCGCGTCGCGATCACCCTTCAGGAGGGCACGCGCCGCCCGCACCGCGCCGGCGGGCTTGGATGCGATTTCGACCGCGATCTCAGCCGACCGCGCCTCGACCTGATCGCTTGTAACGACCTCACCGACGAAACCAGCGGACACGGCATCCGCAGCTGACATCGGTCGGCCCAGAACGAGCAGCGAGAACGCCTGCTGATGCCCCATCAGACGCGGCGCGATCAGGCTCGACGCCGCCTCGGGCACAATGCCGAGATCGATGAACGGCGTCTGGAACCGACTCGCGTCAGATGCCACCACCTGGTCGCAATGCAGAAGCATGGTCGTGCCGACACCGATCGCAAGGCCGTCGACACCGGCGACCAGCGGTGTCTCGCAACCCGCGATCGCTTCGAGAAACGCAATTAGGCTGTCGCCCAGCGCGCCCTGTTCTGCAAAGGCAAGAAAGTCCCTGAGGTCATTCCCAGCCGAGAACGCGCCTGGCACGCCGAGAATGCGGATCGCGCGAACGTCAGTGTCAGCATCGGATGAGTGCAGAGCCTCAGCCAGGCCTGCATACATCTCGCTTGTCAGCGCGTTCTTCTTGTCAGGCCGGTTGATGTGGACCGTCGCAACACCGTCCGCAGTGTTGACGTCGACATGCGCACTCATGCCATCATCTCTGAGAGATCATCTTCCAAGACGCTGCCAGCACCTTCGATGACCGTCTCCGACAGCCCGCGCGATTCGGTGAGGATGTGTTCAGCAAAGAAGCGGGCCGTCCGCACGCGGCGCACACTGGCCTCGGTCACAGGCGCATCTGAACGCTGAACATGGAGCGCACCTTTTGCGAGCCAGGCGCCACCAGCAACCAGGCTGAACAGCCGGAGATAGGGCGCAGCACTCGCAAGTGCCTCCGTCGGATTGGTGTCAGCGATCTTGTTGAGATGCGCGGTCGCGTCCGCCAGCGCTTGAATGCCGGTCGCAAGCCGTGCCGCCATATGGCCGAAGGACGGCGCGTTCGACTGAGCGATCTGCTCGGTTATGTCGCGGAACTCGGTAAGCAAGCCTTCTACGACAGCGCCGTCCGACTGGCCAATCTTACGGGTCACGAGGTCAATTGCCTGAATCCCGTTGGTGCCTTCATAGATCGGCGCGATCCGGGCATCGCGCAAATGCTGGGCGGCGCCCGTTTCCTCGACATAGCCCATGCCGCCATGCACCTG
>JBCBSK010000149.1:0-9163 GCA_039819185.1 Pseudomonadota bacterium | reverse complement strand
CGCCGGCGGCCATGCGCTACACCGAGGCGCGGCTGGCCAAGATCGCCGAAACCATGCTGGAGGATATCGACAAGGATACGGTCGACTTCCAGGCCAACTCCGACGAAAGCACCGAGGAACCGACGGTTCTGCCGTCGCGCTTTCCGAACCTGCTGGTCAACGGCGCGGGCGGCATCGCCGTCGGCATGGCCACCAACATACCGCCGCATAATCTGGGCGAGGTGATCGACGCCTGTTTCGCGCTGATCGACAATCCCGAGATCGATGATGAAAGCCTGCTGGAATACGTGCCCGGGCCTGACTTTCCGACCGGCGCGATCATTCTCGGCCGCTCCGGGATTCGTTCGGCGTATCTGACTGGGCGCGGCAGTGTCGTCATGCGGGCGCGGGCGACGATCGAGGAGATCCGTAAGGACCGCGAGGCGATCGTGGTCACTGAGATCCCCTATCAGGTCAACAAGTCCCGGCTTGTCGAGCGCATCGCCGAGGTCGTGCGCGACAAGCAAGTCGAGGGCATCAGCGATCTTCGCGATGAAAGCGACCGCGATGGCGTACGTGTCGTCGTCGAACTGAAGCGCGACGCGGTTGCCGACGTCGTCCTGAACCAGCTTTACCGCTACACGCCGCTGCAGACCTCGTTCGGCGTCAATATGCTGGCGCTGAACGGCGGCCGACCGGAACTGCTGACCCTGCGCCAGGTTCTGGACGCCTTCATTGCGTTCCGCGCCGAGGTCATCACCCGCCGGGTCACCTTCGAGTTGTCCAAGGCGCGCGAGCGTGCCCACAATTTGCTGGGGCTGGGCGTCGCGGTCGCCAACATCGACGAGATCGTCGCCCTGATCCGCCACGCGCCAGACCCGCAAACGGCGCGAGAGCAACTGACGTCAAAGGCCTGGCCGGCGCATGATGTCGGCCCCTTGATCCAGCTTGTTGACGAACCTGACCGGCCCCTCTTGGAGGACGGTACCTATTACCTCTCCGATGCCCAGGCGCGCGCCATCTTGGACTTGCGGCTGCACCGGCTCACCGGGCTGGAGCGAGACAAGATCAGCGACGATTTGCGCGAGGTCGTCGACCAGATCGCCGAATTCCTGGCCATCCTGGCCGACCGGGAAAAACTCTTCGCCATCCTGCGCGACGAACTTGTCGATATCCGCGAACGGTTCGCCGATCCGCGCCGGACCGAGATCGAGGACATGGAGTTCGAGGCCGATATCGAGTCCTTGATCCAGCGCGAAGACATGGTCGTGACCGTCACCAATGGCGGTTACATAAAGCGCGTGCCGCTGTCGACCTATCGCGCCCAGCGCCGCGGCGGCAAGGGCCGCGCTGGCATGCAGACGAAGGAAGAGGATTTCGTCAGCGAGCTGTTCATCGCCAACACCCACACGCCGATCCTGTTCTTCTCGTCGCGCGGCATCGTTTACAAGATGAAGGCTTATCGCCTGCCGATGGGTGCGCCGCAATCGCGGGGCAAGGCGCTGGTCAACCTGCTGCCCTTGCAGCAGGGTGAGAGCATCTCGACCGTCATGGCCCTGCCGGAGGATGAGGAAAGTTGGGGCGATCTCGACATCATGTTCGCCACGGCCTCCGGCAAGGTGCGGCGCAACAGCCTGTCCGACTTCACCCAGATCAACCGCAACGGCAAGATCGCGATGAAGCTGGACGAGGGCGACAGCTTGATCGGCGTGGCGACCTGTGGCGAGGACCAGGACGTCTTGCTCGCCACCCATCTTGGCATGTGCATCCGGTTTCCGGTCGGTGACGTGCGCGTCTTCGCCGGCCGAACGGCAACGGGCGTGCGCGGCATCAAGCTGGGCAAGGGCGACCGGGTGATCTCGATGTCGATCCTGAAGCATCTGGACGCAACGCCGGAGGAGCGCAAGGCCTATCTGAAGCTGGCCAACGCGGCGCGCCAGGCGGAGGGCGAGGAGACCGACGGTGCGGACTCCGTCGAGGCGGAGGTCGAGCTCACCGACGAGCGGTACACGGAGTTGGAAGACAGCGAAGAGTTCCTGCTGACGATCTCCGACTCTGGCTTTGGCAAGCGCAGCTCCAGCCACGGCTATCGCCTGACCAACCGGGGCGGTAAGGGTATCTGGACCATGGAGATGGGGCGCCGAAACACCGCGATCGCCGCCTGCTTCCCGGTGGACGATGGCGACGAGATCCTGCTGGTGACTGACGCCGGCCAGCTGATCCGCTGCCCGGTCGACGACATCCGCGTAGCGGCCCGCAAGACGCAGGGCGTCACCATCTTCCGCATTGACGACGACGAACGGGTCGTCTCGGTCGCCCGCTTTGCAGAAGACGAGGACGAAGGCGCCGAGGGCGAGCCGGAAGGCGAGACCGAAGCCGACGACGGCGAGGACGCTGCCGCACCGGACGACAAGGCATAGGGCGATGACGCGTATTGGCGTTTATCCGGGCACCTTCGATCCGATCACCAACGGTCACATGGACATCATTGTGCGCGGCAGTCGCCTGGTGGATCGGCTGATCGTGGCCGTTGCGCGCAACGATGGCAAAGGCCCGCTGTTCGGCACCGACGAGCGGGTTCAACTGGTGCGTCGGGAAATGCAGGAGATCGACACCAACGGCGTGGACATCGAAGTCCGCCCGTTTGACAGCCTGCTGATGCATTTCGCTGCCGAGGTCGGGGCCAGTGTCATTATCCGGGGCCTACGGGCCGTGTCAGATTTCGAGTATGAATTCCAGATGGCCGGCATGAACTCGAAGATCGATCCGACGATCGAAACGGTCTTCCTCATGGCATCGGACCGCAACCAGTTCATCTCGTCGCGGTTCGTTAAGGAAATCGGCCGTCTCGGCGGCGATATCACCCCCTTCGTCAGCGACCGCATCGCCGAACGCCTCAGTCACCGCTTCAACCACCCGAGGACAGCCGTCGGTTAGCCGGTCGGGCGGCTTTCCGGTCCGATTGGATGATTGACCGGAGGCGGCGACCTGCCTAGGGTGCGGCGCCTCGCGAGAGGGTCGTTTTTGCGCTCGTAGCTCAGCTGGTAGAGCAACGGACTTTTAATCTGTAGGTCGCGGGTTCGAGCCCCGCCGAGCGTACCAATTTTTCAATAGGTTAGTGGGTGACCAAAGAGTAGCGGCAGTGGAAAAGCTGGCGTCAGCAGGCACATAGCAATCACGCGAATTGGTTTGGGAAACAATTCAGTGGACAGTTTGTTGGCCGATTAGCCGAACGACCATGGCCGCAGTAATTGACCACAAGCGTCTCACACAAGTGCCTCTCTGAGGTGTTGGGTGAACGCCCGCGCTGAAGGTTTGGGTCCGGTTCCCCCAGTATAGACCGCATGCAAGTCAATGTTGCCCATGTCCCATTCTGGAAGCAACCTAACCAACGAACCGTCCATCATACCGGGGGAACTCCAACTCCAGTCCAGACCCACGGCAAGAAGCGCGTAAGCATGTCGACGATAACGGGCACCTACGAAGAAGACCTTGCGAAACTGGCCCAAAAGGCGTTCGACCAAGCGCGGCGAACCTGTGGCGATTGCCTGGCCTATCATGGGGTTTGGGGGTATCAGCGGCTCGCCCGACGAAACAGCGGTCTCGATAGCGACGGCAAGATTTTGCAGCCCCTGCTTGGATCTCTGATCTCGAAAGGACGCAGGCGCGTATTGCTCGCCGGTAGCGCCGACACCGGACAGTTGGCAATGGTTCTTCGTGCGGCCGGCCGGCGGAAGGTCGATACGACCATTGTCGATCGGTGCGAGACGCCTCTGGCCCTATGCAGAGAATTTGCTGAGAGCCACGGGGTATGTGTTTCAACACGCGAGGGCAACATCGCGTCCTTGGGCGAAGATAATGCGTTCGATATTGTCTTGGCTCACTCTGTCCTCAGTTTCCTGCCCGATGACTTGGTGCTGCCAGCCCTTGCCGGCTTTGCAGCGGCGTTGGGCCCAAATGGCAGGCTGGTCATGACCACGGCACTAGCAAGAACAAAGCCGCCAATCGATCCCCGTGTTTTTGCCAACCGTATACTGATGTCAATGTCGAAACGGGGGCTCGAACCGCCGATCGATCGCGCCGGGTTTTGCGAGTTGCTCGAAGAGTATGCCAAGTGTCGCCAAACCCGGGGGGCACCCTTTTCGAGTGTCGACGACTTGGGCAGGTCGCTGAGTCTGGCTGGCTTCACGACTGAGCAGGTAATCGACAACAAGCGCGGTACGCGCTACCTGCCAGATGGGACTGTCTCCGAGCGCGTCGTCCCTGGTGTGATCGTCGTGGCGAGACGAACCACGGGCCAATGATCGCCTACATTTGCCGTCAGGAGCACAAGCGTACAATCCTGCCCTTCCTGAGTGCCGAGCGGGAGGCTCTGAAGCGCCGGATCAAGGTGGTCTCCTACGAGGAGCTGTTTCTTTCGCGTGCGGTCCCCGTTGCCCATCTCATCTTTACCGATATCGATCGGCTGTCCGTTTATGAGGTCGAAACCGCACAAGCAATCGCTAACACGCTTGCAAGCGCCGACATGGGCGCGTCGATCGTCAACGGTCCGGCGCGAGTTTTGTCCCGGTATTCCCTCCTCTGCGAACTACACAAGATAGGCATCAACTCGTTTCAGGCGGCGCGGCTTGACGAGGGCTCCATCGCGCTGAACTACCCGCTGTTTTTGCGGAGGGAAGATGAGGCGCTAGGGCCTGAAACTGACTTGCTTCATTCTGAAGAGGAACTGAATGCAGCGATCAATGCCATTCAAACCTCGGGCAAACCGCTTCGTGGCCGGCTCGCAGTGGAGTATCGCGCCAAGCGATCCGATGACGGCTATTTCCGGAAATACAGCGCGTTCCTGGTGAACGGCGAGGTGCTGCCCCAACATATCCAAATGGCCAGTGATTGGGCCGTGAAGAGCGACGCCAGAAGTACGGGCCAAGCCGAGGCATCAGAGGAGTTGCGCTATGTGCGCGACAACCCGCATCGTGATGTTCTCCAAAGGGCATTCGCCTTGGCCAACATCGACTTCGGGCGGATAGACTACAGCATCGTTGACGGGCGTGTTGAGATCTACGAGATCAACACAAACCCAACATTTTCGGGCAGTGACAAGCATGATTTGAGACAGGAGCGACGCGCGCTGGTCCGCGAACGATTGGTATCTGCCTTTACCAGTTTGGATCAGCCGCTCGCTGGAAGCGGCCACATTCGTTTCGATTTACCGCGACCGCGCGTCCACCGGTTACCAGCGCCACGCAATCCGTTTGCCAGATGGGTTTTCGCTCGCCGTTTGCTTGCCCGCCCAAACCACTCCTCGCGAGACCGCTAAAAGAACTGTGACCAAAGCGATTGGAATGGTCCGACAAGACCAATGCGATCACCAGCAACGGCAAAGGCAAAAAGAGCTAGCGCCAACGCCGTAATGGTCGACGTTGTCCAGGAAAGCCCGACCGCGCTACGCATTACTAACAGGGTGAAAATGCCACCAGCAGCGGGGCCACCGACGATCGGGATTGCCAGAAGATAGGCAGCAAATCCGACACAAAGAGGAAAGCTAACCACCGGGCTCTGCCTCATGTGGCCCTGCGTTTCGCGCTCTTTGACCAGCGGAATAAGACAACTCAGAGCACCTACAGCGCAGGCGAGCAGCGGAAGCAACGAGGCCTGGAATGGAAAATCCAATGACACGATCGCGACGACGAAAAACATCGCGGCGCAGAAGGCAAAGAGCGGACGGGCTGGCCGATCGCCCTTGGCTTGACCAATACGCGCCGCACCACGCCAACGCTTGGCAACCAAACCCAACCCGACGGTCACCAGGAGAATTGTGACGACCCCGGGCCGCTCAAGGGCCGCGAAGCCGAATATCTGAACGGTGCGCGACAGTGCCGACTCAAGGACAGGCCCGATGACGAAGCCCAGGACGAACGGTGCGCGCGGCCAGTCGGCTCGGTGAAGCGCAACACCGAGGGCCCCTAGAACAACGATCTGCACCAACGTCTCGATGCTGGCCGACACCACCAGGGCGGCGGTGACGCTGGCAACAAGTGCGACCGGAACCACGCTGTCCCGATTGACCGCCGCAAAACGCGTCATTGAGGGAGATAGGAATAGGCAAACCGGCACAGCAATCAGATTGGCCAGCAAAACCACCCAACCCATCGCTGAGATAAAGCCCGGGTCGGTGGCGACAAGACGCGGTCCAGCTTGTATGCCGAGTACTGCGAACGCACCCAACAAGATGCCCATGCTGGACGTGCCCGGAACGGCAAACAGTAAAGTCGGGGCAAGCGCCCCACCTTCTTTTGAGTTGTTCGCCGATTCAGCCGCTATGACACCGGCGACTGCGCCCTCTCCGAATGGAACGTCGGATTTGGCCGATTGGCTGGCATGACCGTAGGCCAACCACGCTGCAACACTGGCACCAATGCCTGGGATGAAACCAACGACAATGCCGATCGTCGCCGCTCGAAGCGTGAGCCAGCGATGTTGGAGTGCTTGGAGAGACCCCTCCATGATCCGGGCCAAGCCGACGCGCGTATTGTCATCTCCTCTGGCAGGACCATCCAATGGCCGCAGCATTTCGGGGATAACAAATAGGCCGGCGACAACGGCAGCGATGTTGATGCCGTCCCACAGTTCCAGGCGGCCAAAGGTAAAGCGGTCGGTGCCGGTAAGCCCGTCGAGCCCGACGGTGGAGGCCAGTACGCCAAGCGCCGCCACAATCAAACCGCGTGCCAAGCCACGACCGGCCAAGGCTGATATCGACAAAAGGCCGACGAGGCCAAGCGCCGCCACCTCGGCTGAACTGACGTAAGGCAAGACCAGAACGCCGACAGGCACGAACGCGATCAGCGCGATCGCGCCAACCACGCCGCCAAATGCAGATGCGGCGATCGTGGCGCCGACGGCCTGACCACCACGTCCCTTCCGCATCATGGGGTAACCATCAACGACGGTCGCCGCCTCGCTGCTCGATGTCGGAACGCCAAATAGGATCGCCGGCACCGAGCCGGATGTGTGCACCACGGAGTGCATAGCCACCAGGAAGACGGCCCCGACAAAAGGATCGAGGCCGATGACCAGCGGAAAGACGATCAGCAAGCCCAGCCGACCGCTCACACCCGGCACCAATCCTGCCACGAGCCCCGCCGCAACCCCTACGCCGATTGCACCCATCGAGCCAAACGAGCCGAAGAGCCGGCCCAAAGGTTCAAACAAGTCGATCATCTGATCCCTGGATCGATCGCGGGTAGCAATCAGCAGGCAGTGCCGGTTTCCGCCAGGTGCTCACCACATTGGAGGGCGCGCTGCAGGTTTGCCGACATATCAGCGCCGTTATTGAAAACCGACGCTAGCCGCCTTTGCACTTGATCGCCGGAAGAGGCGTTGACCACCATGCCGACGGAAGCGGCCTCATCGACGAATTCGGGATTGGCCATCACTGAATTGAACAGGTCACGCAAGATTGCCAATCGATCAGCCTCAACGCCTGGCGGAGCGGCGATCAAACGACCGGAAGCCGCTGCACCGTTGATCACCGGAACAATCCACTCATTGGGCGCCCCCGCTGCCTCTTGCTCAAGCCGAGCCGGGGCCGGCGTCAGAGGCGGGATACTGTCTCCGGTAACGACGAGAACGATGCTTCCGGCCCCGGCATCGATGATCGGCTGTACAGCTTCAAGCGAACCGATCTGGCAATCGGCCTCACCTGTGATCACTGCCATGTTTCGAGCGCCTCCGGAGAACCCCGGAACCGGTAACAGACGCGTCCCAAGAAGGGTGTTGATAAGCAGTGCTTCCAGATAGTGGCTGGAGAGCGTCGTGTTCGCAGCCACGATGACCGGCCGACCGGCGTCATAAATGTCGGCCATGGACCGAATGCCGGATGCGTGAGAGGCAACTAACACCCGGTTGGAGCGGGTCATGCTGCCCAAGAACGAATAGTTTTGTAGCTCAAAGCCGGGCGTCTCAAGATTCTGAAGGGTCCAGTAGTAGAGGTGAGACTGAAGGATCCCGATGGTCAATCCGTCCGGTTCGGCATCCCACAATTGCGATGCAACGACCCTTCCGCCAGCGCGTGAATTGTTCACCGGCGCCACCGTTGTTTCCGGAAGCAATCGCGACAGATGATCCGCAAAAAGCCTGGCGACTCGGTCAGTTCCCGACCCTGCGCCGGAGCCGATCAGGAAATTAAGGGTTCGATCGTCCAGATAGTCGTTGGCGCCGGCCTTATGCGGGCTTCCCGCGGTCACCGATGCGGCAAGTGCAAGTGTAAGGAGGGTCCTGCGCCGGATGGACGAGATATCCCCTCCGGATCCCGCGACAGAGCAGGGATACCCTGGATGGACCGCACGTTTCGGTGATTTGGTCGTCATTGAAGCCGCCTTAGTTGAAGTTGAACGCGGTTTGGGACGTGCTGGCCTGGGTTTGGCGCCAATCAGACTTTGCGGGGTCTCCAAAGCTTCCTGATCGCGTAAACGAACGCCTGCAAGGCGCGCCCTTGGCTTTCCCCGCTCGTGTTATCGATCCCGCCACTCCTGTTCAACTCGGAGCCGGTGGCGCCCGCAACTCGTTGTGGATGATTACCTGGTGCTCTTCTCGCCAGCCCTAGCTGCGCCAACAGAAGCGAAATCATTTTTCCGCCAGAACGACGGCCCGTACATTTGTAACGGAGATGATCGAGAAATCACAGTGCGGGAACTCTTGCTACTCGGCGGCGACCGCTAGGCAACGGCTGAGCAAATCAGCGCGGTGCAGTGACTTCTTGTCGTCGACTGACGACGGCACGGCGGATCTGAGCAAGTTCCTGATTGCGATCGACCGCGCAGCGATCCTACCCAAGCGTCTGGTGCGGCCTATCTTTCACGAAGCTGAGCAGAGTATTTCCGTGCGAAACAGGGAGCGCGCAATGAACGACCTTTCTCCTCCGCGCCGCATGACAGCGGCTGATTTCGATCAAGAACTCCTTGATCTCTACGACTTTTATGCGCACGGGAAGATTTCGAAGCGCGAGTTCCTCGATCGCGCCGGCAAGTTTGCCGTCGGCGGTCTGACTGCTATCGCGCTCTTAGATATGCTTTCGCCCAACTATGCCTTGGCGCAACAGGTGAGCTTCACCGACGAAGATATTCACGCCGAATACATCACCTATCCCTCGCCCAACGGTCACGGCGAAGTCCGCGGATATCTTGTT
>JBCBSK010000148.1:0-9196 GCA_039819185.1 Pseudomonadota bacterium | reverse complement strand
CGCGCGCCGGCGGGCCGGCAACGTCCGGCACGGTCGCTTGCGGTACATCGGGTGTCAGGGCTGCGATATCCTGATCGGTGGTGTCCTGAACTTCGACTTCCCCGGTATCGACCGTGGCGCCGGGCGGCGGCAGAAGCTGGTTGGATTGCACGGGCTGTGTCGGCACAGGCTGGAGCGGCGGCGGCCGATTGACCGTTGTGCAGCCCGCCAACGCAAGCGCTGCAGCAAGCAGCACAAGCTTGGACGCGCCATTGGACAGGCGAATGGGGTGAGTCGGCATGGCTTTGATCCGCAATATCTTACCGCGTTCCTTAACCAAGCGCGGCAGAACGAACAAGCCAAATCGGCCTGTCGAACATTACACGTTTCGTTAGTCGGTGTTACCTGAGTAACCTTAACCGGTCCTCACGCAGGATGGTTAGCGCCGGGTTAACCGCCACGTCTTAGTTCATCGTCGGAATGACGAAGCTGGCTCCATCCTTGATGCCCGACGGCCAGCGCGAGGTCACCGTCTTGGTCTTGGTGTAAAAGCGGATCGAATCCGGCCCGTGCTGGTTGAGATCGCCAAAGGCCGAGCGCTTCCAGCCACCGAAGGTGTGATAAGCCAGCGGCACCGGGATCGGCACATTGATGCCGACCATTCCTGTATTCACCCTGCTGGCGAAGTCGCGGGCCGCATCGCCGTCGCGGGTATAGATCGCAACGCCATTGCCATATTCATGATCCGACGCCATGGCGAGGCCCTGTTCATAGGTGTCGGCGCGCGCGACCGACAGGACCGGCCCGAAGATCTCTTCCTTGTAGATCGTCATGTCGGTCGTGACGTTGTCGAACAGGCAGCCGCCCATGAAATGGCCGTCCTCATAGCCCTGAAGCTTGAAGTCGCGCCCGTCGACGACCAGGCTGGCGCCTTCTTCGATGCCCTTGGCGACATAGCCCTTGACCTTTTCGAGGTGCGCTTTCGTCACCATCGGGCCGAAATCGGCCTCGGGGTCGGTCGAAAGCCCCACTTTCAGGCTCTCAACACGCGGCACCAGTCGCTCGATCAGCGCGTCAGCGGTCGACTTTCCGACCGGCACCGCGACCGACACCGCCATGCAGCGCTCGCCGGCCGAGCCGTAGCCCGCGCCGATCAAAGCGTCCGCCGCCTGGTCCATGTCGGCGTCCGGCAGGATGATCATATGATTCTTGGCACCGCCGAAGCACTGGACGCGTTTTCCATGCGCTGTGCCGGTGCTGTAGACATATTCCGCGATCGCCGTCGAACCGACAAACCCAACCGCCATGACGCGCGGATCCGTGAGGATCGTGTCAACGGCGGTCTTGTCGCCATTGACGACGTTGAGAATACCGGCGGGCAGGCCCGCTTCGATCATCAGTTCGCCGAGCTTCATGGGCACGCCCGGATCGCGCTCCGACGGCTTGAGGATGAACGCGTTGCCACAGGCGATGGCGGGCGCGAACTTCCACATCGGGATCATGGCCGGGAAGTTAAACGGCGTTATGCCAGCGACAACGCCGAGCGGCTGGCGCATCGAATACATGTCGATGCCCGGGCCGGCGCCCTCGGAAAACTCGCCTTTCATCAGGTGCGGGATACCGCAGGCGAACTCCACGACCTCGAAGCCGCGCTGAATGTCGCCCTTGGAATCGGCGATCGTCTTGCCGTGCTCGCGCGACAGAAGCTCGGCAAGCTCGTCCATGTCGCGGGTCAGGAGTTCGAGGAACTTGAACATCACACGGGCGCGTTTTTGCGGGTTTTGTGCCGCCCATGCCGGTTGAGCAGCAGCAGAATCCGCGATCGCGGCTTCCATCTCGGCCTTGGAGGCGAGCGCCACGCGCGCCTGCACTTCGCCCGTATTGGGATCGAAGACATCGCCTGTGGCACCGCTGGTGCCCGCAACGTGCTTGCCACCGATGAAATGTCCGATCTCACGCATATTCGCCTCCCGTTTCGTCCACCGGGGCTTTGTCCTCCGGCATATTGTCATTTTATCCGAGGAGCGTCATGGCAAGACGCTGCCGGCGGTCCGAGACTGGACCCGCTCCGTATGATCACGGATCGGCTAGCGGATTTTCCAGATCATCGCAATTGCCAACGGCTCCGAACAAGGGCGCCATGCGGGAAGGTTTGGACTGTATGTCCGCGATTCGGATGCAATCACGCATGATGCCGAACCAATACGGCAATCTGTACGGACACGGATGCTGCGCCGCAACATTTCCCTTGAAAAGCCATATTGCAATGCACAATCTATATCAGCGGTACTGACGTATTCCTATCGAGTCGCGGGGGTGGACCTCGAGAGGCCACCAAACCTAAGGAGCCGATTATGGCTATAGAGAACTCGAAGGGAGGCACTTTGAGACGTCTGTGGTCGACGGAGGCGGAGACCTTTCGCGATCACCTGAAACGACTTGACCCCGAAGCGCGGCGGTTGCGCTTCACGGGGGCGATTTCCGACATCTATCTCGACCGCTATGCTCAAGAGGCGCTGGCGGCGGATGGAGTCACCTATGGCTGGTTCCGGGATGGCGCTTTACGCGCCGCAGCCGAACTGCGCCCGCTCACACCGCGCATTCAGGACGGAATTGTTGTGCGCGATGGCGAGGCCGCGTTCTCGGTCGAACGCGATTGGCAGGGAACCGGCATCGGCACAGCGTTGATGCGCCGGGTGCTGCAGGCTGCCCGCAACCGCGGGCTCAGGCGGATCATCGTCACCTGCCTGCCGGAGAATGTCCGCATGCAGAAGGTCGCGCGCAAGCATGACGCGCGCATCGTGTTCGAGGACGGCGACGTCGTCGGACTTTTGACCCAACCATCCCCCTCCGGCTGGTCGCTGTGGCGCGAAGCAGTGCAGGAGGGTCACGGCCTGGTCGACCGGATGTTCGAAGGCCAGCGCAAGGCGGTTGGAAAGGCGGCTTAGGGCGCATTCTCCGGGCGGTCATCCGTTCGAGCAGCGTCCTCTTTTCCGGCATCAGCCAAGATGGAACGACTTAATTCTTCCGCTGCGTCGGTCAAGAACTGCATTCACGCGATGAGGATTATAGCTCATGTCAATGTGATCGCCTTCTCGGTAAACGCGCAGAAACAAATCGAGCAACTCGCCAACTGGCGTGTCAGGCTTGAGGGAACCAACAGGACCGGCGTCCATATCCGGCACGATCTCCCAAGGCCACGGAATCTGGCCGTCAGATGACACGTCACTCAAGAAAGCCAAAGTCTCGTCAACTGAGCCGTCGGGGTTTGGCCATGCTTGAAAGCCAGCGCCGAGAATAACTTTCGCTTTGAGAGGCGATATCGAAGCCTTTCCTATATGCACGATAGAGCGCGACGGAGCACGATAACCAACTGATCTGCATTGCCTTTTCAGGTCGCCGCTCCGAAGCTTCTATCCAGAAACAGGTCGCAGCTTTCGCCCTGCTGCTTACGTGGTGCTTACGTGAGAAGCAGGCTGAGGGCCGATCGGAAAGGTCCGCCTTCAGATGGCAAAGCTCACCAAACGCTTCGTCGACGCGGTCGAGATCCGGGACAAGGATTATGTCGTCTGGGACGACGATCTTCCTGGGTTTGGTCTGCGCGTGTTCGCATCCGGAAAGCGCAGCTACGTCATTCAATATCGTGCGGCCGGCCGTTCACGTCGCTACGCGATCGGCCTTCACGGAGTCTGGACGGCAGAGACCGCGCGCAAGGAAGCAATGGTGCAACTCGGAAAGGTTGCCCGCGGAGAGAACCCCGTCGAAGAGCGCCAGCTCGATCGCAAAGCGATGACAGTGAAGGAGTTAGCCGAACAATACGTCGAGGCCATGAAAGCCGGGCTGATCATGGGGAAAGGCGGGCGTCCGAAGCGACCGTCAACGATCTACACAAACATCGGCGCCTTGAACGGCCACATCATACCGCTCATCGGGCAGCGCCGGGTCCAGGATCTGACGAAGGCCGATGTGACAAAGATGATGAACGATGTGATCGCCGGGAAGACGGCTGCCGTTCGGAAGACAGGTAAGAAGCGCGGCGTCTCCGTCCTGCGCGGCGGACGTGGGACGGCGAGCAAGTGTGTCGGCCTCACTGGATCGATGCTCACCTATGCAATCAGCATGGGGATCATCGAGCACAACGTCGCCCATGGAATAAGAAAGCCGAAGGATCAGGTAAGGGATCGGCGTCTGAGCGAGGACGAATATCGCCTACTCGGCAAGATGCTCCGCGAGGCAAGCGAAGACCCCGAACTCACGCCGACCATCGCCATCACGCGGTTGCTCGCGCTTACCGGCTGCCGACGGGGTGAGATACTCGGTCTTAAGTGGAGCGAAGTCGATTTTGAGAACAGCTGTCTGCGCCTTGCGGATTCAAAGGAAGGCGCCTCGACAAGACCGGTTGGCCTACCGGTCATCGAACTGCTCGAAGAGCGGCGCAAGTCAGTAGAGGGTGAGTTCGTGTTTCCGGGCGTTCGTGGATCGGAGACTTTCGGAAGCTTCCCCAATCAGTGGAACAGGATATTCGATGGCGACAAGCTTCCTGATTTCACAGCCCACATCCTTCGACACAGCTTTGCCAGCACCGCGAACGATCTGGGTTTCACGGAGAGTACGATCGCAGCGCTTGTCGGGCATTCCTCCGGATCGATCACGAGCAAGTACATTCACTCGCTCGACAGCGTTCTGATCATGGCGGCGGACACGGTGTCCGGGTACATCCAAGGCTTACTGGCTGGTGTCGAGTTCAAACGTACCACCTATGCACTGGATCGCACTGCAAGGCGCGAAGCTTTGTCGCGGTTCATCGCGCAATCCGGCGCGAAAAGCGCTGACGCGGTACACCCGTGAGGCTACTGCTCATCCTTGTTTGATCAACGCGGAACGAGAGACGCGCTTTCCGGATCATACCGGACGTTCTTGATGCTCCCGTCCCGGATCCTCTCCACAGCCGCGTCGATGGCGTAGAGCGGGACGAGGAACCACTCGCGCGGCACGACCGGGTTCCCGAAGCGATCCATCACCTCGATATCGAGCCGCGCCGGCGCAAAGACGCGGTGGATCAGGTTTTCGAGCTTCGTTCGGTTGATGTTGTAGAGTTCGTAGGTGGCGACGACATCGACACCGGCCATGAGAAAAGTGGGCTGAAGATGCGCACCGGCGATGCGCCGCTCAATCTCCAGGTTCGTCACGCCTATTTTGTGCACCAGATCGCGGTTCTCAGCGACAAGCGGTAAGTCCGACTTGCTCCGAAGCACGTATATCGTGCCGCTCGCTTCATCGCCCTCGGCGGTGTCGGCGGCGAAGAGGGGACCGGCGGTAGGCTCGGTAATACGCCGCCCCGCCTCGTCCTTGTTCAAGGCACGCTGAAGCGAACGCATCAGCATGTTGCTTTCTGTACCGTTGTCGAAGATCACGCGAAGCCGCGCATCCGTGCGGCCCTGATCCGTCAGCGTAACCTCGCCCTTCTCCGCGACATAGGCCTTCTGGCCGCCGACAATGAAAAAGCGCCCCTGTTCGATCTCCGCCTTCATCTCGAAGGGGCGGGTCTCTCGAAGGCCGGAATCGAGTTCACCTTGGACCTGATCGAAGAGTGGCTTGAAGGTTTCGAAATCCTCACAGCGCTCGCGTAGAGCCACCTCCTCGGCGGCGCGCTTCTCGGCTGTCGAGCGCACATGGCGTAGTTCGGTGATCGGCGGAGTTTCCGCGTCGATTCCAAGTTCAGCGAGGAGGGCATCGTCATCCAGCTCATCTGCGGCGGGACCCGATACCTGCGTGAACGCATCTGACAACAAGCCATGGCTGTCCATGGGTCGGACCAGCTCGGCTAGGGCGGATTGGTCGCGAATACGATCGAGCCGCACGGCGTAGAGTCGTTCGAAGATGTCGCGATCCTCGCCATGACATGGCGGATGGCCGTGCTCTTCGACAAAGCGTTGAATCTCTTCAAAGCCAGCGATGACGCGCTCTTCTTCCGGCGTTCGCGCGGCCACTGGCTTCGCTTCAACCTCAACGCCAAGCTCCGCAAGCAGCGCGTCGTCTTCATCGGTGAACTGCTTAGCCATTCGCCGCCTCTTGCTTCATTCGGGCAAGAAACGCCACACCTTCGGCCATACGCTTTTCCCAGGCATCGGGCGACGTGATCGACGGCAACCGCCCCCGTTCCTGCTTGAACTTCAAAGCGCGCTTGGCGAGATCGCGCGCCTCGTCAGGGGTAAGCTGCACTTTCTTGGCCGATATCACGGCCGCGACCTGTTTTAGGCTCTCCTCGCTCATGGTCTTGGCGAGAATGGCGTAGGCTTCGCTGAACGGGTTGATGCTATCGATCAGGTCGATGTCGAGCTCGCGCACATCCATCGCGAATTTGCGCACACCTTCGATCAGCGCGTTGCTGCCAGCGCCTTCGCCCAAACGATCTTCGACAACCGCTTCTTTCGCCTTTTGTGTCAGGTTCATGGCGGCAATAGCGTGCTGGCGCACCGCCTCCTGATCCTCATCGTCAAGCGCCGGGTACTTGTCCTTGATGATCTTGCCCAGGCGCACCTGAGTCAGCTCTTGCGCCAGCGTTTCGCCGCCAGCATGCTCTCCGTCGAACAAGCCCTTCTCGAGCGCGGTCTTGTCTTGGACGAAGGCAGCGATCACCTCGTTCAGGTCTTCCTGACAGATACGCGTCGCTTCTTTGGTTTTCGGCTCGGCAAGGCCCTTGATCTCGATCTGGAACTGGCCCGTCTCCTCATTGAAGCCGACATTCTCTTTGGACGGATCATAGCCGCCCTCGCCATAGTCGAAGCCCTTCTGGGGCCCGCTCGCCGTCGCCTTCGGCGTGAAGTTGAAGCGCGGGGCGAGCACCTGCTCCATGAGCAAGCTCGCGGCGATGGCCTTCAGCGTGTCATTCACAGCCTCGGTGACGGCTTCTTCCGACGCATCCGGCTCGGCGATCAGATTGGTGAAGCGTGCGCGGGTCTTGCCCTCGGCATCGCGGGTCGCCCGACCGATGATCTGCACGATCTCGGTCAGGCTAGAGCGATAGCCCACCGTCAGCGCGTGTTCGCACCAAATCCAGTCGAAGCCTTCCTTCGCCATGCCAAGCGCGATGATGATGTCAACATGGTCGCGGTTGGTTTTCTGCGTCGGGTCCTTCAGCGCGGCGGAGACCTTGTCCCGCTTCGTCGCTTCGTCATCGACCAGATCGGCGATGCGCAGCACCCGGCCGTCCGCGCGCTTCACAAGCTGGAAGCCGGTGGCCGGGTCCGTGCCCTGCCATTCCCCCAACTCCTCGATGATGTGCTCGACCTCCCTGATCTTGTCCTTCGTGCTCTCGCGGGAATTGACAGACGGGATATGGACTATGGTCTTCTCTGCCGGGTCGAGGACGGCCAGGATGTCGTCGGAATAAGCCCCGGAATAGAAGAAATAGCCGATGTCGAGCGTCTTCAGGTACTTATAGCCGTTGAGCTGTTCGTAGTAGGTGTAGGTCACCACATCGAACTTGGCCTCATCCGCCGGCATGAGCACCGGCTCGGCGTCGCCCCGGAAATATGATCCGGTCATCGCCACGACGTGCACCTCGTCGCGGGCGATTAGCTCCGTCAGGTGCGCGCCGAGCTTGTTCTCGGGGTTGGCGGAGACGTGGTGGAACTCATCCACGGCGATTAGACAACCGTCGAAGGCATCGATCCCGAACTTGTCCACGGCGAAGCGGAAAGTGGCGTGGGTCGCGACCAGTACCCTGTCGTCGCCTTCCAGGAATTTGCCGACCGAACCGACCTTGCCCTCATCCCCACCGGGTGCGTTACAGAGGTTCCATCTCGGCTCGACATGCCAGTCGGTCCAGAAGCCGAACTTGGACAAAGGCTCGTCGGCGAAGCTCGACCCGATAGACTTCTCCGGGACGGTGATGATCGCCTTCCGAAGCCCCTGATTGTGCAGCTTGTCGAGCGCGATGAACATCAGCGCCCGGCTCTTGCCCGAGGCGGGCGGTGACTTGATCAACAGGTATTGCTCGCCCCGCCGCTCATAGGCGCGCTCCTGCATCGGACGCATGCCGAGCTCGTTCGATTTGGTCGAGCCGCCGGTTTGGGCGTAGGTAACGGAGACGGAGGGAACGGTTTTCGTCATCTCAAAAAGTCTTTCTTTGGCCGTATCTACGCAGAAAAAGGCGAGCCGTGATCAGCATTATCTGAAGTCGAAAGGTCGCATCCTCCTCTTCAGAAAGCCCTGGGTGTCCACCATGGGGATGCATCCTGCTCATCAGCCCTTGTACGTATTGAGGTTTTTGACTGTTGGCATTCCACTCGTTGTAGTCCGTGAGCAAGAAAGGTGGTTCAAGCCCGGCACCAAGGAAGTCACGCTTGGCTTTACTGTCGTCCTTATTTGAGCATCCAAGCGCTACAGCAATCTCATTGAGATAACTTTCGTAGAAATTGCGCAGTTCACCGTTTGCTGAGGACCACTCGCCCCTGCTGAAGGCCGACACCGCCCGCTGCAAATGAGCTCGCGCAACAGAGAAGCCATGCCGGTCCAGCAATAGCTTCACCTCGCTTTCGGCTTCTCGAAAATCGAGCTCCGGGATGTCGGAAGGGAGCATGCGGACAAGTCGCATCGCAGTTTCGGAAGTCGGTTGACCCCACGGGCGATCCGGCTCGGTGCCCGTTTGCTCTTCAACAACTTCAAAGCCATCAAAACGCAGACCGGCGATCAACTTCTTCCAAGCAGCCGAGGTTCTCGCGTGAGGGGGAGCAAGAATTGCAGTCTCCACAAGAGCACGATCGATCGGCAGTAAGCCATTGATGGTCATGACCTCAATCTGTTCTTCAGCAACGATCCTCGCCAAGTCAGCCACTCGGGCGGACTTGCTCGAACCGGCGCAACGGCCCGATATTCCCCACTGGACTTCGAGCACCTCCATGTCGCTATGGGACTTGAACTCCGAAACAACTTCGGCGGCAGCAACGACGGTCATACGGTTAAACGCGCTCATGCAGCCCCCTTGGTCTTGGTCATCTTCGTATACATCTCGAACAGCTTTTCGAGGCGCTCGGTGTCGTTCTTGAAGCGGCGACCGATGTAGATGCGCTCAAGCACCTCGTCGTTCCGGTCATGGGCGGCGCGCAGGTCATCCGGCATCTTTTCAGGGTCATAGAGATCGGCGATGGTGGCGGGGAAATGCGCTTCGCGTGCCAACACGATATCCTCGACGCAACGGGTCAGGTCTTGCTTG
>JBCBSK010000147.1:0-9233 GCA_039819185.1 Pseudomonadota bacterium | reverse complement strand
GCGACATCCTCAATTCGGCGCGGCCGAAATACGATCTGAAGTATTATGTCGGCATGCTCAAGGAACTTGAGGCGGCCGGCGCGCACATGATCGCGGTCAAGGATATGGCCGGTTTGCTCAAGCCCGCCGCCGCGTCCGTTCTGTTCAGGACCCTGCGCGAGGAAACCGACCTTGCGCTGCGCTTCCATACCCATGACACGTCGGGCATCGGCGCTGCGGCGATCCTGTCAGCGGTCGATGCCGGTGTTGACGCGGTCGATGCGTCAATGGACTCGCTGTCGGGTCTGACGGCGCAGCCCTGTCTCGGGTCGATCGCCGAAGCGCTGACCGGCACCAAGCGCGACCCTGGCCTCGATCCGGAATGGATCCGGCGCATCTCGTTCTACTGGGAAGCGGTGCGCACGCAGTATGCCGCCTTCGAAAGCGATCTGAAGGGGCCGGCGTCCGAGGTCTATCTGCACGAAATGCCAGGCGGCCAGTTCACCAATTTGAAGGAACAGGCCCGCTCGCTCGGCCTCGACACGCGCTGGCACGAGGTCGCGCGCGCCTATCACGACGTCAACATGATGTTTGGCGATATCGTCAAGGTCACGCCGTCGTCTAAGGTGGTCGGCGACATGGCGCTGATGATGGTCAGCCAGGATCTGAGCGTGCAAGAGATCGAGGATCCAGGCAAGGAGATTGCGTTTCCCGACTCGGTCGTCTCGATGATGCGCGGCGATCTGGGGCAACCGCCGGGCGGCTGGCCTGAGGGCATCCAGACCAAGGTTCTCAAGGGCGAAGAATCCTACACTGACGTGCCCGGCTCGCTGCTTGCGCCAGAGGACATGGACACACGCCGCGCCGAGATCGACGAGAAGCTCGGCCGTCCTGTGAACGAATTCGAGTTCGCCGCCTATCTGATGTACCCTAAGGTGTTCACCGATTTCGCCATGGCGCAGGAGAAATATGGCCCGGTAAGCAACTTGCCGACGCCGAACTATTTCTACGGCCTGTCGGCCAGCGAAGAGATCTTCGTCGATATCGAGCGCGGCAAGACCCTGGTGATCCGGTGCCTGGCGATCAGTGAACCGGACGAGCAGGGCATGGTGACGGTATTCTTCGAGCTCAACGGTCAGCCGCGCCGCATCAAGGTGCCTGATCGGGTGCATGGTGCGGACAACTCTGTCGCCCACCGCAAGGCCGAGGACGGCAACGACACCCATGTCGGCGCGCCGATGCCGGGTGTCATCTCGACGGTGTCGGTCACAGCCGGCCAAGATGTCAGACGCGGCGATGTTCTGGTGTCTATCGAGGCGATGAAGATGGAAACCGCGCTGCACGCCGAACGCGACGGCACGATCTCCGACGTGCTGGTCAAAGCTGGCGACCAGATCGACGCCAAGGATCTGCTGGTGGTCTTTGCAACACAAATGTCCACTAGATGACCGCCGCCCCATATGGGCCAGCGCCTTTTCGGAAACCGGGCGCTGGCTTGTGGCTCGGACTTGTCGAACGATATGACCAGTTCAAAGATCCCGAACAGGTTGCCAAGATACCCCTCCTTCACACTGTGGAAGGTCGTGTTCTTCCGCCTTTTTTCCTCCAGGGAGAGCTGGTTGCGTGCTGTCGGCTTAAATCAATCCGACGCTATGGTTGCCTTTCCCCTTTCAATTTGACCTTTAGAGCTACACAGCAACCAACAAGAAGTGTGGTTTTCGGTGGTTGCGGGCCCCCGCAACCAAACTTTCCGAAAATATATCAAAGGCTTAGGCTAGAACGAGGCGCGAACCACGCGCCCTTTCCGTGTTGCAGAGCCGTCCCGAACACTCCCCAGAGATTCCAAAGGCTTACGGCCAGCCCCAATTCCTCCGTGCAACACGGATGCGACACGGGACCGGGCCGATGTTCGCGGGGCGTTCGCGACCAATTGTGCTTGCCCGCGACGTGACGCTGCGCTTCGATGGGAGCAATTCCCGAAAGGTCCGAATTGCCCATGCCGATCTACGAGTTTGCCAGCGAAGAAATCCGTCCGCTCAGCAAGACCACGTTCGGTCTGGTGCAGCTGCAGGAGCGGCGCGATCTGCAGCGCCTGCTGCGGTCGAACATCGCCGTGGTCGCACCCGACACGCTGGTGATCGCGGAGGAGTTCGGGGACTGGGACGAGTCGCGTCGGCGCATCGATCTGCTCGGAATCGACCGCGACGCGAACCTCGTGGTGATCGAGCTGAAGCGGACCGAGGACGGTGGCCACATGGAGCTGCAGGCCATCCGCTATGCGTCGATGGTCTCCACCATGACCTTCGACCAGGCCGCCGATGTGTTCGCTCGCTATCTCACGCAGATCGGCAAGGCCGACACGGATGCGCGTGCCGAACTGCTGGACTTCCTCGGGTGGGACGAGCCCGACGAGGATGCCTTTGCGCAGGACGTCAGGATCGTCCTGGCCTCGGCCGAGTTCAGCCGCGAACTGACGACATCCGTTCTCTGGCTGATCGAGCGCGGCATCGACATCCGCAGCGTGCGCCTCCAGCCCTACGGCCTCGATGGTCGTGTCCTCGTTGATGTTCAGCAGATCATCCCGCTTCCCGAAGTCGCGGAGTACCAAGTCCGCGTCACCGAGAAGAAGCGCAAGGAGCGCGAGGCGCGGACGGACACGCGAGACTGGACCAGCTACGACGTCACCCTCGACGGGCGCCAGCTGAAAGGGCTGCGGAAGCGGCACGCAATCTATCAGGTGTTTCGCCATCTCGTGGAGAGCGGTGTCGAACCGGAGAAGGTCGCTCAACATTGCGGCCCACGCGCCAACCGTGCCCTCGTGTCGGTCGATGGCGAGGTGACGAGCGACGACTTCTATCGCTTGGCGAAGGAGGCGCGCGCCAGAGAGGGAAGGAACTTCGACCCGAAACGCTTCTTCAGCGACGATGACGAACTTCTCCACTTCGGCGGGCGCACCTATGCGTTCTCCAGCCAGTCGGGCGGCACGGATTGGAAGCAGGCCATGATCAACCTGTGCGACGCCTTCGCGGATCAGGGCATCGCGTTCGCGCCTTCCGAATAGAGGTGGTCATGCAGTTCCAGTGGCAGGTTGATCAGGCTGACATCGACCAGGTGAAGACGTTTGTCGCTTCCCATGCCGCCAACCCTTTTGTGCGAATGCGGGTGGAGAGAAACCTCGCCGCGGCCAAGCCAGCCGTTGATCGCGCCGAGTTCTGGAAGCAGATGGTCGGTATGCGCATGACGTCTGTTCAACGATCTGGTCCGAATAGCGCCGTGGCAAAATTCCTGCGCACGACCCCGTTCCCTCTCAATTATGATGGTTTTGACCACGAAATCGACAGAGAGGCGAGGCGTGATTTGATCTCGTCGACTCTCCGCGCTCATGGCGGCATCCGCTTCTCCGACCTGATTGCCGGAGACGACGAGGAAGAACGCATTCTGACCTGCCCCCAAGTCTTCAGATCCACGCTGGGTTTTTAAGGGTTTCCCACTACTCATCAGTCTGTTGCGTCCGGCGGAAAAACGAGCCGTCCACACGACAACGTTGTTCCTCGCCTACCGCTCATCAGTCTGAGAAAGGCGTTGCCAGCGTGCCGCGCTCGATTATGGTCGTGGGCAACTCCTGCACGGTACCCGGGCCGATACCTGCAATGAGATCGACTAGAACGCGTGCCGCCGCGCGGCCCATTTGACGATGAGGCACATGCACAGTGGTGAGTGGCGGATAAGAAATCTCCGCAAGCTCGATGTCATCGAATCCGGTGATCGAGACATCACGCGGCACGACCAGCCCCATATCGCGGGCCTTGCCGAGGGCACCGACGGCGAGAACATCGTTGCCGCACAGGACGACCGTGGGCGGTAGTGGCCTGCCCATCAACGCGGCGAACGCCTCCGCACCGTTGGCAACCGAGTATTTGACTTCGATGACGGGCACCAGGTCTGGCGCCAGACCAGCGCCCGCTATCGCTGCCAAGGCCCCGCGTACGCGTTCCCGCGCCCGATCATTGTGGGCACGCGGCGCTGAAATAATCCCAAATCGTGTGTGGCCAAGCGCCAGAGAACGCGTGGTGAGCGCTTTCATCGCTTTAAAATTGTCGAAGCCGACGCACAGCGCTTCGTTGGCCTCGCGGTAAGACCAGGCTGTCACGATGGGAACGGCGCGCTTGGCCAGAAACTGGTATATGTCGGCCTCGCGATCCGTTCCAATCAGCATCAACGCATCCACACCGCGCGCGACAAGGTTGCGGATCTGCTGCGCTTCCAAGGCCGGGTGGTAGCCGGAACTTGCGACAAGCAGCGTGTAGCCATGCTCGCCGAGCTCCTCCTGAAAGGCCTGCAATCCTCTCGCGAAGATGGCGTTGTCCATGGTGGGAATGATGGCGCCTACGGTTCCCGTCTTGCTGGCAGCAAGCGCCTTGGCGCTGAAGTTCGGCCGATAGCCGAGCTCATCAACAGCGGCGAGCACCCGCGCGCGGGTTTTCTCACTCACCCGCTCAGGGTCGTTCAACGTGCGGGAAATCGTGGCCGTCGAGACTCCCGCCACATCCGCAACATCATCAATGGTCGGCGATGAGCGCTTGCGACGATCGTTTGTGAGAGAACCCTTTGAATCCATGGTCCTATTCTAAAGGCTCCTCGCCGCGTGTGCACTGCACCAATTTGCCGATGTGCGTAATCCATTGCAAAACGGTGATAAATTGCCCTGCCAAGGGGGTTTACAAGCCCCAATGTAAGCGCTTACATTTCAATCGTCGATGCACTCAAGGATAAGAATAGTGTTTTTCGCACTCGCAGGACTTCTCTTCCTCGGCTTTCTCGGAAACGTCGTTTCCGGGTCCATCGATGGCACCGCTATCCTAAGCAATGTGCAGGAAATGCTGCTGCTCTTCGCATCGGCAATCAGCTTTTCAGCTGCCATCCTCATCGCCGAGTCCAAAGCGAAATCCAAGAACGAAAAATCCGATTGATCTCCAGGGAGGATAATGTGGACGACAAGAAACAGATCGCGTCGATTGAGCGGCGCAACTTCATGCGCCTTGCAGCCATGGGCGGTTTCACCGCAGCCGTTGTCGCCGGCGCTGGCGGCTTGCTTCTGTCCGATCAAGCGATGGCGCAGACCGCCGCGGAAGAGCGTGAGCGCGAGGCGGCTGCCGATCATATCATGACGCTTGCAACCGCCTATGTGCTTGGCGCGTCGCGCAGCTATCCGATCATGCAGTTGGATCTTAAAGAGAACATCCAGAACATGACCAACGGCAAGGTCTATGTCCGCCTTGCACCGGGTGGTCAGCTGGGTGCTGGTGGTGCGTTGGCGCAGGCTGTTCAAGGCGGCACGATCCAGTGCGCGCAGCACTCGCTTGCCAACTTTGCGCCCTTCGCCTCCGTCGTTGATCTTATCAACCTGCCCTACTTTTGCGGCTCCAACCAGCGGTTCACCAACCTGACCTCGTCAGACGCGTGGAAAACGGAAGTTGATCCAAAGATCGCCGCCTCCGGGTTCAAGGCACTGTTCTACATCGTCATCGATCCGCGCGTGGTCGCTGTCCGCCAGGGCGGCAATGCGGTTATCACGCCGAGTGATCTGTCGGGCGTGAAGTTCCGCGTGCCGGGTTCTGCGATGCTGCAGCAATACTACCGCATGGTCGGAGCCAACCCGACGCCGGTTGCTTGGGGCGAGACCCCGTCCGCCATCCGTCAGGGCGTGGCCGATGCGCTTGACCCGTCCGTTGGCGCGCTTCACGTGTTCGGCTTTGGTGAAATCCTCAGCCACGTGACCTTCACACAGGCGGTGCCGGACAGTCAGGTTTACTCGATCAATCTTGAGTGGTTCGAGAGCCTGCCGTCAGATGTTCAGGAAGGCATCGAGTTTGCGGGTGAAGTCACCCAGCACCAGAACCTTTCCAAGGTTCCCTCGGCGCGTTCTTACGCCATGTCGCAGCTGATTGCGAACGGCGTTGAGTTCCACAGCCTGTCCGACGATCAGCTTGCCGAATGGCAAGATGCTGGTGGCTACCAAAACAGCGACTGGGATCAGTTCAAAGTGGACCTCGCTGGGGACATGGACACGTTCTCTCGTCTTGAAGAGGCCGCTGGCACCCGCGGACGGTTCTACGTCCACGACGCGTAAGGCCCGCGTCTAGGCGTATCTGGGTCGGCGCGTCAGCCGCGCCGGCCCGTCCCAGCCACCCATCCAAGCGAACGCATCAGTCGGGCGCACCTCTGGGTGCGACCACACGCGAGGACTCCATGAATGCGCTTTACAAAGCCATAGACAAGAACGGCGAGCGGTGGCTCCTGCTTGTCTTCTACGTGATGCTGGTCGGCACCATGTTCATCGAAGTGGTTCGCCGCGAGGTATTCTCCTATTCCTCCATCTGGGGTGAGGAGATCGTTCGCTACTGCTTCATTTATCTCGCCTGGATTGGGGCGGCCGCTGCTGTCAAAGAGCGTGGCCATATCCGCATCGACGTGATTATGAACTATGTCGGGCCGCGTGCCAAAGCGCTGCTCTACATGTTTGGTGACGTCGTGATGTTCATCATCGCGGTCATCGCGCTCTACTGGTCGTGGGAGTCGGTGCACGTCTCCTGGAAGTTCCAGTCGGTGAGCCATGGCCTTCGGGTCGGCATGTACTTCTTCCTGTTCGCCGTGCCCTTCGGTTTTGCGCTCGTGATCTTCCGTCTCGTGCAGTCCTTCCTGCGTGACCTCAACGACCTTCGTGGCGGGCGACCCGTCTACGAAGGCGACAAGCTGTTTGACTAGGGGACCAGCACCATGATGTGGCAACAGCTCGGCCAAGCCGAACTCATCCTAGGCTGGGACTTTTATGCTCCCGTCATCCTCTTCGTGGTTCTCGTGGCGCTCGCCATACCAGTATGGGCAGCCATCGGCGCGGCGACCGTGCTCATGCTGGTGTGGTCGCAAGCGCTGCCGCTCAGCCTCCTTGGCGAGAAGCTCTTTTCGGGCATTGACGCGTTCGCGCTGACCGCCGTTCCACTCTTCATTCTGACCGGCGACGTGCTTGTGCGGACCGGGCTCAGTCGAAAATTTTTGGACGTTGCTGAGGCGCTGACCTGCTGGGCGAAGGGCGGTTTCGGGTCAGCCACGGTTTTGGTCTGCGGCATGTTCGCGGCCATCTCCGGCTCCGATGCTGCGGGCGCTGCCGCTGTGGGCCGGATGACCATCGACCGGCTGGTCGAAAGCGGCTACCCCCGCCCCTACGCCTGCGCACTGGTTGCCGCTGGCGCGTGTACCGGCATCCTTATTCCGCCGTCGATCGCCTACATCATCATCGGCCTGGTCCTTGGCGTTGCGGTCTCGACCCTCTTCCTCGCGGCAGTGATACCTGGCCTCCTGATCCTGCTCTCCATTCTCGTGACCAACATCGTGATGAACCGGCTGAACCTCTGGGAAGGCGGCGGCATCATGACGACGGCGGAATGGGCTGCGAACCTCTGGCGGACGATCAAGTCCGGCTGGTACGCCTTCCTCGTCCCCGGCATCATCTTCTTTGGCATCTTCTCTGGTCGTCTCACACCGACCGAAGCGGGCGCCGTGGCTGTGGTGGTCACCATCATCATCGGCTTCATTATCGGAACGCTGAAGTTCTCTGATTTCCCGGCGATGCTCGTGAGTTCAGCGAAGGTGAACGGTGTGATCTTGCCGATCATCGCCTTCTCCATTCCGCTGGCAGAAGCGCTCGCCATCATCGGTGTGCCTCAAGGCTTCGTCGGCGCGCTGACGTCGGTGAGCGATAACGAATACGTTCTCATCTTGATGATGGTCATCATCCTGATCGCAGCTGGCTGCGTGATGGAAACCACCCCCAACATCGTGATCCTGGCGCCGATCCTCTGGCCGCTCGCGCAAGAGATCGAGATGAATCAGATCCAGTTCTGCATCATGATGATCACCGCCCTGGGTGTGGGCTTCATCACCCCGCCCCTTGGGCTCAACCTGTTCGTGGTGTCGGGCATAACGGGCGAGTCGATACTGAAGATCGCCTACCGTGCCATTCCTTTCGTCTTCTTCATGCTGATCGTGACGCTGATGATCGCCTATATCCCGGCGTTCTCCACGTCGCTGCTTCCAGAAATCAATCGTTAGGACGCGTGCGCCATGCCCACCGAGTATCTGAAAAAAGCAACGCTGACGTCGGAAAGCGATGCAAGTGACACCCACAAGATCGTTCAATCGATCCTCGATGACATAGAGGCGGGTGGAGACGCAAAGGCGATGGAGTACGCGGCCAAGTTCGACAAATATGACGGGCCGGTGCTTCTCACGGATACCGACATCACTGAGGCATCGGCGAAGGTTCCGGAGAAGCTGAAGCGGGACATCGACTTCGCGGCGGCCAATGTTCGCAGGTTCGCCGAAGCGCAGAAGCAGACCATCCAGGACATTGAGGTCGAAGTCGTGCCGGGGCTGATCGCGGGACAGAAGAGCATCCCGGTTTCTGCCGCAGGCTGCTATGTGCCCGGCGGGCGCTACAGCCATATCGCGAGCGCGATTATGACGGTGACAACGGCCAAGGTTTCGGGCTGTGACAACATCGTTGCCTGCTCGCCGCCACGCCCCGGCATCGGTATGAACCCCGCCATTGTCTACACAGCACATGCGTGTGGCGCTAATCGGATTTTGGCGATGGGCGGCGTGCAGGGCGTTGCAGCGATGACCTTCGGCCTGTTCGGCTTGCCCAAGGCGAACATCCTTGTCGGTCCGGGCAACCAATTCGTGGCCGAAGCCAAGCGCATCCTTTTTGGCCGTGTGGGCATCGATATGTTCGCCGGTCCAACAGACAGCCTGATCCTCGCCGACGCATCCGCCGATCCCATGATCGTCGCAACCGATCTCGTCGGTCAGGCGGAGCATGGCTACAACTCACCGGTCTGGCTGGTTACCGATGATCGCCCGCTGGCCGAAGAGGTGATGAAGCTCGTCCCAACCCTTATCGATGCGCTGCCAGAGGTGAACCGAACCAACGCAACGGCTGCCTGGCGCGACTATGCCGAGGTTATCCTCTGCGCCGATCGCGAGGAGATGGCAGCCACATCGGACGAGTACGCACCGGAGCACCTCACCGTACAGGCCCAAGACCTCAACTGGTGGCTGGAGCGCTTGTCCTGCTACGGCTCGCTGTTCCTTGGCGAAGAGACCACTGTTGCTTTCGGTGACAAGGCGTCGGGCACCAACCACGTGCTGCCAACCTCGGGGGCCGCGACCTACACCGGGGGCCTCCCCCGGTGTAG
>JBCBSK010000146.1:0-9411 GCA_039819185.1 Pseudomonadota bacterium | reverse complement strand
GCCGCCGCAATCTGGCAAAGCGTCACCTTGCCTTCATGCATTCCGGTCACCGGGTCATAGCCATAGGTGGTTACGGTGTTGACACTTTCGCCCAACACGATTGGGTCGGTGCCTTCGGGGTATTTGCCCCGCTGGTCCTCGCCCTGGAACCAGCCAGCGAAGTGGAACGGCATGAAGGCCACGCCCGGCGCCACACGCTCGGTCACAAGCGCCTTCACGCGCACCCGGCTGTCACCTTCTGGACCGGTCACCCAGACCCAGGAGCCATCGGTGACACCGCGTGCCTCTGCGTCGGCCGGGTTAACCTCGACGAACATGTCTTGCTGCAGCTCGGCGAGCCACGGATTGGACCGCGTCTCCTCGCCGCCACCTTCATACTCGACCAACCGGCCCGAAGTGAGAACGATCGGGAAGTTCTCGGCGACATTCCGCTCGGCGGCTGCGGCCTGAACCGAGAAGCCGATGTTGGGAACACGGAACTGACGGCCGTCCTCGCGGGTCGGATAGTCGGCCAGGAGATCCGGGCGTGGCGTGTAGATCGGCTCACGGTGCACCGGAATCGGGTCCGGCAGGTTCCACGCCACGGCGCGGGCCTTGCCGTTACCGAACGGCACACAGCCATGCTCGATCGCGACACGCTGGATGCCGCCAGAGAGGTCACGCGACCAGCTCACGGCTGCCATCGCCTCCGGATCACCGCCGCCGATCTCTTCGATCGTGGCCAGTTCGTCTGGCGTCAGATCCGTATCCCAACCGAGCTGTTGCAGCATGCCATAGGTGAACTGCGGGTAGCCGTCGGTGATCTCCGATCCGACCGGATAGCTGCCTTCCGCGAGAAGCGTCTGGCCATCGCGCTCCAGTCCGAAGCGGGGCCGGAAACCGCCGCCGCCATCCTTTACCGGGATGTTCGGATTGTAGAGGATGTGCGTGCCGGGATGGCGGAACTCCGGCGTGCCCCAGCACGGCCAGGGCAGGCCGTAATAGTCGCCGGCCACTTCGGCGGGAGCACCGTCGAAGGCACGCAGCGTAACGAGATCGAACTGATCCTGGTTAGCCATGTGCGCCTTCAACCGATCCGGCGACTGACCAGTATAGCCGGTTGACCAGCCGCCCCGGTTAATCTCTTCCAGGATCGATTCCGCCGTCGGCTCGAGGCTGAACTTGCCCTCGACCATCTCGTAGTTCTTAAACATCTCATCGGCAAACCCGAGCCGCTCCGCGAGGCGATAGATGACCGCATAGTCATTGTCGCTCTCGAAGATCGGATCGACGATCTTCTCACACCACTGTACCGAGCGGTTCGACGCCGTCCGGCTGCCATAGCACTCAAACTGGGTCGAGATCGGCAGCAGATAAGTGTTGTCGGTCCGGTCATGCAGTGCCGCAAATGTCGTCGGATGCGGATCGGCGACGACCAACAGGTCGAGCGCGTTCATGCCAACAGCCGAGTCGCCCATGCGCGGCACCGTGTTGCCGCCATGGCCGAACACGAGCATCGCCTTGATGTTGTCGCGCTGGTCGACGTCCTCGGCATCAAGCGTGGCTGCGTCGAACCACCGTGTCGACGGAATGCCGGCGACGCTCATATTGGCCTGAGCCGTGCGCGCATCTCGACCACCCTTGGCGGGCACGTCGTCAAAGCGCGAGACGAAATAGTCGTAGGGCACTTCCCAGACACGCGACCAGTGCCGCCACCCACCTTCCGACAGGCCGTAATAGCAAGGCAGACTTGCCACATCGAGGCCGAAATCCGTCGCACCCTGCACGTTGCAGTGGCCGCGGAAGATGTTGGCGCCGTTGCCATTGTCACCGACATTGCCGGTGGCGAGCAGGAGGTTGCAATAGGTGCGCACATTGGCCGTGCCGACCGTGTGCTGCGTGCCGCCCATGCACCAGATGAAGGTGGATGGCCGCTGGGTGGCGAAAGTCTCGGCGACCCGGCGAAGCTGGGCTTCGGGGATGCCGGTAACCCGCTCGACCTCGTCCGGAGTCCATTTCTGGACCTCTTCGCGGATCTGCTCCATGCCCCAGACACGCTGATCGATGAACTCCTGGTCTTCCCAGCCGTTCTCGAAGATGTGCCACATGATGCCCCAGATGATGGCGATGTCGGTGCCGGGCCGCATCCGGACATAATCCGTGGCGTGGGCGGCCGTACGCGTGAAGCGCGGATCAATGACGATCACGTTCGCGCGGTTGGTCTCCTTGCCGGTCAGAATGTGCTGCAACGATACCGGATGGGCTTCCGCAGCATTCGATCCCATGAAGATGATCGTCTTGGAGTTGCGGATGTCGTTGTAACTGTTGGTCATCGCGCCGTAGCCCCAGGTGTTGGCAACACCGGCGACGGTCGTCGAATGGCAGATACGGGCCTGGTGATCGACATTGTTCGTGCCCCAGAAGGCCGCGAACTTGCGAAACAGATACGCGCCCTCGTTGGAGAACTTGGCCGAGCCGAGCAGATAGGTCGAATCAGCACCGCTTTGCTCGCGCACGGCAAGCATCTTCTCGCCGATTTCGTCGATCGCCTGTTCCCAGGAAATCCGGACCCACTCGCCGTTCTCCTTTTTCATCGGATACTTCAGGCGGCGGTCGCCATGTACCAGTTCGCGCACAGAAGCGCCCTTGGCGCAGTGGGTGCCACGATTGATCGGGCTTTCCCAAGCCGGTTCCTGACCGACCCATACGCCGTTCTGAACCTCGGCCTTGACCGTGCAGCCCACCGAGCAGTGGGTGCAGATGTTTAGTTTGATGTCGACGGGCTGGCTGAAGTCGGTCGGTCCGGCTTCAGCGCGGCGCACGGTGCCGACACCGGCGGCGCCGAGTGCTGCCAAGCCGCCAACGGCGAGACCGGACGTGCGAAGGAAGCTACGACGGTCGACCGGCTTGGCGGCCACCGACTGAGCGAATCCGGAAAGACCCTTGCGGGCCGCGTCGGAGGATCTGCGTTTGACAAGCATCGCTTATGACCCCTGATAGTAACGGTTGGTGCGATAGAAGGCCTGGACGTGCTCGGTCTCCTGATAGCGCTGCTTTGTCCGCTCATCGCCGGTTTCCTCAGCGATGACCGGACGCGCACCTGCCGCCAAAACACCGACCGAGGCTGCCGCCGCAACAGCGCCGAAGAAGCCTCGGCGTCCGATGCCCTGTTTCTCGGTTTTTTCAGCCATTTTTGCCCTTCCTTCCGTTCCTATGCGGGCAGCCGCACCCGCAGACATGTCAGTCCGTATCAACCTGCCGCCGTGTTGGCGGCAGACCTCGTGTCTCCACGCGCAAGCTCGAAAGCGCGCATTTCGATGTCGGTGAAAATCCGCCCGATCTCGGCGACTGGCCGGTAGAACCGCGCGCTTGGCGCAATCGCGAGATCATCGAAGAACTGCGTCACCCAAGGTTCAAGGTGGCGCGCGAAGAACCCGGCCTCGCCAGCCGAGCCACACCCCAGAACCGAAGCGTCAAAAGATCCCTCGGCAAGCCCGGCCATAATCTCGGCGAGAGTCGCAATGTGATCTTCCGGCTCATGACGCCCTTCGGCACGCTCAATGCCCATCACAGCGAGATCGCGGCGCAGATCGGCCAATGGCCGCTCGTTCAGAAAACCGGTAAGATAGAAAGACGCGTATGGGAGAAGCTCACCGCGCCCAACGCCGACGAACAACTCGAAATACTCGTGCTCGACATCCTTGGCTGTCGTCTCGCGCGCTGTCCGAGCGAGAACGCCATAAGCACTGCCTAGTGCTGTTTCATCCCCCTCGACAGCACCGAGCGCCTCAAGCGTCTCCGACTTCGGTGGTGACGCAAGAACACGTGCGAGAAAGCTCCATTGCTGGGCCCGCAATGTTGTCTCGGTTGCATTGTCCGCCGCAGCAAGCGACCGACCCGCCGTTGTCAAGGCGATTCCTCCAGATGATAGCGATTTCTCGTATGATCGCGTTTTTAGAAATCTTCCATATCTAACCGCGAACGTCAACGAAAACCGGTCATCCAATGGCTGAATGCAACAGAGTTAAAGCACAGATTTCAAGCGTTTAATCTGGCGTAGCACCGCCGTGACGACGTAGTTTAGTGGGCTGCGAGATATCAGAGTGGTTGGCGACAGGCTGTGCGTTTGTTGCTGAGGCAGACGCCACGGACGGGTTTTGATCCGGCACGGTCGTTTCCGAAGGATCGGTTCCGTCGTCTGAGTCAGGCTGTTGTCGTTGGGCATCCAATGGCGTGTTTGCAGACGTCATGCGCGAGGCTGCGACATTGTTATCCGGCGAGTCCTCGGTGGGTTTGGAGGATGCGGCATCTTGCGCCGGTTGCGCGTCGCCCAAGAGGTTCTTGACCATCTTCGAGACGCCCTCGTCTGTGAGCACCCCGCCGCCACCCGGTACGCCTCCAGGTGCGTTCCAATCCCAGGCATAGTCGAGGGCTGGGTCGACATGATCCCGGATCAGAGGATTGAGCATCCAGACCTTGCGCAGCGCGGCGTTGCGCAGAGCAAGCGGCACACCGCGGCGCATGAATGGAGCGAGATCAGTTCGCTCCGTTATGTCGTCGATTGCGGGGAGATCTGCGATGAGATCCGCGTCGGCGTCATTGTTATCTTGCTGCGCCGGCTCAATGGCATCGCCTGTCTCAGGCACGACCTCGGCATCAATGGCTGCGGTGTCCGTCTCTTCGGCACTATCGCGCGCCTCGGTCTCCTGCCGCCGGGCTGCCAGCTTGCGGCGGGACCAGCCGCTCAGAAAGCCTCCACCTTCGTCGTTGTTCTTCGGACTCATGGCGACTTCCCTCCCGGTCTCCCGGCGCGGCCACGCGACTGAATCCATTTTTCGTTGTCGCTCAGGACCCGCGGCGCGCGCGGATCGCTTGGCGAGGTCGCAGGCACACGCTTGCGCTTGTGGAAGGTTTCTTCGACGTGGTGAGCCGTAATGAATGCCTGGATACGTTCAGCCGTATGCAGCGGCATTGGCAGGGCTTCGACAACACGCTCGACATCACCGGCAAGCGCTTCGCCCTCATAGGGGTCGACGGTCAGAATCTGGACGTCCCGTCCCGCCATCGCGACCCAAACCGACGGCTGCCGGGCGCGCAGATTGTCGACGTAGTGGCGCGTTTCTCCCGAATGCAGAACCAGGGCGAAATCGCCAAGATACAGGTGCTCCACGCCGTTTTGATCAGTCATGCGCGCGCCGCGCTCAAGCTGGGGCAGGTCGGCCATAACCGCGACCGGACGTACTTGGCCCGTCGACCAGCGATTGGCGGGCGGATAGGATGCGCCAACGACGCCGAGCCTGAGCACCTCTTTCGGCACTATGCCCTCCCGACAGCAGGCGACAGTCCATCGCGTGCCATTGAACTAGCAAGCGGCAAGCCCATTACGAGGTTTTGTGGCTTGAGGCGGATCACATTGTCACCCCCCATGCCGACAAGCAGATAGACCGGGTGCTCGATCATTTCGGGCAGAATGCCGTCCGGCTCGTCGAACTCAAGCGTGAACAGCCCGACCAGGTCACCGGCAATGAGCGGGCGATCATGCCAGAGCGCGTGGCCAAGAGCCGTGCCGATTTCGTCGAGCCCGACATACCAGCGCAGATCGACCGCGTCGGCATCAACCAGCGGCGCAACCCGAACGGTGCGGCCCAAGAGGTGGCTGACAAGCCGGGCGATGGCGGTTGCAAGGGCATTCCGGGCCTTCGGCTCGGCCCCAAACGGTAGAACCATCGTATGCGCGTCCGACCGGCTCCAATAGGTCCAGCTGTTCTCGTCACCGAGCACGTCAAGATCCTCAACCCCGCCATTGAGCATCGCGGTCAAGGGCGAAACATGCTTTTCAGCCTCGATCTCGGCGACCAGTTCATCATCCGCAAGCATCAGCGCGCCGTCGTGGACATAACCGCGCTGCGGTCGGAAAAACATCTCGGCAGCGCGCAGCACCCGAACATCCTCGCAGCCGTCGAGCGCGTTGCGCAGGATCAACTGGACAAGCTGGTTGTAAAACAAGATCGGCAGCCGGACGCCATCGCGCACCAGCGCCAGATAGCCGTCCTCGATCGTGCCGGCGGTGAGCAGCGCATCGCGCATGGCGATCAGGAATGTCCAGTTTTCCCGCGCGTCAGGGTCGGCCATGGCGGCGATGTCGTCTGGCGTCACGGGCGTCTTTGGCGCGTCCGTCAGCCGCGCATGTAACGCGCGCTCGGCTTCACAGGCCTCCTCAGGCGGCAGCACTTCCGGCCGCGCCAACCAAGCAAGAAGAAGTGCATCGGTCACCAGCATCCGACCGGCGGCATCCAGTTGCGTCAGATGATGGCCTGATGCGACCCAGAATTCCCTCATCGATGCCCCTCTTGATCGCCAAGCGACACCAGATCGAACCCGCCATCGTCCGCCTCGTCGTCATCGGTTTCAACGACATGGAACGCCTTGTCGTGACCGTTGAGATAGCCCGCGGCGAAGGCTGTCTCAGAGCGCGGCTTCAGCGTGCGGAATTGCTCGTGGATTCCGTCGTCATCCATCCTGCGGTGCAAGGCGAGCAGCGTGCCAGGCGGGTGGCCCCGGCACAAATCCTCGGCCAGCCCGATTTCCTCTTCGGCGGCCGGCAACGCTTCGACAATGCTCGGCGCGCCCAGACGTTCGACCAGTTGGTGGGCGAGTTCGGACACCACTGCCGCCCGATCTTCGGCACGCGCTTCGGTAACGACCGCAAGCGTCGACCAGCCGAAGCCGGTAAGGCCGAGGAAGCCGGAGCGAAACGCGATCTGCTCCTTACGGTTCAGTGTTTCGATGTTGCGCCCGACAAACAGGAAGGTGCCCGGCACGGACCACTCGCCCGGCGCGGCCGGGTTCGAAAAGACGACCGTGTCCGATTTGTCGAGCTGGATGGTGCGCGGCAGTAAGATCACAGCTTTGGCCCAATGTCGTCGCGCCAGTGTGGCTGTGCGACCATAGCCGCTAGGGATGTCTGGTCGCCATCGACCACCAGATCGCCCAGATCCGTCAGAACGCCCTCCGTCACGACACGCTCGTCATAACGTCGCGCGATCGCTTCAAAGCCGTCGTGCTTCCAACGGTCAAAGTTCAGCATCAGATAAGAGCAGAAGCTTTCCAGCACCGCGGGCGGGTCCGTGAACTCTTCTTCCTTAAGCGATATTGAGTCCGGACGGTCGCCGGGCATCGTCAGATGGTCGCGGTCGGCAATCAGTTCGACGCCGAGCACAAGCCAATCCGGTATTTGATCCGCCGCGGTTTCGGGAGCTGAGGCGAAGCGCATACCGCCGAGACGTGATCGATCGAGCAGGATTTCTCCGGGCCATCTTATCTCCACCGAGCGTTCCGGCGGGCAGTGTGCCGCGAGCGCCTCGCTTATCGCGACCATGCCGACCAGAAACGCCCGGCGTGCCGCTTCTAGAGGAGTGTCAGGTTCCAGAACGACGGCAAAGTCGAACCGGCCCGGCCCGCCTGTCACATCCACCTGCTGCCAGACCAGACAGCCCGCGCCCTCGTCCGGTGCCAGCCTTTGCGCTTCGGCGAACACATCGCCATGACCGAGCCAATGCGCCGTATAAGGCGGCGGCAAGAGCAGTTCTCGGGGGATGTCGGGGTTGCCAAGCAATGGCCGCACCTTAGATTGATTCAAATCCACAACAGCCTGTAAATGGCGCAGCGTGGCGATTACGGCAAGACTGAGCGGTCGCACTCAAGTCAATTCGAGAGAGGCTTGTGAGGCAGATCGACGCCGGTCTTTCAATGGAACGGCATAGCCTTACAGAGGCTCACAGCAGGAATACATAGACCTCCCAATGAGCAACCCTCACTCTCAGCGCACCGTCCTCGTTTGCAATTGCGAGGGCACCATGGTGCCGGATACCAATGCGCTCGCGAAGGCCGGATGCGGCGTGGACGGCCCGGTCGCCAATCAGCTGTGCCGGGCCAATCTGGAGCGGTTTCACGAGGCGCTTCAGCTTGGCAAGCCGGTCACGGTGGCCTGCACCCAGGAAGCGCCACTGTTCTCGGAAATCGGCCAAACCGAGGCACCGGACGTGCCGTTGTCATTCGCCAATATCCGTGAGACGGCCGGGTGGACGTCAGAAGCAAATGCCAGCGGGCCGAAGATGGCGGCTCTCGTCGCCGCGTCGCGGGTGGCGCCGGCCGCCTTCGGCATCACCACGCTCGAAAGCGAAGGTGTGGCGCTGTTGCTCGGCTCCGACGAGGTCGCGCTTGAGGCGGCCAGCGATCTTGCTGATGTGCTCGACATCACTGTTTTGCTGACCCCCGGCGCTGATGTGGCGCCGCCACGCCAAACTGTTTTTCCGGTCTTGCAGGGAACGATCCGTAACGCAACCGGGCATCTGGGCGCATTCACGCTGACGGTAGATTCCTATGCGGCACCGGAACCGTCGTCGCGGCAGCGGCTTGTCTTCGGTGACACGAGAGACGGTGCGGTCTCGCGCGCCGACCTGGTGATCGACCTGACCGGTGGCACACCGTTGTTCTCCGGCGACGACCTGCGGCCCGGCTATCTGCGCGCGGACCCGCGCGATCCGCTGGCGGTCGCGCGACTGGTACGGAAGGCCGGTCAGATGGTCGGCACCTTCGACAAGCCGATCTTCATCGATTTCCGCACCGATCTTTGTGCGCATTCCCGAAGCGAAATCACTGGCTGCACGCGCTGCCTGTCGCTTTGTCCGACCGGTGCAATCGCACTGGCCGGCGACAGCGTGATTATCGATCCGGCAATCTGCGCTGGCTGCGGCCAATGTGCCTCGACATGTCCGACGGGTGCTGCTGCTTATGCCTTGCCTGACGTGGCGACGCTGTCCGAACGGTTGCGCGCGGGCTTACAGGCTTGGCATGCGGCGGGCGGCGACAACGCCCCGGTCGTGTTGTTTCACGATACCGACCACGGCGAGCCGCTGATCGAAGCCGCTGGTCGATACGGTAACGGCTTGCCTGCGACTGTCATTCCGTTCGCGGTCAACGAGATCACGCAGATCGGCCCTGAAGTGATCGCCACGGCGCTTGCCTATGGCGCGGGTCAGGTCGCCGTTCTAAGCCCGGAACGCGCCAAACACGACCAAACGGCACTTCTCGCCGGCATTGCGCTGGTTGATACAGTGGCCGAGGCTGCCGGTCATGCAACCGTTGAACTGATCGAAACCGATGATCCGGACACACTGGAGACAGCGCTCGCGGCCGTGCCTCGCCTGGCTGTCCGCGAGACACGATCAAGCTTTTTGCCACCCGCCGACAAGCGCGGCCTACTCGTCACCGCTTTCGCCGAGATGAACACCGCCGCTCCGACGCCGGTTGAGACAGTGCCGCTGCCGGACGGTGCGCCGTTTGGCACCGTCCATCTCGATCTTGATGCTTGCACCTTGTGCCATGCCTGCACGGGGGCCTGCCCGACGGGCGCGCTGATCGACAATCCCG
>JBCBSK010000145.1:0-9448 GCA_039819185.1 Pseudomonadota bacterium | reverse complement strand
TCGACATCGGGGACGAAAAGTCGGTCGTGCTTGCGGGGCTGGGGCTGTCGGACCTCGGTCTCGTGACACTGGCAAGTGCTGGCCATCTGCCGAGCCTGTTTGACACCCGCCCGTTGAAGGCGCTGGTCGATCCGGATCACTGGGCCAAGGAACTTAACTGCCTTGCGGTTGCGATCTACCACGAAGCGCGCGGTGAGCCGGTGCGCGGCCAGCGTGCTGTTGCCCAGGTGATCTTAAACCGCGTCGAAAGCCGCCATTATCCCGGCACGATCTGCGGTGTCGTCTACCAGAACAGCCATTGGCGCTATCGCTGCCAGTTTACCTTCGCCTGCGACCGCTATTCCGACCGCATTCGCGATCAGCGTTCTTGGGATGTCGCGACCGAAGTGGCCGAGGATGCCATGACCGGCCGCGCCTGGCTGCCGGGTGTCGGTGGTTCGACACATTATCACGCCAACTATGTCAGCCCGCGCTGGATCCGTGACATGGTTCATCGCGAAACGATTGGCAAGCACATCTTCTACATGGTTCGCCGCTGGATGCGCGACGCCTGATCGCACGAGAATTCTCTTTACAAAACAAACGGGCACCGGCTTTCACCGGTGCCCGTTTGTTTTGGCGCAGCGTCTTTTTGTTTGAGTGCGAGAGACGTCAGCCCCTGACGCTTGCCGGCAGTTCAACATCGATCCGGAGCAGCGGCACGGTCTCGACATGGCCCGTGCGCACCCGGATGCCGTCCGGGCTCAGACTGACGTGCCGCGATACCACGGCGATGATTTCCTCGCGCAGGACGGAGACGAGATCGCGCTGACCGATCAGTGCCCGCTCATAGTCCAACAGCGATTTCAGCCGGTCGCGGGCAACCCGCGCCGATCGCGGCTTACGAAACAACCGAAACCAGGTCATGCGGCCGCCCTCCGACCAAAGCCAAGTTCGCCGAACAAACGATCGAAGAGGCCTGTACGTTCTTCCGGGACCGCGACCCGGACATCCTCGCCCGTCAGTCGGCGGGCCGCCGTCTCGTATGCGATTCCCGCAGGTCCGATCGGTGTGATCATCGTGACCGGCATACCGATGTTCGATGCACGGAGAACGTCTTCGCTTTCAGGCACGATGCCGAGCAGCGGGATCGACAGGATATCGGCGACGTCTTCCGTTGTCAGCATTTCGCCGCGTGTCACGCGGGCCGGATCGTAGCGCGAGATCAGGAGATGCTTGTCGATGCGCCCGCCTTGTTCGGCGCGTATGGTGCGCGCATCCAGCATGCCGATGATGCGGTCGGAATCGCGCACCGACGAGACTTCCGGATTGGTGACGATGATCGCCTGATCGGCGTGACGCATGGCAAGCACCGCGCCGCGTTCGATGCCAGCTGGACTGTCGCAAAGCACATAGTCGAAGCTCTCGCGCAGCTCATCGATGATCTTGGCGACGCCGCCCTCGGTCAGCGCGTCCTTGTCGCGGGTCTGGGATGCCGGCAAGAGCCACAAGGTGTCGAGGCGTTTGTCCTTAACGAGTGCCTGGGACAAGTTAGCCTGGCCCTGCACGACATTGATCAGGTCGAAGACCACGCGGCGTTCGGCGCCGAGCACCAGGTCGAGATTGCGCAGGCCCACGTCGAAATCGACGACCACGACGGATTTTCCGATCTTGGCCAGCGAGGCGCCTATGGCTGCGGTCGTGGTCGTCTTGCCAACGCCGCCCTTGCCGGATGTGACAACGATCACCTGGGACATAAGGTTTCAATCCTCCTCGGAAGCTGTGCTGCCCGTCGCCGCCTGATCCGGTCAATCGATTGGCGAAAGAATGAAGGCGCCATTGCTGAGGCGGGCTGCCACGGGTTTGCCGAGAAGTGTCGGTGCGACATCCTCGACGATCTGGTAGTAGCCGGCAATTCCGAGCAGTTCCGCGTCGAATTTGCGGCAGAAAATGCGTGCCTCTTTGTTGTCCGGCGCGCCGGCGACGACACGTCCGCGCAACGTGCCGTAGACATGGACGGAGCCACCGGCGACGATCTCGGCACCGGACGATACCGAACCACAAATGGTTACATCGCCATCAAGAAACGAGATCGCCTCACCGGAGCGCACCGGGCGATCGATCACCAGCGAGGCCGGTTCAGCTGCGCGGTCCTCAGCCTGGGCGACGGGTTCCGGTGCACGTCCCGTGATCGCCGACATGACCGCGCGACCCGAAATGGGAAGAGGGCTCAGATCGTCGGGAATCCAGTGCCGGTCAACGCCTTCGATTGAGATGATGCGCAATTTGCGCTCGCGCAAGGTGGTCAGAATATCCTGAACACCTGCCTCGGACGGGGCAAGCCGGGTCAGGTCAAGCACGACGGGGCGGCCTGTCAGAGCGCCGCGCGAGCGCTGGATCCACGCGTCAAGGCTTGAAAGCCAGTCCGATAGGGGCGGACTCGGCGCTAGCACGAAGGCGAGGACAGACCGGCCGAAGAATCGAAAGCTGGCCGGTGTCGGCGCTTCAGACTGGCACGGCGCCGACGGTCTGTCGTAGTTGATCAGCGTCTCGGGGTCGGCAAGAGCGGCGGCAGCGGTCATGATGGCGCTTCAGTCAGGTTGCGAGTCGAATGGGACCCAGGCATTAACCGACCGTTAGGGTTAACACGCCGTTAAGACTGTTGGTCTGTAGCGAAAGATATCGAGGGTGATGGATGGCGATGTCGCGACGCGCAGCCATCAAGGGCGCCGCTGGAGTGGCTGCTCTAGCTGGTCTGGCCGCTCGGGTTGGCATGGCTAGGGCAGATACCGGTGCGGTGGATACGTCCGCCAAGGCTGCTGGCTTTTTCGTGCCCGATGAAGCGCATCCCCACGAGCGGACCTTCATGCAATGGCCGGTGAGCCGAACGGTCTATGGTGGAGGGCGGTTCTTGGCACGTGTCCAGGACGCAATCGCTGATCTGGCGAACACGATTTCCGCTTTCGAACCCGTCGTCATGCTGGCGGAAGCTGCCCACCACGGCGATCTGCGAACGCGTCTGTCCAACGCGATCGATCTCTGGGATATTCCAACCGACGATCTCTGGTGCCGGGATTCAGGCCCCGTCTTCGTGATCAACGGTCGAGGAGGGCTCGGCGTCACACATCTCAACTTCAATGGCTGGGGCGGCAAGCAGGTTCATCGCGAGGACGGGCAGATCGCGCGCCGTGTCGCCGAACGACTTAGGCTTGAGCTGTTCGACAACGGCCTTGTCGGCGAGGGCGGCGGCATTGAGCAGGACGGCGATGGCACGCTGCTCGCCCATGCGTCGAGCTGGGTCAATCCGAACCGCAATTCGGGCACCCGCGACGAGATCGGTGATCTGCTGTGCGATACCTTCGGCGCCGACCGCGTCATTTGGGCGCCGGGCCTGATCGGTGAAGACATCACCGATTATCATATCGACGCACTTGCACGCGTCATTGCGCCGGGGCGCGTGCTGATCCAACTGCCTGAACGCGTGATCGACGGCGATCCGTGGTCGGCGGCGGCTTATGAGACCTTCGACGTGTTGGCCATGGCGACAGACGCACGAGGCCGTTCACTCAACATCACGGTCATCCCCGACCCGATCAACATCCGCGTGGGATCGCCCGACTTCGTTGCGTCCTACGCCAATTATTATGTGTGCAATGGCGGGGTCATCTGTGCCGAATTCGGCGATCCCGACACAGATACGGAGGTCGTTCAGGCCCTCGCCGCGCTCTATCCGGACCGTGAGGTGGTGGCGTTGAACGCCGACATGCTGGGGCGTATCGGCGGCGGCATACACTGCGCGACGCAACAGCAGCCGATGGCGTGAGCAATGTCTGCTTATGTCAGGGCTGGTGCGCCGGATGAAACCTAGTCCAAAAAGTCCAGGCCCACATCCAGCGATGGCGCCGAATGAGTCAGCGCCCCAACCGAGATCAGGTCAACGCCGGTTTCGGCGATCGCGCGGACCGTCTCCAAACTCACCCCGCCGGACGCCTCCGTGATGATGTGGCCCGGCACCTTGCGAACCGCCTCGCGCATCATGTCGGGGGGCATATTGTCGAGCATCACGACATCGCAGCCTTCGTCGACGGCAAGGTCCAACTGGTCCAGCGTGTCGACCTCAATCTCGATCTTGACCATGTGGCCGGCGCGCGCCTTGGCAGCCCGGATGGCATGGACGATGCCGCCGGCGGCGGCGATATGATTGTCCTTGATCAGCACCGCGTCATAGAGGCCGAAGCGGTGGTTCATGCCACCGCCTGCGCGCACGGCATACTTTTCTGCCGCTCTCAGGCCCGGCGTCGTCTTACGCGTGCAGACGATCTTGGCGCCGGTGCCGCGTGCCTGTTCGACAAAGCGTGCGGTCAGCGTCGCGATGCCTGAGAGGTGTCCGACAAAGTTCAGGGCTGTGCGCTCGCCGGTCAGAATGCCTCGGGCAGGGCCTGAAACTTCAGCAAGGGCCGCCCCGGCCGCGACCCGATCGCCGTCGTTGGCTGTGGCCTCGAAGCGGATGTCCTCATCGACCTGGAAAAAGGCTTCCTCGGCGAGTGCAAGGCCTGCCACGACGCCGGTCGTACGCGCCCGGATCGCGGCGCGTGACGTAGAAGTGTCGGGGATCGTGGCTTCTGTCGTGATGTCGCCGGCAAGCCCCAGATCCTCAAGCAAAGCGCGATCGACGAGTTCGGCGATTAAGGGGCTTGGGAGCGGATCGAGGGGGCGGTCAGCAGACATGAGCTACCCTGCCAGTTCGGTCTGTTTCTGGCCAGTGGATTCCGTTTCCATCACATCCTCGATCCCGTAACTCCGCCGTTCTGCCTGGGCTGGATCTGGGGCTGGAAAGTCCTCACGATAATGCCCGCCGCGGCTTTCGGTCCGGCTCAAGGCAGCGACCGTTATGAAACGGGCAGCTGTGATCATGTCATGCAGCTGGTCAGAGCCCGGATGCTCCGCTTGTAACGCCTCGAACACGGACAGAGCGTGCGTCAGCGTGTCCGCTGAGCGCACCACGCCAACGTGGTCAGACATCGTCCGGCGCAGCTTGGCGACCGCGTCTGACGGGGCGGGTCGGAAGGTCGTGTCGGCGCTCGTGCTCAGCGGTTCGAGCACATCGTCCGGTGGACCGAGGTCCAGAATGTCTTCGGCTGTCCTAGCTGCGAAGACAACCGCTTCGAGCAGCGAATTCGACGCCAGCCGGTTGGCACCATGGACGCCGGTCGAGGTGACCTCGCCGATGGCCCAAAGCCCGTCGACAGTCGAGCGTCCGCGCGCGTCGGTGACGATCCCGCCCATGTGATAATGCGCGGCCGGCTCGACAGGGATGGGCTCGGACAGGGGATCGAGGCCTGCTGTACGGCAGGTTTCCATCAGTTTGGGGAAGTTTTCCGCAAGCTCAGGGCCCAGCGGTGTGCAGTCGAGGAAGGCGCCGCCCTTGGCGACATATTTATGAACCGCGCGGGCGACGATGTCGCGTGGAGCAAGCTCCGCATCGCGGTGAATCTCCGGCATGAAGCGACAGCCGGAACGATCGACCAGGGTTGCGCCTTCACCACGCAGGGCTTCCGTTGCCAGAGGTGCCGGATCGCCGCCGACGGCGATGGCGGTCGGGTGGAATTGAACGAATTCGGTATCGGCGATACGCGCGCCAGCGCGCGCCGCCATGACGAGCCCCTCGCCACGTGCTTCGGTCGGGTTGGTGGTCACAGCGTAAAGCCGGCCGATCCCGCCGGTCGCCAAGACAACGGACCGGGCCCGGATCGCGATTCGATCAGGTTCGGTCTGTGGAGCGACCGTACGCCGTGCTTCCAGGCCGGTTGCAAACCGGTCCCAGGCGATCAAACGGTCAGCGACATAACCTTCGACGACGCGGATCGAAGGGGTAGTGCGAACAGCGGCGACAAGCGCCTGCATGATCGCCTTGCCGGCCATGTCGCCCTTGACGCGGACGACGCGGTGGGCGGAATGCGCAGCTTCCCGCGACTGCACAAGCATGCCGGCGAGGTCGCGATCAAACGGGACACCATAGTCAAGAAGATCGAAGATGCGGTCGGAGGCTTCCTCGACCATCAGTCTGGCCATGGCCTCGTCGACAATGCTGGCGCCAGCACGTAGCGTGTCGCGGAGATGGGCTTCCGGTGTGTCGCCCTCGCCAATCGCCGCTGCAATCCCGCCCTGTGCCCAGGCAGACGATGCGCCATGGCCAATCGGGGCAGCAGCGATCACCGTGACGGGTTTTGGCGCCAGTTTCAGTGCACAGAAAAGGCCAGCGAGGCCAGCGCCGACAATCACAATGTCATCGGCGCCCTGCCAGCTGCCCGGCGTTAATTGTTGTGGCGCGCTCATGGGTTAGGTCATATCCCCGGGCCGCGTGTCCAAACCGCTTCGGGATGGTCGGCCCGTCACCGTCATTCAACAATGCACCTGTCTCATTCAAAAAAGAGATGGGGCAGGCTTGAGTATGGCGGGCGCGCCGCCTCAGTTTTCCAGCTGCAGCATGCGGTCGATGGCGACCTTGGCTTTCTCGGCAACAGCCGGATCAACCAGGACTTCCTCTTCCATCATCAACAGGCTGTCGAGCGCTTTGTCGAGCGTGATCCGCTTCATATGCGGGCAGAGATTGCACGGCCGGATGAAGTCCGTGTTTGGTGCATGGACCGCGACATTGTCGGCCATCGAGCACTCGGTGACCATGACAACCTTCGCCGGCTCTTCGGTCTTCACCCAGTTGATCATGTGCGCGGTCGAGCCGGTAAAGTCGGCCTCGGCCAGGACGTCTGGCGGACACTCTGGATGGGCGATGATCTTCAGCGCCGGATCGCTTTCCTTGTAGGCGCGCAGTTCCTCGCCGGTGAAGCGCTCATGGACCTCGCAATGGCCGCGCCAGGTGATGATCTCGACATCGGTCTGGCTCTGGATCCACTTGGCGAGATATTCATCCGGAATGCAGATCACCTGCTTGGCCCCGAGCGATTCGACAACCTTCACCGCATTCGAAGACGTGCAGCAGATGTCGCTCTCAGCCTTTACCTCGGCCGAGGTGTTGACATAGGTGACAACCGGCGCGCCGGGATAGGCCTCGCGCATCGCGCGGACGTCTGCGGCCGTGATCGAATTCGCCAAGGAACAGCCCGCCCGCATGTCGGGGATCAGGACCGTCTTGTCCATGTTCAGTATCTTCGACGTTTCGGCCATGAAGTGCACGCCGCACTGCACGATGACATCCGCATCGGCGCGGGTCGCCTCAATGGCCAGTTGCAGCGAGTCGCCGGCAAAATCTGCGATGCAGTGGAAGATCTCCGGCGTCATGTAATTGTGCGCCAGGATCACCGCATTGCGCTGAGCCTTGAGGTCGTTGATCGCCTTGATCGTTGGCGCAAAGAACGGCCATTCGACCGGCGGAATGACGCGCGCGACCTTCTCATACAGCGGGCGCATTTCGGACTCGAGTTCCGGTGTGAACGCAAGCTCCGGCCGTGGCAGCACACCATATTTTTCGGCCGCCGAAGGACCGCTGCGTGCCGGCATGGCCGGCGTGTGAAGGTTGGCCAAAGTCATATCCGCATCTCCTTGTCCTTGCCGCGGGTCAGCCCTGCCAACCCCGCCAGTCGTGCCAATCCGGGCCGGGCCTGGATGGGACACCCAATTTTGCTCGTAGTGAGCATATAGGGTGTGAAAGAAAGGCCGCAAGTGCGTATGGGTCACAGAATTGCGCTATTTATCAACGTCTTAGCGTCAAAATACTGTAACAATACCGCTTGCGGCGACCTTTTGAACATTTTGACTATAACTCATGCAAGCCCTGTTGGAAAGCCCTTTCACCAGTGCAAGTCGCCGCATGGCTGCTCTACGCCATTCGCGCGGCTTGCTTGAGCCGGAGTCAGTACATGCTTAGGTGACATATACTTTTCGAAAGGTAACGCGCATCTGTCGCGGGGGGAGCCTGCCATGCCGTCGTCTGCGTCCTGGCGCACGCCGTTTCTGATCATCGTCGTTGGGTGCCTGATCGCGCTTTTGACCAATGGGCCGCGCACCAGCATGGGCCTGTTCCTTACGCCGATGTCGGATGCCAATGACTGGCCGCGGGAAGTCTTCGCGCTGGCGCTGGCGATCCAAAACCTTCTCTGGGGCGCCATGCAGCCGGTTTTCGGCGGGCTCGCCGATCGCTACGGAACAAGCAAGGTCTTGATCGTCGGCGCGCTGCTCTACGTTGCTGGGCTGGTGGCGATGGCCTTTTCGGACACACCGACGCTGCTGTATCTTTCGGCGGGCGTGATCACCGGTGTTGCTATCTCGGCGGCGACCTTCTTCATGGTGATCACTGCGTTTTCGCGGCTTTTGCCCGAAGACAAGCGCCTGGTCGGGTTTGGTCTCGCGACTGCGGCCGCCTCGATGGGCCAGTTCATCTTCGCCCCGCTCAGTGTTGGGTTTATCGATGCCTTTGGCTGGCAGACGGCGCTGATCCTGCTTGCTGTGACTGCTTTTGGAATTGCCATACTCGCGCCGGTCGTCGAAAGCCGTGGCAGCGTTGCCGATGGTCCAACCCAGACCTTTCGGGAAGCGATCACCGAAGCCTTCCAGCATCGGTCGTATGTGCTGCTGGTGTTCGGGTTTTTCGTATGCGGGTTTCACATCGCCTTCATCACGGTGCATCTGCCGCCCTATCTTGGCGATATCGGGCTTGGCGTGCACTGGGCCGCCTGGGCGATCGCCATTGTTGGCCTGTTCAATGTCATCGGATCCTATGGAGCGGGTATCCTCAGCGGGCGTATGCCGAAGCAGTATCTCCTAAGCGCGATTTACGCGATCCGATCCGTGGTTATTCTCCTGTTCCTGCTCATTCCCGTCTCCGTGCCGACGGTGCTTTTGTTCTCAGCGGCGATGGGCCTGTTATGGCTGTCGACCGTGCCGCCGACCTCCGGTCTCGTCGCGGTCATGTTCGGCACCCGCTACATGGGCATGCTGTTCGGCTTTGTGTTCTTCTCGCACCAGGTTGGGGCGTTCATCGGCGTCTGGCTCGGAGGTCGGCTCTACGACACGACCGGCTCCTATGACGTTGTCTGGTGGCTGTCGGTGGCCCTCGGCCTGTTTGCGGCCCTCGTCCACTGGCCGATCAAGGAAGCTCCCGTCGAGCGGCCGCAGACGGCCTGATCTCCAAACAGGGCTCTTGCGCCGCGCCTACCGTCTCGGGCACAAGGCGCCGATCAATATCCGTCATTTGTCCGCGGGAGGGGCGTCATGGATCGGTTCAAGGCCGTCTTGGTCGAGAAGGAAGGCGAAAAGGGCCAGAAGGTTGGCATAGCCGAACTTGGGCTCGACGATCTCATGGACGGCGACGTCGTCGTCCGGGTCGCCCATTCGACCGTCAACTACAAGGATGGCCTCGCGATCACCGGCAAGTCGCCGGTCGTGCGCGCCTTTCCGATGATCCCCGGCATTGATTTCGCCGGCACGATCGAGACATCTGACCATGCCGACT
>JBCBSK010000144.1:0-9455 GCA_039819185.1 Pseudomonadota bacterium | reverse complement strand
GAGTTGCGCAGCTTGCGTGAGACGATGCGCCGCATGCTGAAGGACGGTGGTCCCGCGCCGGACGGCGATTGGGCCGACTTGGCCGTGCTGGAGCCGGTGCGTGACTTCAAGGCGCGTCATGCCTCGACGATGCTGACCTTTGATGCGGTGGTGGATTGTCTCGACCAGATTGCTGCAAAGCAGGCCGAGGAAGCGGCGGCCTGAGCGCACATTGGTCTATCGTCGCGCTGCCTGTGCGCATGTTCGATCGCGCGCTTGGCCATTTTGCGCGCCTGCTCGTCTTGACCTATCGCTACACATTGTCGGCCTTCATCGGACGGCAGTGCCGCTATCTGCCAACCTGTTCCGATTATTCGCAAGAAGCTTTCAAGCGCTATGGCTTCTGGGCTGGAGGCTGGATGACGCTTGCCCGCATGCAGCGCTGCCGCCCTGGCGGTGACAGCGGGTTTGATCCAGTCCCTAAAACGAGACCGGAGGCTGGACGCTGGTACAAGCCGTGGCGCTATGGCGTGTGGCGGATGCCGGTGCAAGACGGTGAGACTTAGCCGTTGGCATATTCCGCGGCCACCTCGTTGAGGCGCTGAACCAGCCATTCCGCCTCAACGGGCTTCAATGTCGTGATCTCGACACGGTTCGATCCATGGCGGAAAAACAGCAAATGACCCTTTCGCACGGTTTGGCGGTTCACATGCGGGCCACCAACATTGCTATCGGACCCGAAGCCATCAAATGCGGCCCAGTCATATTCTCGCCGACGCTGCTCCCTCAGATCCATAAGTGTGAGCGTACGCTTTGACAGCACGATTATTCTCGAATTCGATCCAAATCGAGTGGATTTGAGCATCGCTACGATCATATATGCGGGTATTCCAAAAAAGAAGATTGCCAAAATTATGAAAAAAAGGAGCTCACCTGATTGGTTTGTATCTGTTATTGGCTGGATGAGCATTATTGAGCTGATTGCGATGAAAAAGATAACAAATGCGATGCCAAAATAGAGGCTTCCTGTCTTCATCTCGGCAGGCGGTAAGACAAACCGTATTCCATTGGTTTTCCAGTCCTTTGATTCCTCGATCTGCGTATCGCTCGGGCGCTTGCGAACGTCCGGATCAAAATCCATCTTGGCCAACTGCGTATCCCTCCAAGCCGCCGTGGATGCGTGCAGAAACAGTATGCACGCGTCAGTTTAGTAAGCTGTGTCTGAAAGCCGTCAAGCGCGGTCTTCAAATCGCGGCGATTCTGGACTAACTACCCTCCTGTAAATCGGACTTACCTGCGTGGTGTGCAGGAGTTGAGCCAAGGAGGACCTGATGGTCGCGATTACCTTTCCCGATGGCAATCAGCGTGACTTTGACGACGGCGCTACCGGCGCCGACATTGCCGCGTCGATCTCCAAATCCCTTGCCAAGAAGGCCGTCGCCATGATGGTGGACGGCGTGTTGTCAGACCTGTCCGACCCGATCACGGCGGATGCGAAGCTCGAAATCGTCACCCGCGATGACCCGCGTGCGCTGGAACTGATCCGGCACGACTGCGCCCATGTGCTGGCCGAGGCCGTGCAGGATCTGTTTCCAGGCACCCAGGTCACCATCGGACCTGTGATCGACAACGGCTTCTTCTACGATTTCGCCCGCAATGAGCCGTTCACCCTCGACGATCTCGAGGCAATCGAAAAGAAGATGGGTGAGATCATCGCCCGTGATGCCGCCTTCACCAAAGAAGTCTGGTCGCGCGATGACGCCAAGGCGTTCTTCCGCAAAAAGGGTGAGTATTTCAAGGTCGAGCTGGTCGATGCGATCCCTGAAGGTGAGGAGATCAAGATCTACCGCCAGGGCGCGTGGGCTGATCTCTGCCGTGGTCCGCATATGCCATCGGTGGGCAAGGTGGGCTCGGCCTTCAAGCTGACCAAGGTGGCGGGCGCCTATTGGCGCGGTGATTCCGACAATCCCATGCTGAGCCGCATCTACGGCACGGCCTGGGCATCACAGGCCGATCTCGACGCCTATCTCAAGATGCTCGAAGAGGCCGAAAAGCGCGATCATCGACGCCTTGGCCGCGAGATGAACCTGTTCCACTTCCAGGAAGAGGCGCCGGGGTCGGTGTTCTGGCACCCCAAGGGCTGGACCGTGTTCCAGTCGCTGATCGGTTACATGCGCCGGCGCCAGGACGCGGCTGGCTATCTCGAGATCAACACGCCCGACATGATGGACAAGGGCCTCTGGGAGCAATCCGGTCATTGGGAGAAGTTCGGCGAGAACATGTATACCACCGAGACCCCGGATGAGCGGGTCTATTGCTGCAAGCCGATGAACTGCCCGGGCCATGTCCAGGTGTTCAAACATGGCTTGAAGAGCTATCGGGAACTGCCTCTCAAGGTAGCGGAATTCGGCAAGGTGCACCGGTTCGAGCCGTCGGGCGCGCTGCACGGTCTCCTACGCGTGCGCCATTTCACCCAGGACGACGCGCATATCTTCGTCGCCGAGGACCAGATCACCGAGGAATGTGTCAAGGTCAACGATCTGATCTTGTCGATCTACCGAGATTTCGGCTTCGAGGACGTTTTGATCAAATTCTCCGACCGGCCCGAGAAGCGGGTCGGGTCGGATGCCGTTTGGGACCGCTCTGAAGAGGCACTGAAGACGGCGGTCGAGGCGGCCGGCATGGACTACGAGTTCAACCCGGGCGAGGGCGCGTTCTATGGACCGAAGCTCGAATATGTGTTGCGGGACGCCATCGGCCGTGACTGGCAGTGCGGCACGCTACAGGTGGATTTTAACCTGCCTGAGCGGCTTGGCGCGTTCTATATCGGCGCCGATGGCGACAAGCATGTCCCCGTCATGCTGCACCGGGCGCTGTTCGGCTCGCTCGAGCGCTTCACCGGCATTCTGATTGAAAACCATGCCGGCCATCTGCCGCTCTGGCTGTCGCCGACCCAGGCCGTGGTGGCCACGATTACATCCGACGCCGATGAATACGCCGAAGAGGTGCAGGCGGCTATGAAGCGGTCAGGCATCCGGGCTGACATCGATCTCCGCAACGAGAAGATCAACTACAAAGTCCGCGAGCACTCGCTGGCCAAGGTCCCGGTAATCGTTGTGTGCGGCAAGCGCGAGGCGGACGAGCGCACGGTGTCGATCCGCCGGCTTGGCTCCAAGGATCAAACCTCGATGAGCCTGGATCAGGCGATCACAACCCTGGTCGACGAGACAGTGCCGCCCGATCTTCGGCGCGCGAACCTGGCGGAGGCTGCGGAGTAGGGCTCGGTCGTTCTATTCTGCCAATAGCTCCACTTCGCGCACTTCGCCGGCAGACACCGTGAAGTCGCGGTTAAAGAGCTGGCCCTCATGGCGGGCGATGACAGAATAGTCGCCCGCCGCCAGCACATGCGTTGGAAACGCGCCGAAACTCTCCTTCACGATGTCGCCACCCGGCGACAGGATCGACCACGCGGTGTTGGCAAGCGCTTCGCCACCGATCTCGGTTACGAGCTTTAACGTGATCGTGGCCGCGTGATGCGAAATCCAAGCATCCGTGAGCAGTCCTGGCTGGATGCGGACATCGGTGCGCACAACGGAGTTGGCGTCGCCATACTGGCTGACAACGTGATACGTGCCGGCATTCAGGCGGATGACCGCGGCCGGCGGCAACTCGCGCAAAAGAAGCCGGCGCTGGCCGAATTCGTCCTGCTCGGAGGAATAGACCGCGAGCCGTGATTGGCCGCGCGGGAGTTCGCGCTCGTTGGCACCAATCTGATGCACCCGCAGGCCGCCCGCTTCGAGGACTATCTCCTGTTCGATGGCTGAAGCACCGACCTCGATCACCTGAGTCTGATAGGCCCGGCCATAGCCAACATGAACGACATAGCGCCCCTCCGGAAGCAGGAATTGCGGCTGCGCTTCGTCCGAAGTTTCATAGAGTTCGTAAGCACCAGGATTGGCGGGATCGATCGCGAAGACACGCCAGATAAGATCGTTTGGCAGTGCGCCCATCTCCCCGGTTAGCTGCGCCCAGAGCCGCACCGGTCGGCGCGGGCGTTCCTCGTCCGCAACCGTTGCGCCACTGTCTGTGGTCGGCGGTAGATCGGACAGAGCGGCATCGGTGCCGTCGCTGTCAGGCGCGGAGGGATCAGGCCGAATCGGGGGCAGGGGGATGCCATTGTCCGAGCGGCGGAAGAAGCTTGTACCGTTTTCCGCGACATCGGCGATATCAAGCGGTTCGGATCCGTCGTCCGAACTGTCGGCCGGGTCCGTGTCGCCTTGCGCGATCGACACGGTCCGCACCGGTGCTGGAGCATCAAGAGCGGCTTCAAGGGCTACCGTCAGGCTAGCGCCGTCGTTTGCAAGCCTGAAGCTGCCGCCAGTGGCCTCACTGATGCAGGCAAGTGGTCCAAGTGTCTCGTTGGCGCCAGCCTCGGGTGAAAACCCGATGACATGAACCGCAAGGCCTGGCCGCTCGGTGGCAAGTTGCGCCGCGACGGCACACGGGTCACCGGAGCAATTGTCACGCCCATCTGCGATCAGCGCGATAGTGGCCGGCCCCTCGGGTAACGTATCCGCTGCTGCCTCAAGTGCTGCCGCGATCGGGGTTGCCCCTTGCGGCCGGATGGTGCCGAGGCCCGTTGTCACCGCATTGCCGTCGAAACGCGCCAATGGCACGACGGTTTCGACGTCCGAGCAGCTGTTCGGCGTGTTGCCGCCATAGGCGATGACGCCGGCGATGAGATCGTTCGGTCGACGGCCCAGCACATCCGCGATTGCCTGGTTGGCAAGCGCGATCTTGGCTGTGCCGGCGATCTGCGCCCACATGCTGTTGGAGCCATCGACGATGATCACCGCGTTGGATGGCGCGGTCTGGGCGGCAGCATCGGGCGTTGATCCCAGGCCCAGCGCAAGTGTCAGCCCAAACACTGCGGCGCGAACGGAGCATATCACCTCGCCGCCAGATCCCAGCACTCGTCTCGATGTGATCATGTCTAAGGTCTACGGTCCGAATCGGCTTGCCCGCAAGAGCGGACCGCCTCGCGGCCAGACGCATTGCGGTCGGGATCAATTCCGTGCCGGAGGAATGTGACCAAGCTTTGGTGGTCCCAATCTCAGTGTTCTTTGTTCGCCGCGAGCAGATCACGCACGTCGGCTGCCGCATCTTCGCCGCTGATGATGGCGGCCTCGAACCATCCTGCCTGCTCGCGCGCGATGTCAGAGCTGGCGAAGACAATCCGGCCCTCCGGCCGCCACACGTCGGGGTCGAGACCGTCTTCCTGTCCGGCAAACGCCGCCACCCAGGTTCCGCGCGCGAATGGATCGTCGACCCAGTCATGGGTGTCGCTCGCGACGACATCCGCATTTGGCATCAGTTTGCGGATCTGGCCTGCGCGCCACTCTGGATCATCGAGCCTGGTGCTGGCATCGGTCACGCCGAAGCCAACGACCATGACGGCGCCATCGCCGGCATCACGCTCTGCGAAGGCGAGTTGCAGCCCGTCCGGCGTTCCCGTCGTCAGTGTTCCAAGGGCGACGCCATTGACCCTGGCCCAGATCTTGAAGGCCCGCCCGCCATGGCCCGCCGAAACAGCATGAGCCTTTTTCGCCGGTAGTGGCGGATCAAACGTCATTGCGGAGAGCTGGTTGATGCCGATGGCGACGACAACCGCGTCGGCGGTGAGCACCGAGTCGTCCGTTACGGTGATCTGAACCGCGCCATCGGTTTGCGACACCCGTGACACCGGAACCGAGAGCCGCACTCTCGCACCGGCGGCATCCAACATGCGTTCGGCAAGAACCGCCATCCCCGGAACAACGGTATCCGCCCAGACATCGATCATCGCTTCGGGGGGACCCTCGCCATAGACACAGCTTGCGAGGAACTCCGATGCTGCGACCCGGCCGGGATCACCATTGCCGGATACCGTCCACCACGCGTCAAACTGGTTACGGACCGCCGCCGGCGTTCCGATCCGATCGAGATAGGCATCATAGCTGATGCCGCTGAGAGGGCGGCCCTTTTCATCATTGGTGATGCCATGCTTGAGCAGCACGGCATCCGCTGAAATGCGTGCAAGCGCCCGATCATAGGCCGGCCGGTCAGCCTCAGCTGCCGGCACTCTATGGGGACCGTCTTCCCGCACATAAAGGCGCTCAGTGACATCGATCCTGGGACGGAGCGTCAGTCCGTGCCGCTCAACGAGCGATCGGATACGTGTCTGCCAAGGCGTGATCCAGGCCCCGCCATACTCAAGGTGTGGCCCGTCCGGATCGTCGAGAAAAGGTTTGGTATAAGCACGTCCGCCGATTCGCTCTCGCGCTTCCAGAACGAGCACGTGATACCCGGCAGCGGTGAGGGAGGCTGCTGCGGCAGCACCTGCCAGCCCCGCGCCGATGACAATTACGGAGGGGGCCGACTGTGAAGATGGAGATGTCAGGAATGCCTCCTCGTCTTAAATGTGGGCCTCGCGGCAGCTGATCACGAGAGCTTTGCGTGGACTCATCGATACGGCAACCAGAAAGATCTGGCGCCAAGTCCATTGACGAACCGCAGGGGCACCGCAATATCTCGTCCGACCCGCGACCTATACCTATCTCTCTGAATGACCGATCTCTATACCCATCTTAAAACCCGTCGTACCGTGCCGTCCGCCAAGCTCACGGCCCCGGCGCCGAACGAGGATCAGCTTGCCGACCTCCTGGAGATCGCCTCGCGCGTGCCCGATCACGGCAAGCTCGCCCGCTGGCGGTTCATCATCGTTGCGGGGGAGGCGCGGGGAGCGCTCGGCGCTCGGATTGGTGCGCTCTATGCGTCCGCCAATCCTGATGCGCCGGACGAAAAGCGGCTGAAGGAAAGCCACCCCTTCGAGCCGTCGCCGCTTGTGATCGCTGTCGTGTCAACGGCGGCCGATCATCCGAAAATCCCGGTCTGGGAGCAGGAACTCACCGCAGGCGCGGTCTGTCTCAACCTTATGCATGCGGCGTATGCGCTTGGATTTTCGGCGCAGTGGCTAACCGGATTTGCCGCAACCGATCATGGTGCCATGACCGTGCTTGGCTTGTCAGGTGAAGAACGGATCGCGGGCTTCATTCATATCGGCACGGCGTCGGAACCGCCGGTGGAACGTGCTCGGCCCGATGTGCCGTCGCTGACGACGACCGTTGCGGCCGACGGGTCACTTCCACACAACACACAATAAGATCGGATCCCGCCATGTTCTATGATGCCGTCGAAAACGCCCATGGCCTGAAACACGACCCGTTCAAGGCGTTGGTCGCACCGCGCCCGATCGGCTGGATTTCGTCGATCTCGGCTGACGGTGTCGCCAATCTCGCGCCCTATAGCTTCTTTAACGCGGTAAACGACCGGCCACATATCGTGATGTTTTCGAGCACTGGCGTGAAGGACTCGGTCGTCAACATCGATGCAACCGGCGAGTTCGTCTGCAATCTCGCAACATTCGATCTCAAGGACGAGATGAACACGAGTTCGGCAGCCTATGGCTCTCAGGTCGACGAATTCGAAGCATCCGGTCTTGAAACCGCGCCGTCCAAAATGGTTCGACCGCCACGGGTCAAGCGTGCGCCGGCAGCACTTGAATGCCGCCATCTCGAAACAAAGCGGCTGACCGACCTCAATGGTGTGCCGCTTCAGGGCCATGTCGTGTTCGGTCAGGTCGTTGGCATCCATATCGATGACAGCCTGGTATCCGATGGCTTGGTGGACATCACCCGGGCGCGGCCGATCGCCCGGCTCGGCTATATGGACTATGCGGTTGTGAACGAGGTGTTCGCGATGCCGCGGCCACCTCAGCCATAGTAGTTTGGGCGTTAGGGACGTGCTTTGGCTGACTGTGCTCGGGCGAGCAGGCGTTCCGCCCGGACAACATGCGGCCGGTCGATCATCTGGCCGTTCAGGCTGGCCACGCCCATCCCCGCCGCATCATTGACGGCCGCAATCACGGCTTCAGCTTCGGCAATCTGTGCGTCCGATGGCGTGAAGGCCTGATTGATCGGTGCCACTTGGGCGGGATGGATGGCGAGCTTACCGAGGAACCCGTCGCGGGCTGCTTCCTCCACCTCACGGATCAGGCCTTCTTCGTTGCGGAAGTCGACATAGACTGTGTCGATCGGGGCCGTACCCGCCGCCACTGCGCCGAACAAACACAATGACCGGACCAGCCGGAACGGTTCGGTCATCCGACCCGTCTCGTCTCGATTGGCCAGGGCCGCGATGTCAGCCGACAGATCTTCCGCCCCCCAGGACAGGCCAATCAGGCGTGGGCCGGCGTCCGAGTAGGTGCCAAGCTGGAACACGGCGTCTGCGGTTTCGGTTGCGATTGGCAGGATCGCCGTGCGGCCATCCACGATACCTGCTTCGGCTTCCGCAACGCGAAGCAGCGCATCGAGTTTCTGGACATCCGCGCCTGAGCGGCACTTCGGCAGCACCACGCAATCTGGGCAGGCCCCGGAAAACACCGCCAGATCGGCCTCGGCAAGACCTGAGTCGAAAGCGTTGACCCTGACATAGACCTTGGGACCCGTCTCCGGGCGTGACACCAGAAACTCCGCCACGATCTCGCGCGCGCGCTGCTTTTCCCCCAGCGCCACCGAGTCCTCGAGATCGAGAATGATCGCGTCGGCACCACTGTCGAGCGCCTTGTCGCGTTTTCGCTCGCTATCTGCTGGGACGAAGAGCAGGCTACGCGGTGCCGTCTCAGCCATCTGCCTCACCGCCGGTATCTTTGCGGCGCATGAAGGCCTGGCGCCGGCAACTCGCGACCAGATCGCCCTTTTGATTGTAGGTGCGGTGCTCAAACTCGACGATGCCGGCATCAGGCCGCGACTTCGATTCGCGCTTGTCCATCACTTCCGTTGACACGCGCACCGTATCGCCATGGAACAAGGGATTGGGAAACTTCACCTCGGTCATGCCAAGATTGGCGATCGTCGTCCGAAAGGTCGTGTCATTGACCGAAATCCCGATCATCAGCCCGAGCGTGAACAGGCTGTTGACCAGCGGCTGGCCCCATTCGGTCTCGTTCTCGCAGTAATGCCGATCGATGTGCAAAGGTTGCGGATTATGGGTCAATGCCGAGAACATGACATTGTCCATCTCGGTCACAGTGCGGGTGAGGCCATGTTCGAAGACCTGGCCGATCTCGAACTCCTCGAAATAGAGCCCCTTGAGCATTCTGATCCTCCGGCTGAAAAATGCTGAGCGTCTAGCGCTATTGGTGCGCGGTTAACGGCGCCTTTACCATACCCGTTGACACTTTAGAGACTAGAACCTGACCCTCGGCGAGAGGGTCGAGCCTTAAACATCGCCAAGGCCGGTCCCGTGTCGCTTTTTGCAGATCCCGTCGCCGGAGATCCCGTCAGAGCCGCCATCCGCAACCTTTGCACATCGATCGGCATTACTGCGAGAACGAGACCGAATGGGGCCAGCCGCTGGTCAACAGCCTGTTCACGCTC
>JBCBSK010000143.1:0-9519 GCA_039819185.1 Pseudomonadota bacterium | reverse complement strand
TGATGTTCGGCTGCAGTCTCGGCCTCATCGGCGGACCACTCGTCGGCGCCGCGTTCTCCGCCGGACCGCTCGGCCTCGGCGACAGTCAAGGCGTCCGCATCAGCGCTGCGCAACACAACAGACGTCCTGAACACGCCGTTTTCAAAGGACGGATAGCTGCCGATGGCAACATCGGTTTTACTCTGTAGCTCCCCAAGCAAAGCGGCCAGATCCCCTTCACGATGATTGGCGAGGATGGTGCGGCTTTCGACCTTGCGCCCTGTCTTGAGCGTTGGTGCGACGGCGTCCAGCATGGATTGCATGATCGACGGCACACCGGCCATGACGATGATATTGTTGAGGCGGAACCCCGGTGCTGCGGTTACCTTGTTCTCGATCAGGTCGGCACCGTCCGGAATCCGCGCCATGCGCATCCGCGCGTCATTCAACCCCTCGGCGCCGTGACGGGCTTCGAGCAGCGCCACAGCACGAGGATCGATGTTTAAAGGAACACCCGCAGCCGCCGCAACCGCATCGGCGGTGATGTCATCATGCGTCGGGCCGATGCCGCCGGTCGTGAACAGATAGTCGTAGGCCCCACTCAATGCCTCGATCGCCGCGACGATCGTCTCATGCACGTCGGGCACGACGCGCACTTCGCGAAGCTGGATGCCGCTCGCCGTCAGATACTCGGCGATGAAGCCGATATTCTTGTCCTTGGTCCGGCCGGACAGGATCTCATCACCGATGACGAGCACGGCGGCAGTGACGAGGCCATCCGTCTGCTTCGCCCCAAAAAGGGCCTTGTCTTGGTCGTCGGACTGGGCCACGGAGAGCGCCTCCCTTAGCTACGATACGTGGTTCCGACGTATCGGGCGCAAATCGCGAGCGCAAGCTCTCGCGCCGCGTCACAATGGTCTGGTGTTTCAATGGACCTGCCCTCACCCCTCCTCGAAGGCACGCTTGTCAGCCGCTACAAGCGGTTTTTCGCCGATGTCCGGTTAGACGACGGCACATTTGTGACGGCTCATTGCCCGAACCCGGGCGCCATGCTGGGGCTGAAGGATCCCGGTCTACGCGCCTTCCTGTCAACGTCCGACAACCCCAAGCGTAAGCTCAAACACACGCTGGAACTGGTCGAAGCCGATGACGGGATCAAACGGACACTGGTCGGCATCAATACCGGCCGCCCCAACGCGCTTGTGGAGGAAGCCATCCTGGCTGGACGCCTGTTAGGTCTTGACGCAACGGCAACCCTCCGCCGAGAGGTCAAGTATGGCGCCTCGAGCCGCATCGACATCTTATTGCAAGCGCCAGATGGCGCGAAGACCTATGTCGAGGTCAAGAATGTCCACCTGGTTCGCTCGACGGGCCTGGCAGAGTTTCCCGACAGCGTGACAACGCGTGGCGCAAAACACCTCGCCGAACTCGCGGACATGGTTGCCGAAGGCCATCGTGCAGTGATGGTCTATCTCGTGCAGCGCGGCGATTGCACTCACCTCGACCTCGCGCGCGACATTGACCCAGCCTATGGTAAGGCGTTTGACGCTGCCCGGGTTCGTGGCGTCGAAGCGATGGCAATCGGCTGCACGATCGATCCAACCCGGATCACCGCCAACCAGCCTATCACCCTTGCGATCAACGCTTGATGTGATCGCGCCCCCTTCAAACAGAGCAAGCGAAAGTCTATCTACCCGCAGATGACGTAAAGCCTATAATCTCTTTGTATCGGGCGGGACAGCGACCAAATGAGCTATATCGACGCCGCGACCGCGCCACAGCGCAATACCGGACAGATCAAACTATATGATGGCGCAGCCTTCGAAGGCATGCGCAAGGCTGGCCGTATGGCGGCCGAAGCGCTTGACCTGATGGCCCTGGAAGTGCGTCCCGGCGTTACCACGGCCGACCTCGATCAGATTGTCTTCAACTTCGCACGCGACCAAGGAGCCTTGCCCGCAACGCTCTATTATCGCGGCTACACGCATTCGATCTGCACCTCGATCAACCATGTCGTCTGTCACGGCATTCCGAACGACAAACCGCTGCGCGAGGGCGACATTCTCAACATCGATGTCACGCTGATTGTCGATGGCTGGCATGGCGATACCAGCCGGATGTATACCGTTGGGGAGGTGTCACGTCGTGCCGAGCGGTTGATCGACATAACCCATCAGGCGATGTGGCGCGGGATTCATGCCGTTGCTCCCGGAAAGAAGACTGGTGACATCGGAGCTGCGATCCAAGCATTCGCGGAGAGTGAACGGGCCAGTGTTGTGCGCGACTTCTGCGGCCACGGCGTTGGCCAGGTGTTCCACGATACACCGAATATTCTGCATTACGGTACCGGTGGCGAAGGAATCGAGTTAAAGCCGGGGATGATCTTCACAATCGAGCCAATGATCAATCTCGGCCGGCCGCATGTGAAGATTCTGGCCGATGGCTGGACCGCGGTGACCCGCGACCGGTCGCTTTCGGCGCAGTTTGAACATTCAGTAGGCGTGACGGAAACCGGCTATGAAGCGTTCACGATCTCGCCGGGCGGGTATGACAAGCCCCCCTATCGGGCAGTTTGAAGAGGCATCAGGCCTCCCCGAGGGCTCCGTCGACGAGCCGACAAAGCCCCATTATCACGGCCATCGCGAACGTTTGCGCCAACGGTTTCGCGACGGCGGCGCCGATGCCCTTCCCGACTATGAGCTTCTCGAACTCATACTGTTTCGAGCGCTGCCTCGGCGCGACACCAAGCCGATCGCGAAAGCGCTGATCGACCGGTTCGGCAGTTTTGCCCAAGTACTCAGCGCACCGGCCAGTCAGTTGCGCGAGATGCCGGGCCTTGGCGACAGTGTCGTCACCGAACTGAAGCTTGTTCAGGCGGCGGCCGCCCGGCTAACCAAAGGACAGGTCGTTGGACGCCCAGTTCTGGCAAGTTGGTCGAGTGTCATTGACTATTGCCGAACAGCGCTCGCGTTTTCCGAGCGCGAAGAGTTCCACATCCTGTTTCTCGACAAGCGCAACCGTTTGATCGCGGCCGAACGCCAGCAGACCGGCACTGTCGACCATACGCCAGTCTATCCGCGTGAAGTCGTCAAGCGCGCGCTGGAATTGTCCTCGACCGCCCTGATCCTCGTCCACAACCACCCCTCGGGCGACCCGACGCCGAGCCAGGCCGACATCAAGATGACCAAGACGATCGCAGAGATCGCAGAGCCGATGGGGATCGCGTTGCATGATCACATCATTGTCGGTAAGGACGGCCATTCCAGCTTTCGTGGGCTTGGCTTGATTTAAGCTTAAGCAGCGATGCGGGAAACTGCCTGAAATTGCAGCAAAATCTACGTCTCAACAGACTGAACTGGTGTTTCCCCTTTCGCGAACAGCACGCCTTCGCCTATCGTATCAGGTGACAGGTGTTGCGTTTGCGTTGGGTGTCGATGACGAGCATTTTCGATGAGATGACCGGGCCGGAGGGTGTGCGCGACGCCTATTGCGGCCTGAAAGCCTGGCTCGACAACACGCCGCATGATTTGTTCGAACAGCGCCGGCAAGAAGCCGAGCTTTTGTTCCGCCGCATCGGCATTACCTTCGCCGTTTACGGTGATGACGAGGCGGAAGAGCGGATCATTCCTTTCGACATCATCCCGCGCGTCATCACGGGCACAGAATGGCAACGCCTGGAAACGGGTCTTGTTCAACGCGTCACCGCGATCAACCGCCTGCTTGGCGATCTCTATGGCGCTCAGGAGATCATTCGCGCGGGCATCCTTCCCGAAGGTCTCGTCTACAACAACGACGCCTATCGACCTGAGATGATCGGCGTTGCTGTCCAGGGCGGCATCTATACGCCGATCGCCGGCATCGACATCGTGCGGGTCGACGCCGACACTTTTTATGTACTCGAGGACAATGCCCGCACCCCGTCCGGCGTCTCCTATATGCTGGAGAACCGGGAAGTGCAGATGATGCTGTTCCCGGAACTCTTCGAGACCAACCGGGTCGCCCCAGTTGAGACCTATGCATCCGATCTCCTCGACACCCTGTCCTCGATCGCGCCGCCGGCGGCGGGGTCCGATCCGACCATCGTCCTCCTGAGCCCAGGCATTCACAATTCCGCCTATTACGAGCATTCGTTTCTCGCCGACAATCTCGGCATCGAACTCGTCGAGGGGTTCGATCTCTTTTGTGACGATGACATTGTTTACATGCGTACCACCGAAGGCCCGCGCCGGGTCGATGTCATCTACCGGCGGATCGATGACGACTTTCTCGATCCCCTCACCTTCCGGCCAGACTCCGTGCTTGGTGTGCCCGGCCTGTTTGCCGCCTTCCGTGCCGGAACGGTTACGCTCGCCAATGCCGTCGGTACAGGCATTGCTGACGACAAGGCCGTCTACAGCTACATGCCGGAAGTTGTTCGCTTCTATCTCGGTGAGGAGCCGATCCTGAAGAATGTGCCGACCTGGCGCTGCCGCGAAGCGGACGCGCTGGCTTATGTCCGCGACAATCTCCATGACCTCGTTGTCAAGGAGGTCCATGGCTCGGGCGGCTATGGCATGCTGATCGGCCCGCGCGCAGACAAGGCAACACTCGAGACGTTCCGGGCCAAGCTTGACGCCGATCCCGATGGATTCATCGCTCAGCCAACGCTGGCGCTGTCGACCTGCCCCACCCTCGTTGCCGACGGTCTCGCGCCACGCCATGTCGATCTGAGACCGTTCGTTCTGTCGGGCAGCGACCGGGTGCGGATCGTGCCCGGCGGACTGACGCGCGTTGCGCTGCGCGAAGGCTCGCTCGTGGTCAATTCAAGTCAAGGTGGCGGTACCAAGGACACCTGGGTGCTGACGTCATGACGCTTCTGGCCCGGACGGCGGAAAACCTGTTCTGGATGGCACGCTATGTCGAGCGCGCAGAGAACACGGCCCGTCTGCTCTACGCCACCTCGCGCATCAGCCAAATGGCCAGCGTCCACCCAGAAGAAGCAAATGATTGGGAGACAGCCCTTCGCGGCGCGGCCTGCGATCAGTTGTTCTTTGCATTGCATGGCAATGCGACTCCTGAGGCCGTGATCGCGTTCCTAGCATTTTCCGACGACAACCCATCCTCGATCCGAAACTGCTTGAGGCGTGCACGGCAGAATGCACGCTCAGTCCGTACGGCCCTGACGAGCGACACCTGGGAAGCGATCAACGGCTCCTGGCTGGAACTGAAGCGCATTGATACCCACGATTTCTCGCCGCGCGGCATCAACCGTTTCATTGCCTGGGTTAAGGAGAGTTCGCTCAGGATCGACGGCTCGGCGATGCGCACGATGCTGCGCAGTGACCGCTACTGGTTCACAAGGCTCGGGCTCTATGTCGAGCGGGCCGACACGACGGCGCGCATGCTTGAGATCAAGAGCCCGCTGCTTGTGCCGCGTGCGGAGCGCGTCGGCGGTAGTCTCGACTACTATCAGTGGACCGCGCTGTTACGCGCCGTCTCGGCTCACAGCGCCTATCATTGGGTCTATCGCCAGCAGCTTCGCCCAGACAACATCGCCGACCTTCTGATCTTGCGCGAGGAGATGCCGCGCTCGTTGGCAAGCTGTTATGCCAACATTTCCGACTATCTAGAGGAGATCGCGCTGGCCTATGGCCGCCAGGGGCCTGCCCAGCGCCAGGCGCGCAAAACGATTGGCCGGCTGCGCAACGCCCGAATCAGCGATATCTTGACTGAAGGCCTTGCCGAGTTCGCGCAGGAATTCATTGCGGAAAACAACCGACTTGGCGCGGCGATCACTGAGCAGTACCTGTCTTGAACGCCTTTCGTAGCTAGACCACGGCCCAATGCGCATCTTCGTCCGCCACGCCACGACCTATTGCTACGACCGGCCGGCCCGTTCGGTGAACCAGATCCTGCGCATGACGCCCCGACCGCATGTTGGCCAACACATCCTCGATTGGCGCATCGACACCGACATCGACTGCCGGATGAAGGTAACCGAGGACAGTTTCGGCAACCTCGTTCACAGCTTTACCGCCAATGGCACCTTCGAGGCTTACACGATCCTGGTCGAAGGCCAGGTGATCATTGACGACCGGACGGGCTTCATTCAGGGCGCGATCGAGCGCATGCGGCCGGCCCTATACTTGCGCGAGACCGAATTGACTGCCTGCGACGCTGCGATCCGTGACTTCGCACGCAAGATGAGCGATGGCCGTGAACCCCTTACGACCCTTCATGAAATGAACAATTACCTGTTCACCCATATGGCCTTCGACACCGAAGCCACGGGCACGACGACGACCGCGCCTCAGGCCTTTGCCGCCCATCACGGCGTATGCCAGGACTTCGCCCATGTTTTGATTGCCGCCGCCCGAGCGCTTGGCATCCCGGCGCGCTATGTGTCGGGCTATATGGTGCATGAGGACGATTCCGTTGTGCATGAGGCGGGTCACGCCTGGATGGAGGCGCTAATCCCAGATTACGGCTGGATTGCCTTTGACCCGGCCAATGGCGTTTCGCCGACATATCGTCATGTGCGTGTTGCGACGGGGCTTGATTATCTGTCGGCGGCGCCTGCCCGCGGCGTTCAGCGCGGCGGCAGCAGCGAGCGCATGGATGTCAGCGTTCTGACCCAGGATTGCGATGGCGCGGCACTAGGCATGCGGCAGTCACAGGACCAACACCCCCTGTCGTAAGGGCGCCCCAGGAGGCCACACCAGCATGACCTATTGCGTTGGACTTCTGGTGAAGGACGGGCTCGTGATGATCGGCGACACCCGGACCAATGCGGGGCTCGACAACATCGCGACCTATCGCAAGCTGCACCTGTTTGAAAGCCCGGGCGAACGGGTGGTCTGTGTCGCAACGGCCGGCAATCTGGCAATCAGCCAGGCGGTCCTGAGCCTCATCACAGAGGGTCTACACAATCCCGACCGTGACCGGATCGAAACGGTCTGGTCGACGCCGACCATGTTTTCCACCGCCCAGCTTGTCGGGCGCGCGGTACGTGAAGTGTACCGAATCGACGGGCCGGGTATGGAACAAGTCAATACCCGCTTCGACGTGATGATCCTGCTTGGTGGACAGATCGCGACCGGCCGGCTCAGGCTGTTTCAGATTTATTCGGCTGGAAACTTCATCGAAAGCGCGGCCGATACACCCTATGTCCAGATCGGCGAGCACAAATACGGCAAGCCGATCCTCGACCGGGCCGCGAGCTTCGAGACCGAGCTTTATGATGCGGTCAAGCTTGGCCTGATCTCGATGGATTCGACCATGCGCTCCAATCTTGGCGTTGGCATGCCGCTCGACCTTGTCGTGCTGCGCCGCGACCGGATGCGCACGGAACTCGATCTCAGAATCGAAAAGGGCGAGCCCTATTTCGAGGCGCTCCGCGAGAGCTGGTCTCGGGCCCTGTCGGATGCGCATCAGGCGATTCCGACGCCACCTTGGGCGCCAAGCGATGCGGCAGCCCCGCTAAAGAGCGTCTAAAGCGCTTTCAGACGAACTGTGAACCGGTTTGGCGCCCGAAAACGCCAATGCAATGGCTGGAACCGTTGAAAGGTGTGACGTCAAACGAAAACGGCTCTAGAACGCTGTCAGGGCCGCGTGTCGGCAGCCGCACCGACCCGCGCCGGGACGTTTCGGGCTTCAAGTTCGAGCAGCAATGCAGAATGATCAAGCATGCCATCTCCGAGATCGTCGACTAGGCGGCGATAGCGGTCACGGATGTTCCTCGTCAGCGGCAGATCAAGGCTAAGTCCTTCAGCGGTCTCGACGATGGTCTCCATGTCCTTGAGCTGGACTCGAGCCGTACCGCCTGGGACAAAATTCCGATCGACCATGCGCTGGCCATGCAGCTCCAAGATCCGGCTTTCGGCGAACCCGCCCCGGATCGCCTGACGCACCGCGGCGGGGTCCGCACCGCCAGCTGCCGCCAACAGCAGCGATTCTGAAACCGCTCCGATCGTGATCCCAACAATCGCCTGATTGGCAAGCTTTGCGAGTTGGCCCGCGCCAGACGGCCCGACAGGCGTGACCCGGCCCATAGCGGCGAACACCTGCGCGGCGCGTTCAATGTCCTTACGCGCGCCCCCTGCCATGATCGCGAGCGTCCCCTGCTCTGCCCCAACCACGCCGCCAGACACCGGCGCGTCGATGTAGCGGATACCGCGTTCGCCAAGCCTTGCGGCATGGTCTTTGGCAACCGAGGGCGGGATCGAGCTCATGTCGATCACCAACGCGCCGTCAGACAGCGCGTCAGCCACGCCTTGACCGAACAGGACGTCGGTGACGACGGCGCCGTTTTCGAGCATCGTGAGGACGATATCGGTGCAAGCAGCGGCCTTGGCCGCGGCGTCAACCACATGCGCGCCGTCTTGCACAAGCGCTTCCGCCTTGGCACGTGTTCTGTTCCAAGCTGTAACCTGGAACCCCGCCGTTAGAAGCCGCCGCGCCATCGGCGCGCCCATCAACCCCGTGCCAAGCACTGCAATATAGTCGGCCATGATCGCCCCCTGTCAAAGGTCGATGATCTAGCGCACCTAGTCTGTCGTGGCGAGCATGCCATCAAGCGAAGTTCGGCCGGCCTCAGTGGATCAGATACTCTCCGGTCGCCGAACACCAGTCGCTAGGACCGATCAGCTTTTTATGCGCCACCCTTACCGAATGCAGATCGCCATCGATCTCACGGCGCCAGAACAGCAAAAACCGGTTAAGTTCGGGGAAGTCCGGCGCCGTGTCATGCAATTGCCAGAGGAACTCCTGGATCAAAGTCGGGTGGTCCGGCATGCGATAGAAGATGTTGGCCGTGGTCAGTCCATAGCCATGCATCTGGCGTTCAAAGTCGGACAGGAACATGGTCCACCTCGTGCGGGTTTCGACCCTGAAATCGTTTCAGGGTGATCTGAAATTGCAAGTGCCTTAAGTTAAAATTCTTTTTATTTCAGATATTTAGCAGCCTCTCCATAAGAGTGCTGCCAAACGAGGCATGCCCAATTCTCCAGCAAAACTCGTTCGCAAGGCAATCCCAACCCGTCAAGTAGCAAGGCCTGTTTCGGCAGATGTGAGCCCGTCAGAGGCTGTCGAGAAAGCGCTCTGCGGACGCACGGATCTCCGTGACGCGCATGCCCTCCATCTTGTCGAGGGTCCGGTAGACCATGCCGAGGCGCGGATTGCCGCCAAGTGTGTCCCGGTTACGGATCAGGAAATCCCAATAGAGATAGTTGAAGGGACAGGCTGCCGGACCAGTCTTCTGCTTTACGTCATAGGCGCAGCCGCGACAGTAGTCCGACATCCGGTCGATGTAGGCGCCGGATGCCGCATAGGGCTTCGACGCCATGATACCGCCATCCGCAAACAGAGCCATACCGTGGGTATTTGGCAGTTCGACCCATTCGAAGGCGTCGGCATAGACAACCATGTACCAGTCATTGACCTCGACCGGATCGAAACCGGCGAGCAATGCAAAGTTGCCCGTCACCATCAGTCGTTGAATGTGATGGGCGTAGGCATTCTCATACGTCTCCGAGATCGCGTGCTGGAGGCAGGCCATGTCGG
>JBCBSK010000142.1:0-9532 GCA_039819185.1 Pseudomonadota bacterium | reverse complement strand
TAGGTGAAGACGACAGCTGAGGCGATGAACAGACCTGTGGACGCCTCGACTTCGAGGAAGCGCGAGAACGCCACGCCAGCACCGGTCATCTGCCCGATAACGTAGGTGACCGAGATCACCAGAAGACAGATCACCGCGACAATGCGCGCCGATTGCGAATAGAACCGGTCGCCGATGAACTGCGGCACGGTGAACTTGCCGAACTTGCGCAAGTAGGGCGCAAGCAGCAGCGCGAGCAGCACATAGCCACCCGTCCAGCCCATCAGAAACGATGAGTTGGCATAGCCGACAAAAGCAATAAGGCCGGCCATCGAGATAAAGGAGGCCGCGCTCATCCAGTCCGCGGCGGTCGCCATGCCGTTGACCACAGGATTGACGCCGCGACCCGCGGCATAGAACTCGCCTGTCGTGCCGGCACGTGCCCAAATGGCGATGCCGACGTAGAGCGCAAAGGATGCGCCGACGACGAGCAGATTGAGAGTATACTGGTCCATCTGTCGGGTGCTCCGTTGCTTACTCTTCTTCGACGCCGTGCTGACGGTCGATCGAATTCATCCGCCAGGCGTAGAAGAAAATCAGGACGACAAAGGTCAGGATCGACCCCTGCTGGGCAAACCAGAATCCGAGATCCGTGCCGCCGATCGGAATTCCGGACAAAAGCGGACGAAGCAGGATGCCGAACCCGAAGGACACGACAGCCCAGATCACCAGGCACATGTAGATCAGCCGCTTATTGGCCGACCAATAGGCATCACCATTGGACTGTTCAGACAAGGATAACCTCCCACGCGTTTCTTCCCCCGCGCGGGGCGCACATTGGCGCCCGGCGCACCTGCCGATCCCTCTCAAAAGGATGGACTCCGGCATGATGCGCGTAACTCTATCTTTAGAATCAGGGGGCTGGAAGCGATCGATTTGTATTAAGTAATTATACTTATGATTCGAATTTCTACTTATATTTTAAAGACTTCTAGACTGCAAAACACCTGAACATCGTTGCCGGGGCCACTTACGCGTGTCCTGGCTCCGGAAACGCCTGCTGGTTTGGGAGGCGCTTTGCCTTGGCCCCCTGGCCAACATCAGGCAGGAACGGGGGTTGATTCGCCGTCCATTGCCGCACGTTTGCGATAAACCAGCGCGAACATCGGTGGGGTGAAGTAAAAGCTGACCACCGTCGACAACAAAACGCCACCGGCGATCGACATTGCGAAGGGCGGCCAGAAGCCCCCGCCTTCAAGGATCAGCGGCAGGAAGCCGCCAAATGTCGTGATGGTTGTCGACACGATATGCCGGCTTGCGCCGGTGACGATCTCGACCATTCGCTCGCGGTCACCTGCAGCCGCCAACGGGTCGGCCTGAAGCGCTGTCATAACAATGATCGCGGCGTTGATCGACACGCCGATCGACCCGATGACCCCGATCACCGCCTGAATGCCGAAGGGATATTGGAACACCGCGAGTGCCAGGATCGACAGGCCTGCGGCGAGTATGCAGACGACGCCCGCGACAAGCGCCAGCCGGAACGAGTTGAAGGTCAAGACAATGGTCGCGATGGTGAGCGTCACGATCAGTCCGACGGACGCCATCAGATTGGTGATGGTTTCGCTGCGCGCATCGGCATCGCCACCGATTTCGAGCCGGTAGCCTTGAGGTACCTCGAAGCCTTCCCGGTCGAGCGCCACCCGCACGTCCGCGAGGGTCTCTTCCGGCAAAACGCCGTATTGGATGAAGGCCTGGACGGTGTTGTTGCGTTCGCCATTACGCCGGTTGATCGCACTTTCAGCCGGCACAATCCGCATCTCGCCGAGTGTGGATAGCGGAACCCCAGCATAAGCACCCGTTCGGCCTGTAGGGCTGGTGGCGAGGACATCAAAAGTCTCGACAAACCCGGCATCGGAGCGGTTGTCCTGGCCGACGCGGACTCTGACCGGAAGCTCCTCGGTGCCCTCAATCAGTGAGCCGCCGATGGCGCCATCAAGCGCTGCCTCAAGCTGACCGGCGACAGTGACAAGATCGAGACCTGCAAGCCGCACCTTGTCCTCATCAAGGATGAAATCGATCTTCGGCGCCCCTCCGGTTACCGTTGTGCGGATGTGTGTCACCGTCGGCACGCTGGCCACAATGCGCCGCGCCTCGTCGCCGAGGTCACGCAAGGTTTCAAGGTCCGGCCCGACGAAGCGGAGTTCAACCGGCGCGTTGACTGGTGGCCCCTGCACGAGGTCGCGCACCAGCACGCGCGCGTTAGGCGCAAGACGATCCAGCGACCGCTGAAGCGGCGTGATCAGCGCTGCGGTGGCCTCGGGCGACCGGGTCGTGATCAACGCCCGCGCATAGTCCGGTGCCTGCTCACGGCCAGCGACCATGTTGTAATAAAAGGATGGCGCGGACTCGCCGATCACCCAACTGACGCTCGTGATGCCCGGATCGTCGCGCAGAAAAACGTCGATCTCCATCACCGTGCGCTCGGTCTCGGCGATGGCCGTGCCGGCCGGCATCTCAACATCAACATAGAACTGATCGCGCTCGACACCGGGGAAGAACTGCGCCGTCAGCGTCGGGAAGGACATGAACCCGATCACAGGCAAGATCAGCGCATAGAGGATCGACAGTCTTGGCCGGTTGAGCGACAGACGGATCGACGCTTCGAAGGCGCGCGCGAGCGGACCGATGCGAACTCCGGTGCCAAAAATACCGGGGCGTGCGCGCTCCGGATCTGGCAGCAGCCAACCGGCCAGCGCCGGCGTCAGCGTCATTGCGATGACGAACGACCAGCACAGCATGATGATCACGGCCATGGCGATCGCCCCGACGAAGTCGCCCGCAGGACCAGGTAGCAACGCCATCGGCAGGAAGGCGAGCGCGGTCGTCACCGTAGACGCAAGCAGGGGGGCCGCTAGCCGATCGACCGAGTCCGCCACCGCCGCCACCCGCGTCATGCCGCGCGTGAGGCGTTTACGAATTTCGTCGGTCATCACGATCGCCGCATCGACCAGAAGTCCCAGCGCCACGATCAGCCCCGTCACCGACATCTGATGGATCGAAATGCCAATGAACCCGAGCGTCGCGACTGACGCCAGGCTGACCAGCGGCAGGACGATCGCAACCGCGAGCGCTGCCCGAAGGCCTAACGTGACCAGTAAAACAAGAAGCACCAACGTGACGCCGATCAGCATGTTGGTTGCGACTTCGGTCAAACGATCGGCGGTATAGCCGCTCTGGTCGAAGATCCGCCGGTGTTCGAGACCACCGGGCAGAGTCGCCTCGAAGCCGGCGAGTTCCGCCGTCAGCCGACCCGTCCAGACATCGACCTGAAGGTCGTCTTCCATCTTGGCGGCGACCAGAATGGCCGGCTGTCCGTCGACATAGGCAATCGAAGCGCGCGGCATGCGCACCGTCTTGTCGATGGTCGCAATGTCCCCGAGGCGGGTGACGAGACCGTTCTCAGAGGTCGCAATCGGGATCGCAGCCAGACGTGACAAGCTGTCAATCTCGCCCGAAACCTCGACCAGAAGGTCGGCGCGGTCCGAAAACAATTGTCCGGCGCTGACCTTGGCATCGGCCTGACGGATCGCGCCGGAGATCTGTGCTTGTGTCAGTCCAAGGCTCGCCAGTTGCACCGGATCGATCGTGACGAGAACTTCCTCGATCGGCAGGCCATAGCTGTTGGCGACCTTGGTGCCGCCGATGTCGCGCATCCGGTCTTCCAGCTCGGCGGCAAAACGGGTCAGTATCGACAGCGGCACGCCGTCATGACGCGGCAGGATCGCGCTGATCGCGGTATAGGCTCCGGTCACGTCATTGTCGAAGTCGGGGTCGGGAACGCCAGCAGGGAACGCGATCGCGGCATCCGACAGCGCGTCGCGGATCTCGGACCAGGCCTGCTCGATCTCATCTTGCGAGATGAACGAGGACAGTTCGATCTGGACCGTCGACACCCCGCTGCGCGACACCGACTCGATGGTGTCGATCTCAGCGATCTGCTTGAGTTCCGTCTCGATTTTGTCGGTGACCAACGCTTCTACCCGCGCCGGATCGGCGCCGGGATAGGGCGTGACGATCGATGCAAACAGATTGGTGATGGTCGGGTCTTCCTGCCGACCGATGGTCAGGAACGCAGACATGCCCGCTGAAAGGATGATCAGGATCGCGAGCGCCGCCAGTCGGCGCTCGCGGAAGAACAGGGTCTTCAGCCCTATGCCTATGGGGCCCGCGTCTGTCACCGTTTCGCTAGGCTTGGGATCGCGCGTCATCATCTGACTGTTCAATCAACCCGCGCCACAAGACCGCCCGGCACCAAACGATGGGCGCCAGTCGAGATAATCTCTGCGCCGTCCCGCAGCGTGCCGCGGACAAAGGCCAAATCGTCTTCGAGGAACAGGATTTCGACGACCTCGGCCACGACTTGAGCGTCTTCCTCAGCATCGATCACCGTCAACACGCTCCAAAGCCCGCGCGCACTTTCTCGCAGGGCGTCGACCGGAACCCAGAAGCCGGACATCTCGATCTCGCGGTCCAGCAAAAGCTCTGCCACCTGGCCGAAAGCTGGCGCGCTACCCTCCGGCAGATCGATGAGCAGCATCTGCGATCGGGTCGTCCGATCGATGTCAGGACGGATGACGGCAATCGCGCCATCAGCCACACCACGATCGGTCGTCACCCGAACTGTCTGACCAAGCGCCAAGTCTGCGGCGATCACGGCCGGGACACCGACACGCAATTGCGGTCGCCGCGCTTCGATCAGGCCAAGAACCGGCGTGCCGGCCGCCATGATCGCCCCTTCATCGGCGCTCCGTGAAGTTACCTGACCATCGAACGGGGCGATCAGAACCGATTTGGCAAGATCGGCCGTGACAGCCAGCAAGCCGGCCTCGACTTCGAGCCGGCCTGCAATCAGTTGATCCACCCCGAACCGCGCCTGATCATAGATCTGCTCGCTGGCATGGCCCATCTCACGGAGTTCAGATTGGCGATCGAAGGTCAGGCGCGCCAGCGCGATCTGCGCGTCGAGCCCGCTCTGACGCGCTTCAAGTTCGGCACGGCGAGCTTCCAGAAGGCTGGTGTCGAGACGGGCCAGAATGTCTCCTTCAGAAATCCAATCGCCCTCGTCGACCAGGATCGTCGTGAGCGTGCCGCCACGCTCGAAGCCAAGCGCATTGGAGCGCGCTGCCTCGATTTCACCGACGTAACGCTCGGTTCGGGACACGGTGTCGACACGGGTGACGGTCATGGTCTCGACCATGGTTGGGCCGAAGGCATCGGGCTCGGCGGTCGCCGCAGCGCGTTCCTGGATGATGGTGGCACCCGTTGCCATTAGTGCAAAGGCGCCTCCGGCGGCGATCAGCACAACAAAGGCACGGCCCAATGCCGTAAGCCCACGCCGTAGCCGCGACCGGGGGCTGCTGCCTTGATGCGCCGATACCACATCCCCTTTCGGATCGTGACCTTTGTCTGTCACCAGATCCCCCTTCCCTCGCTTCCTGCGAGCCAATGCCAACCGACAGCGTCTTGTTCTTGCCAAGTCCTTGCGTTCGACGCCCAGGCATTGGATCGTCAGACTGGAAACGCCGAACCCGAACACCGACCGGGCTTAGTACCCGGCAATACTCGCCATCATGGCACCTGAGTGTCATGGGCCTTGCAGCTGAAGTTAGTATCGCTAACTTTGAATTTCAAACACGAAATGAGTGGTGTCGATGGAAAGCCGCCAAAATCGGGAGGACATATCCAAGCCTGGCTATCACCACGGCGATCTCGGCGCGGCTCTTGTGGGCCAGGTGCGCCATCTCATCGAGCGCGACGGCCTTTCCGATTTCTCGATTTCGGAAGCCTGCAAAGCGCTCGGTGTTAGCACCGCCGCGCCCTACAAACACTTCTCCGACAAGCATGACATTCTACGCCATGTCGCCAAGGCCGGATTTCAGGATCTGACGCTGGCGATGGAGCGTGCCCGGGACAGCGAGCCCGATGACGCGGTCAGGCGGATATCGGAGATGGGCAAGTCCTATGTCGCTTTCGCCGCCAGGAGTCCCGAGACCTTCAAGCTGATGTTCGGCTCCAAGCCCGACATCAAGGACGATGAGGTCACCAAGGAGACCGGACATCGCTGCTTCGACGTTCTCATCGTCGAAGTCGCAAACCATCTTGGCACGGAGAACAGCGCCGACGCAGCGCTCAAGCTCTCCATCATGCTATGGAGCTTCGTCCATGGCGTGGCATCGCTGAAGATCGACAAGGACTACGAAGCGGTCCGCATCGAAGCCGACACCAATGCCATGATCGCGGAGGCGACCAGGCGGCTTCTCGCGACGCGTTAGGGTCGGCCTTGCCCACGCTCCCCGGGCCAGTTTAGACCGTCACAAAACAGATATCGCTCAGCGGAGGGGACGGACATGACCGGGCATGTATTGGCCATCGACCAAGGGACGACATCGAGCCGAGCGATCGTCTTTGACGACACATTGCGTGTCCGCGGCATCGGCCAGGAGGAGTTTTCTCAGCATTATCCTCACTCTGGCTGGGTCGAGCACGATCCTGAGGATATCTGGAGGACGACCGTCGCGACCTGCAAGAGGGCGCTTGAGACAGCGCGTATTGCAGCCTCGGACATTGCGGCCATCGGCATCACCAATCAGCGCGAAACAACGGTCGTCTGGGACCGGACGTCGGGCAAGCCGATCCACAATGCGATCGTCTGGCAGGACCGGCGTACCGCCGATATCTGTGCCCGTCTGAAACAGGCAGGCCACGAGCCAACCGTGACCGAGCGTACCGGGCTTCTGCTCGACCCGTATTTCTCCGCCACCAAACTTGCCTGGATCCTCGACCAGACGCCCGGCGCGAATGAACGTGCCGCTCGCGGTGACCTGCTATTCGGAACGATCGACAGCTTCCTGATCTGGCGGCTGACCGGTGGCACGCGCCACGTCACCGACGCGACCAATGCCGCACGCACGGCTTTGTTCAACATCACGACCCAGGACTGGGACGACGACCTTTTGAGGCTCTTCGGCATCCCGCGTGCGATGCTGCCGGAGGCGCTCGATTGCGCCGCGGAGTTCGGCATGACGAGCCCGGACATCTTGGGCGCCGCGATTCCGATCCTCGGTGTCGCAGGCGATCAGCAGGCAGCGACGATCGGCCAAGCCTGCTTCGAGCCCGGCATGCTGAAATCGACCTATGGCACGGGCTGCTTCGCGCTCCTGAACACAGGCGCCGATCGCGTCGCCTCGGAAAACCGGCTTCTGACGACCATCGCCTATCGTCTTGATGGAACGCCAACCTATGCGCTCGAAGGCTCGATCTTCGTCGCGGGCGCTGCCGTGCAATGGCTACGCGACGGCCTCGGCATCATCGGCAAGGCGGCCGAGTCCAGCGTATTGGCCGAGCGCGCCGACCCCAATCAGGAGGTCTATCTGGTGCCGGCATTCGTGGGCCTGGGCGCACCGCACTGGGACGCGGATGCGCGCGGCGCGCTGTTCGGCCTGACGCGCAATTCCGGCCCAGCGGAACTTGCCCGCGCGGCACTTGAATCGGTCTGCTACCAGACCCACGACCTGTTGCAGGCGATGCGCGGCGACTGGGCGGGCGCGACCGGAGATACCGTGCTCCGGGTCGATGGTGGCATGGTGGTGTCAGATTGGACGATGCAATGTCTTGCTGACATTCTCGGTGCACCGGTCGACCGGCCGCGTATCCTTGAAACCACTGCTTTGGGGGCAGCCTGGCTCGCCGGCTCACGTGCGGGTGTGTGGCCGACTGCGGCCGGCTTTTCCGAAAGTTGGGCGCTCGACCGGCGGTTCGCACCGAGAATGGCTAACACCGAGCGGAACGAAAAGATTGCCGGCTGGCAGGATGCAGTCCGGCGTACGCTTAGTTCGTGACGGTTCTTGGGGGCGTCAGCAGCTCGAGATTGGCCATGATTCTTGGATCCGCCGGCGCCAGAGCAAGAGCTTCCAGGAAGAGCCTGTGCGCGGTCTGCGTGTCACCACGCAGATAGTGCGAATACCCCTGATTGTTGAGAATCGCGGATGTCCGGCCCGCAAGCTCGAGTGCTTCCCCATAGGCCCGGTCGGCGAGATCGAAGCGGCCGAGCTGGTCATACGCCGCTGCCAGCCCGATCCAGCCTTCCACGCTTGCACCATAGCGTTCAACGTAAGCTCGGAAATGCTGTTCCGCCAAGCCGTAATGACCAGCGTCGAACTGTATCTTGCCGCGTGTCAGATCACTGCCGTCACGGCTCAGCCAACCGGCGGGACTGTTCGCCCCCTGGGCAAAGCCTGTGCCGGTTTGGATCGGCATATGCGACGTCGTGCAGCCGGCAACGACAAGGCACAAGATCGCGCTCGCGGCTGCTCGGCCGCTCCCGAACGGGATCGATCTGATCATGAGAGCCCCCCCAGCGCTGCACATCAACTAAAAATGCTAGCAGGGCCGGCTAAAGAAAACGGTCGCCCGATCAGTCGCATTCGAGACGAATTGCCAGCACGCCGGCAACGCCGCCTTCACGGGCAATCCGCCTTAGAAAAACATGTTCTGCATGCGCACGACGGCCGGCCACAGGGCAATGATCATGATCGTCGGCAGAATACACATGGTCACGGGGATCGCGAGCTTGGCCGGCAGCGCATAGGCCTTTTCTTCGGCAACAGACATACGTTTGTGGCGCATGTCATCGGAATAGACCCGGAGGGCTTCTGTGATCGAAGACCCAAGCTCACGCGATTGCTGAAGAAGCGTTGCGAACTGGGCGACTTCCTCCAGACCAAGGCGATCGCCAAGGCTCAGAAGCGTCTCTTCAAGCGGCCGCCCAACACGTAGTTCGGCACAGGCAAGCTTGAGGTTCATCGACAGGGTCGGATAGGCTTCGGTGAGGTCTTCGGCGATGCGTTCCATCGCCGCTTCGAGGCTCAGCCCCGCATCGGCACAGACCACCATCAGATCCATGAAGTCCGGAAACCCGCTACGGTATTCATCGAGCAGCTTGCTCGTCAGGACACCGACCGCCCGCCCGGGCAGCATATAGCCCAGTCCACAGCCGGGGATAAGAAGACTGGCCGCCTGAAGCGTGTTCTGCATCGGCATAAGCCAAAACACGACCAGAGCTGTTGCGCCGGCCCCTGCCATCGCCGACACAATGCGTGCCGCGAAAAACCAGGACACCGCGCGGTCATCGAAAATGCCGGCACGTACAAGTTTCAGTTTCAGGGCGCGCATATCCGCATCATCCGCCCCGGCTTCCGGCGCACTCCGTCGTACTCGAGACACTTGCGCCGGGCGGTCGGTTTCGGACGATGCCAGCGGCTTGTCCTGCTGCGCGGGATGCTTCGCATCCGGCAAGACCAACCGATTGCGTACTGCTTGACGCGGGCTGCGGCCCATAAGGTGTGGCCATAGCGTCAACCCCACAGCCGAAAGGACAAGCACTGCCACGATGAGTGGGCCACGCTCGACCAGGACCGCGATCAGAAGGCTCGACTCGACCATATCAGTAGCGGAAATTGACCATGCGATAGATAAAGATGTTGCCGATCAG
>JBCBSK010000141.1:0-9546 GCA_039819185.1 Pseudomonadota bacterium | reverse complement strand
CTCGGCGAAGCCCTCGAAATACCGCAGGCGGCGCAAAGTGTCCTCTAGATCCACTCGGAGATCGAAGACGAGCAGAGGGATGCCCTGCGGATCTGGTCGGGAGCTATAGGCTTCGCCGAGGTGCCGTTGGAACACATGCCGCTAATGGTGCGGTTCGACGACATCACGGACCCGCTGACGGTGTCGCAGGTCGACCCGTGCGATCTCGCGGCAAGCTTTGGCGATGACGTGAGCCTTAGCCGCGTCACGATCGAAGCAACCGACGCCCCCGTTACGACCGGGATCGAGACGCGTCTCGATTGGCTTCATTCCGTTGGCGGCGGTTACCTTGACGGCTCCGTCACAAGGAACAGCAACGAACTCACGAACTCACTGCATGGCGGTAACTTCAAACGGTGATTGTAGATATGTCTCTATCTGATGATCTTTTCAAAGCCATTCTTGCAATGGATGCCTACAATCGGGGCTACGACCCAAGCCTCAAACTCGGTGACAATTCTGATGATGTTGGAACATCCATTGGTCATGCCCGTGTGATAGATAGCAAAGGGGACATCGACGATCAAGCCGCCTCCTTCTACGCGATCGCGTATAAGCTTGGGTCTGATACGGCTACCGAAGATGACGACAAAACGATCATCTCCTATCGCGGCACCGATGATATTCCCGCCGATGCCGTTACAGGCTGGCCGATAGGTGCGGGCATATACGCCGCGTCACAGGCTGACATGGCAACGCGAACGTTCGCAATGGACTGGTGGGAGTTCACGCCCGAGACCGCGGTCTCGCTGTATCTTTATGGCGAGCGCGAGACCCCGCAACAGTTCAGCGATCGTATCCGTCCGGCGGGGGCGGACGAGGTCGTCGTTGAGATCGCGGCCCCGGCTTGAATGACCGACGCTTCAGTCTTTGCGACCGTGGCCAATGGCAGGGTTCACCATGGTCGAGAAACCCAGGAATGGTGAGTTTGTGCCGCTTCCTGTCAGCCTATGGACGGCGCGACAGAGATCGGCCGGCATGTTATCACCGTTCCACACGTCCAAAGCAGGAAAGACCAGTCATATGAAGTTGTTTCGCCACGGCCCCGTCGGCCAGGAGAAGCCTGGGATTATTGACAGCGAAGGGCGCCGCCGGGACCTGTCGGGCACCGTCGTTGATATTGCCGGTGACGTGCTGTCTCCAGGCGGGCTTGAAGCTATAGGTCGCGCCGATCCTTCGTCGCTTCCTATCGTGCCTGACGATGTGCGCTATGGCGCTTGTGTCGGCGCCATAGGAAAACTGATCTGCATCGGTCTGAACTACGCCGATCACGCCGAAGAGTCGGGTCTTGAGATTCCGACTGAGCCGATTGTTTTTCTCAAGGCGAACAGCTCAATCTGCGGGCCAAACGACGACATTCTTATTCCGCGCGGCTCGGAGAAGACCGACTGGGAGGTCGAACTGGGCGTCGTCATAGGGACGGGCGGAAAGTATATTGACGAGGCCGAGGCTCTCGATCACGTGGCCGGTTACTGCGTTGTCAACGACATATCGGAGCGCGCGTTTCAGATCGAGCGTGGCGGAACATGGGACAAGGGGAAGGGCTGCGATACCTTCGGACCTATCGGCCCGTGGCTGGTTACCGCAGATGACGTTCATGACCCACAAAATCTGGACATGTGGCTGGATGTCGACGGTGAGCGTCGCCAGACCGGTTCGACCAAGACAATGATCTTCGGTGTCGCGCATGTGGTGAGCTATGTCAGCCAGTTCATGAGCCTTCAGCCGGGCGACGTGATCAGCACGGGGACTCCTCCTGGCGTCGGCATGGGGCACCGCCCCCCAATCTACCTGAAGCCGGGGCAGGTCATGACCCTAGGGATCGAAGGATTGGGGCAGCAGCGTCAGGTTACTGTCGCTGACTAAGACGTTATCTCCGTGGCCCTGGCATCGAACGATGTCAATGCGGCCGTGATACTGCGTTGATGTGACAGGTCTGTGGGATATGCGTCGAAGGCGCAGGCGAGGATCACGACCGGTTTCGAGCGCCGGCGTCCACGACGTAAAAAGCAGACGCTCGGGTATTGGTGCCTACCGCTGATCATCGCGCAATCGCACTTCGCGCCCTACCCTTGGTCGCAATTGCCGAACGCTGACTGCAGGCTCCAGTTCGGCGATTGATATGACAGCCGCCTGCGCTGTGCACCGGGAGGAAACCCAATGAAAAAGGCGTTGCTTACCGCCATATTGACCGCAAGCGTGGCGTTTCCCGCCACTGCGTTTGCCCAGGAAGACCCGATCCGTCTTGGCATTCTTGTTGCGCTCGAAGGCGCGTTTGCCGAAGGCGGTGCGGACGGTGTCCGCAATGTCGAAATGGCCCTTGAGGCTGTCGACTTTACAGCTGGTGGCCGGACCATTGAGTTCGTCGTCGCACCGTCCGACACGACACCGGACACGGCCGTGCGTCAGGCCCGCAAGCTGATCGAACAGGATGGTGTCGACATCATCATCGGTCCGCTGTCGGGCTCGGAAGGCATCGCGATGCGCGACTATGCCAAGACGATCCCCGAAAACACGATCATCAACGGCATATCGGGAGCTCTCGAAACGACGTGGGTCGATCCGGCGGACAACTTCTTCCGCTTCAACCTCGACGGCGCGCAGTGGGGCGCGGGCCTTGGCTCCTATGTGGTGGAAGAGAAGGGATGGACACGCGTCGCCACGGTGGCCGCGGACTACTCGTTCGGCTACACCAACTTCCTCGGATTTGCGGTCGATTTTTGCCGTTCCGGTGGCGAGATCGTTGAGCGCTTCTGGGTGCCGCTGGGCTCATCGGATTTTGGTGGCGTGATTGCAGCGCTCCCCGATGATGTCGACGCGATCTATCTTGGTGTTGGCGGTACTGACGCGATCAACTTCCTCAACCAGTACAACCAGGCTGGAGCGGAAACCAACCTGATCGGCGGCACCATCATGGCCGACCAGACTGTTCTGACCTCGCGCGGCCGCGCCAAGGAAGCGTTGATCGGCACGCCAACATCCGGGCCGCTTTCCGAACAAAACCCGGACGAGGCCTGGCAGGACTATGTGACGGCCTATCAGGAAGCCTTCCCCGAGGATGAGCGTTTCCCATCACCATCGCTGTTCGGCGTTGGCTATTACATTGCGACGATCGCCGCACTCCAGGCGATCAACGAGGTCGATGGCGATCTCAGCGATGGGCAGGTCGCCTTCCGCGACGCGCTGGCGAGCCTTCCTCTGGAAACGCCGCTTGGCACGGTGGTCCTCAACGAAAACCGTCAGGCGACCGGCTCTGTGTTCATCAACGAAGTCGTCGAGGACGGCGAAGGTGGGCTCATCAACGAGTTCAAGGCCCGCGTTGATGACGTCAACCAGACGCTCGGGATGACCGTGGAGGAGTTCCAGGCCATGGGTCTGCCCTCGCGCGACAATCCTAACTGCGCAGCGCTGGCGGAGGGCGGCTGATCGTCGGGCCCCCGCCGCGCGCGGGGGTGCCTTTTCAGGAAGCGGGTTGTCCCTTCGGCGGCGTTGCCGTGCAAAGTCGCCGAAGGGGCCCGAGCTGATCGGTCCATCTAGGACCACCGTCCTCTTGTTGAGGTCTGGCGGTCCGACAGGCTCCGATCAACCCCGGGATCCTCCCAGTGTCTCTCATCAATGGTCTCCCGCGAAGGGTTTGTGCGCTTGCGCATGAGGTTAGACCAAACGGTATGCGGGCAAGGTTGTCGCTAAACAGCGGTCAGCGTTCTTTATTTGCCGGCAAAGTAAATTGGACCGATACACGGCTCAGGAGGCCAAAGGTCAGGTCATGTCCCTGATCACTTTCCTCACGCGGGTGCATTTCGCCGACCGGGTTGTGGAAGATGCTCTTCCAGAGGCCATGCGCCGTCTATCGGCAAGCCGGCCGCTGATTCTTAGCGATATGGATGCGCTGAACGGGGAGTCCCGGGCGCGTGTTGAGGATGCACTGCCGGAATGGGTCATCCCGGCTAGTTTCCCTACGCTACTGCTGTCCGAGCCCCATAAGCGGTTGGATGCTGCCATCGAGACGGTCCGTGTGGCGCATTGCGATACGCTGATCTGTCTTGGAGGCAAGACGGCCATGGACTTTGGCCGCGTTCTCGCCGGGCTCGTTCCGGGTCGGCCTGAATTGCCGGTGATTGCGGTTCCGACGACGGTTGCCAATGTCGGACTTGGTCCGGTGCACATGCCGGCAGGAACCTCTGTTGGACCGGCCCTACCCGCGGCGATCCTGTGTGATGCGACGATGACTACGCATACCGATGCTGAGACCTTGGCCGCCAACGGCTTCAGCGCGCTAACCAACTGCATCGAGGCCTTCCTGTCGACGGCCTACAATCCGCCGGCGGATGGGATCGCCCTGGAAGGGATCCGCCGGTCTGTGCTGTTTCTTGAGCGCGCAACCTCTGATCTCGGCGATCTCGATGCGCATCGAGAGTTGCTCGCGGCAGCCCTCAATGCCGGCCTCGCGGCCCAGAAAGGCTTCGGGGGTGCCGAGGCGCTGGCCAGGGCGGCGCGGGACGAATGGGCGATCAGCGGGGCGCATGGGGCCCTCTACCCGGCGGTGATACGTCCGGTGCTTGCGTTCAACGCTCCGGCCGTCGGCAGCCGCTATGCGCGCATCGGCGAAGCGATGATGCTATCCCGACCGTCCGATGCGATCGATGCGCTGGCGGAAATGGGCGCCCGGCTTGGTTTGCCACAGCGATTGGGTGCTCTCAGACCCCCATCACCAAGCCTCGATAGCATCGCCCGGCGCGCCGCTGCGGATCCGGCAAACCGGACCAATCCACGACACGCCACGGATGCCGACTATCGGACGCTGTTACAGGAGGCCTTGTAGCTGCTGCGCTGCAGCATCAGGAAAAACACTTGCCGAAGGTGTGAGATTTTATACCCTAGGACAAAAACGGCATCGAAAGTATGCTGAAGGGGAAGGAAACGTGAGCAACGCAGTCGCCGTCTTTCATGGCGCGTTCGGCAGGGTGTGCCTGTATTCCATGGACCGGAAGATGGCGCCGCACGGCCATCGTGAGGGCCATCTCGTGTTCCATGTCGCGGGGCCACCGGGCCAGATGGTGGTCGACGACAAGGTCTGGCCGCTGTCCTATGGTCAGGCCGCTGCGGTCAGTCCTTGGCAGGCCCACTACTATCAGCCGGTCGACCCGACGGTGCCGACGCTGGCACTTGTGCTCTACATTCGCCCAGGCTGGTTCCTGGAAGCAGCGCGGCAGGTGTCCGCCTCGATGCGCTTTGGCCGGAACGGGATCGAGGTCACGGACCATCTCGCGCGGCTTGTCGGTGAAACCGCTCGGGTGATGCTGGATCACGATCAAGAGGACCCGCTCCTCGAAGACCGACTGTGCACGCTGACCCAGTCGTCCTATCACCAGTCCTGGCAGTGGACAGAACGCGGCGTAGACTTCACTGGTGCGCATGTGTCGGGCCGCGACTATAGGATCCGCAACGCGTTGCGTCTGTTGCGGAACAATATCGGCGGCGAACTGGATCTTAACGGCATTGCCCGCGAAGTTGGACTGTCGCGACCGCATTTCTACAAGTTGTTCCGCGCCCAGATCGGACTGACCCCGAACCTTTATCTTAACGCGCTCCGTATGGAGCGCGCGATAGAGCAACTGAGCGATACGGAGGCAGCAGTCTCCGACATCGGTTATGATCTGGGTTTTTCGAGCCAGGCGAGTTTTTCGCGATTCTTCATCGCCAACGGGGTCGTACCGCCGTCGAACTACCGGCGCACAGTGCAGTCGGTGGAGTCGCTCGCCGCCTTTTGATCCTGTGCTGATACAGCGCGCCGGCGATTTGCCGACCTTTGGCGCAATGAACAGACTGTCGGGTATGCGTGCTGTGCGGCAGGCACGTTAGCCTGCCGGCCTGCACCTTTGGGAGCTTTTGCTCCCATCGACGGAGATCTCGACGTTCATGTTCGGCTTCGCCTCTCGACGCCCTGTGGTTTCGCTCATCATCCTTTTGATGGTCGCGAGTTTGCTGTGGCTGATCCTGGCGCCTTGGCCGCCGGGGCTCGAAGAGGTGATGGGGCGCAAGCGGGTGTTCCTGAATGCCGTGTTTGGCGGGATCACGCTCGGCGCGCTCTACTTTCTCGTCGCGTCGGGCTTCACGCTCATCTTCGGCCTAATGCGCAACGTGAACCTCGCGCATGGCTCGCTCTATCTCCTGGGTGGCTATCTCGGATTCGAGATATCGGAGGCCACCGGGTCGTGGCTGATAGCCTTTCCGGTTGTGTTCGTCATCGTTGCGCTCGTCGGCGTCGTTCTTCAGCATCAGGTCTTCCGCCGCATGGATGGCGAGGAACTGCGACAAACGATGGTCACCATCGGATTGTCGGTCGTCTTCGCCGATCTGATGCTGTGGTATTGGGGTGGACAGAGCTACACGATCTTCGCGCCCGACTGGCTGTCCGGCCCGACCACATTGCCGATCATTTCGAGCGTGCGCGACACGGGCGAGATCGTCTATCTGCGCTATCCGGCAGTACGCATCGCGATCCTGATCGCGGCGATCGTCATCGGCATTGGAATGTGGCTTTTGTTGAACCGCACCCGGCTGGGTATGTTCATCCGCGCCGGTGTCGACGACCGGGACATGCTCTCCGCTTCAGGCGTGCGCGTTCAGTACATCTTCCTGGCCGTTTTCGCCTTTGGCGCCGGCCTCGCCGGCATTGCCGGCATCATCGGCGGCACGTTCCAGTCGCTCAGTCCGGGTGAGGATACCAGGTTTTTGCTCGCATCCTTGGTCGTCGTGATCGTCGGCGGTATGGGCTCGATCCCCGGTGCTGCCATTGGGGCTTTGATCATCGGCCTGTCCGAGCAGTTGGGCCTGGTCTACGCGCCGACCTATTCGGTCGTGTTCACCTTCCTGATCATGGCACTGGTGCTGGCATTCCGGCCCCAGGGTCTCGTGGGAGGTTCGAGATAGACGATGGCCATCGCCGACGACACACATCGTAGCATCACGACGGACCGCGCACCCAGTTGGCACGAGCGTATTCCGGCGGCATGGTGGGTTCTCGGGGCGATCTTGCTGTTTATGCCGGTTGTCGCCAACGACTTCATCCTGTTTCAGGTGTTCGGCTGGACGTTCATCCTCGGCATGATTGCCCTGTCGTTGATGTTCCTGGCCGGTTATGGCGGCATGGTCAGTCTGATCCAGATGTCGGTCGCAGCCATGGCCGGCTACATGGTCGCGATCTTCGGCACGTCCGGCATCGCCGAAATCTCGATGAACCTGCCGTGGTGGTTCTATCTGCCGCTTGCTGTTTTGATCGCGACCATCTTCGGCACGTTGGTCGGTGCCCTGGCCGTCCGCACCGAGGGCATCTACACGATCATGATCACGCTGGCGATCGCGTCGGCCTTCTTCTATTTCACACGTCAAAACTATGGCATCTTCAACGGCTATACAGGCTTCAACCTGGTGGTGCCGCCGCAATTGTTCGGCGTCGATTGGCGCCAGCCGGTGCCATTCTACTATCTGACTTTGGGCTGCGCGGTCCTCGCTTATCTGGCTGTACAATACGTCTCGCGATCCCCCTTCGGCCTTGCGCTGCAAGGCGTCCGGGACAATCCAAGGCGCATGGGAGCGCTTGGGTTCAACGTCGTCGCGCATCGGATCGCGGCCTATGCCTTTGCCAGTGTTATCGCAGCTGCCGGCGGTATTCTGCTGGTCTGGCAGAACGCACAAATCGCGCCCGGAACTGCCGGCATTGGCGCTGTCATCGATATCTTGGTGATCGCCGTCATCGGCGGCATCGGAAAACCGATCGGCGCATTCATCGGCGCGCTGATCTATGTGCTGCTGAGTACCTTTGCCCCTGACTTGCTGATGTCGCTTGGATTGTCGGGCGAGCGGTTCAACCTCATCATCGGACTGGGTTTCCTGGCCCTAGTGTTCTGGTCACCCGATGGCGTTCTCGGGATGTGGGACCGTTATCAGGCGCGGCGGCTCAAACGCGCCGATCCATTGATCGGTGGGGACGCGCCATGAACGTCGCCGCGATTTCGTCTCATGCCGACAGAATTGGTTCGGTCAGTTCCGGCAACGCGCTGGAGCTGCGCGGCGTGACCAAACTTTTCGGCGCGCTTGCGGCGATTTCCGACATCACATTAACGGTACGCTCGGGCGAACGTCGGGCAGTCCTGGGATCGAACGGCGCCGGCAAGACCACGCTGTTCAATTGCGTGACCGGTGACTTCTTCCCGACCAGCGGTACGATCCGCCTATTCGGCGAGGACGTCACCCATTTCCCAGCGTATGAGCGCATCCGACGAGGCTTGCGCCGGACCTATCAGATCAGTCTTCTGTTCGGCGGGCTGACCGTCTCGGACAATGTCTATCTTGCGTGCCGCGGCGTCTCGCGCGGTCGGTTCTCGCTCTTGCGCACGCGGCGCACTGATCCGCTGCGCCGACGCGTCGAGGAATTGGTCGACGCCGTCAATCTGACAACAGCGTCGGACATGCTTGTCTCGGAACTGAGCTATGGACAGCAGCGCCAACTCGAAATTGCGCTCGCGCTGGCCGGCGCGCCACGGCTGATCCTGTTCGATGAACCCGCCGCCGGTCTCTCCCCGACCGAGCGCAGCGAGCTGATTTCCATCCTCACATCGTTGCCCGGCCATATTGGCTACGTGATCATCGAGCACGATATGGATGTCGCGCTGCGCGTCGCAGAAAGCGTCACGATGATGCACAACGGCCGCGTCTTCAAGGAAGGCACCCCCCAGGAGATCGAGGACGATCCTGAAGTGCAGGCCCTTTATCTCGGGCACGGGGGCGACTGATGGCGACGAGCGACCGCCGCGGCCCTGCAGCCCTCGAAATCAAGGGCTTGAATGTCTACTACGGTGCGTCTCATGCGCTGCAGGGTGTCGACCTGCGGCTCAGGTCTGGCGTTTTGTCGGTCGTCGGCCGCAACGGCATGGGCAAGACGACGCTCTGCAAGGCGATCCTAGGCCTCGTGTCGGTCGCCGGCGGGGCGATCAGCTTCGATGGACAATCACTGGTCGGCAAAGGTCCGACTGATATCGCGCAGATGGGTGTCGGCTATGTGCCGCAGGGACGTAGGCTGTGGCCCTCGCTCAGCGTTGACGAGCACCTGCAGATGGTTGCGTCCAAGGACGGCGCCTGGACCGTGGAACGGGTCTATTCAACCTTTCCACGCCTGGCCGAACGCAAGGGCAATGGCGGAGGCCAACTCTCGGGCGGCGAGCAGCAGATGTTGGCAATTTCGCGGGCCTTGCTGACAAATCCCCGGCTTCTGGTGATGGACGAGCCGACTGAAGGTCTGGCGCCCCTCATTGTTGAGCAGGTCGAGCAGATGCTGCTCCAACTCGCCGAAGACGGTGACATGGAAGTGCTCGTGATCGAGCAGAACATCGGTGTCGCATGTGCCGTGGCCGATGAGGTGGCGATCATGGTGAATGGCCGGATCGCCCGCCTGTCGCCGGCGGCCGAACTCGCCGGCGATCGCGATCTGCAGCAACGCCTTCTGGG
>JBCBSK010000140.1:0-9595 GCA_039819185.1 Pseudomonadota bacterium | reverse complement strand
TTGAGAGGATCTGTCCCTAGTACGAGAGGACCGGGATGGACGCACCTCTGGTGGACCTGTTGTCGCGCCAGCGGCATAGCAGGGTAGCTATGTGCGGAATGGATAACCGCTGAAGGCATCTAAGCGGGAAACCAGCCTCAAGATGAGTTCTCCCTTGAGAGTCGTGGAAGACCACCACGTTGATAGGCTGGGTGTGGAAGCGTGGCAACACGTGAAGCTTACCAGTCCTAATCGCTCGATTGGCTTGATTGCTCTCATTAGTCTATGTCCACCCGCAATTTGTGGGCGGCACTGACAGACATCCAGTTTGCAAGAACACGACATACGTCCAGGCGTTTCCGTCAGGAAATGCAGGGAAAACAAGATGTGCTTCGCCGACCTGGTGGTTACAGCGGAGTGGTCCTACCCGATCCCATCTCGAACTCGGTCGTCAAACGCTCCAGCGCCGATGGTACTTTGTCTTAAGGCACGGGAGAGTAGGTCGCCGCCAGGTCTGCCAAGCATATCTCAATTGGTATCGGTCATTCCTTCTTTGCCAGTCACACAAAAAGCCCCGACGCTCAGCGCCGGGGCTTTTGTGTGTTCAGGCGCAGAAACCCGCCAAATTGCCACAACGCGGCCACTCTGTATCACAGCCGCCGAAACGCTGTAGCACTGAGACAGTCGACGGAACCTGAGCGCCGTGGTCGATTAGCTCCATGGCGATGATGTAAGCCCATACGTGACAAAGGAAAAAGCCCCGGGTTATGCCCAGGGCTTGTCTTTTTGGGGACAGACTTTTGGTTCAGGCCGCAAACGTGCGGCAGCGGAACCTGTCTGATGTTACTCAGAGCAGGACGTCGATCGTGAGTTTCTCGGCCGGCAGATCGTCATCGTCCCGCGGCGTGAACTCACCTTCGAAGATGATGTTGTCCATCAACACGGCGAGATCGGGCACACCGATCAGCTCGACAGTCGTCGACTTGAAGGTGATCGTCGTGTTGCCGTCGTCTTCAAAGATTGAGACGTCCTCGTTTGCCAACATATCTTCCACGTTCGAGAAGCCCCAATCGCTCAGGTCGAGCACGTCGCCCGTCGCGGCTGTGTCACCATACTCGACCCTCGCGTCCGGACGCTCGGTTGTGAACAGTGAGCTTGGGCCGAAATCGAAATCGAGAATGGTCGTCCGCGAGACGTTCTCAACCAGCTCGGTCGGTTGGGTCGGATCTTCAAGATTTCGTTCGCCGGGGCCATCGTCAAAGACCGTATCGATGTCAGTCTGTGCCAGGATCACGAAGATATCGGTCGACAAGAGCGATGTGTTTCCGCCGCCCTGATCTTCACCAAGCAGTGCGAGAAGTGGTCCTAGGTCAACGCCGAACGGGTCTTCTGCCACATCGCCGACAAGCAAGTTGTCCCCACCATCGATGACGAAGATGTCCTGCTGAAGACCGCCGAGTGCGGTGTTGTTGCCGTCTTCGAGAAGGATCAGATCCCGGATGCTCGATCCGAGGACCACATCGTCGCCCTCACCCGGACGTGTCGTCAATTGCTCGAAGTCTGCAGCGGCACGGGTCGTCTCCGCCCGAGCGATCTGGTCAGCCACGGCATCGAGATTGACCGCCAATGGCAGCATGAGGTCATCGCCATCCGTGCCTTCGAAGACGATGTTTCTGCCAAAGCCGTGTTCATCGCCGTCGGGTTGGGACAGCTCGGCGCCATCCTCATCGATCGTGAGGACATTCAGCGTCGAAACAAGCACCGAATCTTCAAGGAACTGAGCATTCTGCTCTGTCGGAACGCGGACGTCTTCGATGCTCCCCCCGACAAGATCAGTCAGGGCGACAGTTGCTCCCGGGGAAAGGCCGTCCGGATTGATCACCCAGACGTCGTTGAAAGCGCTTTCAGGGTTTGACTTCGCGCCGATCAACTGAACGTTGAACACTTCCTTGAGGTCGACAGACTGAGCTCGCAAGAAGTCATCAAACCTGAAGCCGTCTCCAAACGTCAGAGTGGCCGAGACAAGACCCTCAGTCTGGTTCTGGTTGACGTCCGACACCTGGCCGTCCGCAATTCCTTGGTCGTCGCCATCCAGGTTCACGAAGTAATTGGACGGGATGAACTCGAACTCAGGAGCCGCGGTGATGTTGGACGTCCCTGGAATGCGCACGTCGCTCAGACTTGTTATCTCGAGAACGAGTTCCAGCGCTGCCAGTATCTCCCCTGGGATCCCGTTCACGTCCAGAGCCCAGGCGTCGTTGATATCGTCCTGCCCCTCCAAATCGACACCGGTTAAATTAATCGGAGTCTCTTCAGTAAAGCCCGGAATGCCAAGGAAATCCGGCCGCACGACCAATGTGGCGGTCTGCAAGCTTCCTTCGCCATTTGCATTGATTTCGACAACGCGTGCGTCAGCGGCGCCATCACTGTTGAGGTCGACATCGTAATCGGCCGGTGCTTTGATCACGTCTGCCTTGGCTTCGACTGTGCGTTCGGGTCCTTCGAGGATCTCGATGAGACGGGTTTGCTCCGCAACCGTCGGCATGGCCAATATCAACGTGTCCGGGAAGTCGAAGGAGACGTCGACATTGGCGTTGTCGCGATTTCCAGCGGCATCGCGGGCTGTATATTTGAAGGTGAAGGTCAATCCATCGAGCCCAACCGAGCCGCTACCACCATCGTTCAGCGAGATTGAGCCGAGCGCTTCCCAAAGCACTTGCAGGTCTGCCAATGCCTCGAAGGGATCTGCGCCGTTACGCTCTTCAACGCCGGCCTCAAGTTGCACCACCGTTGGTTCAAGCGGTCGCAGCACATCTCCGTTCGACCGGACCGCGCTGTCTTCGATCTGAAAGATCAGCGTCTGGATGTATTGCAGCGTGCTGATCAGATCGACCTTCAGAACCCCGTCCTCAAGCGTGATCGTCATTGGCAGGGTGAGCGTGCTGCCATCGTCAGATGCAAGCAGCGGACGGAGCTGCGGCGGCAGGGCTTCAATGAGGTTTTCAAGCGTCGGCCCGACGGGATCTTCGGCGTCGCTACTATTAGCCGGCGTCACGGTCAGCTTCTTGTCGGCCTGACGGTCCAATGACGCCGAAAACTCTTCGAACAGATCGATGATTTCACCATTGGTTGCCGTGATGAGTGCTTCCAGCGCGTCCGTATCGGGCGTGATTTCGAACAGAACGATCGTCGGACGACCCTCCGCGATGGGCTGGCCGTTGATGTCGGTGATCTGAAGACCGCGCTCGACTGCGTCTTCATCATTGGCCAGAACATCGATCTCGGCCTTGCCGGCATCGTTGCCGCTGGTCTTGATCTCCGCGTCAGCCTGATCGTTGCGGGCGCGTGTGGTCTGTTCCGCCTCTTCGCGGGCATCCCGCAGGGCCGCAATCAATTGCTGAACATCGAAGGTCTCGCCATTCTGTCCGCCAAACTGAACGAACTCCGTCGACTTGCGGATTGTGTCGACTGTGTCGTTGCGGATCAGAAGCAGCTTCGAGCCGTCCGCGACGAGCGCGTAGTCTGCCATATCGCGGCCAAAGACTGCTGTATCGCGCAAGCCCTTTCCACCGCGGAACTCATCGTCTCCACTGCTGTTGCGCATCTCGTCATTGCCGCGACCACCACGCATGATGTCGCCGTCGCTACCGCCGCGCAAAACATCACGCCCCGTCGTGCCGCGAACCTCGAAGTCCTGACGTGAGACAACCTCAAACCCTTCCAGCGCCTCGAACTGAGCTAGCTGGTTGCCGATACGGACGATCGAAATGTCACGTCCCGAGTTTGGTGACAGATCCAGAACGAAAGCTTCATTGTCTAGAACGGCGATCTTGCGGCGTTCCCGAGTATCCAATTCGCGCATGATATACCCCCACTTAACGCATCCCTGTGCGGGCGGACTCAATGGGAGTTCCAAGACAACTCGATAACCAATGGGTGACAGATCGATGAAAAGACGAGAAAACAGCGTAAAATGAAATGGGTTTTAGTAAGCCGACTTTTTTCTTGACGTCGAGTATTACTCCCGCACGCTTGTGGAGCCTATCGTCGGCTGGGACAACATTCTGCTGCACCTAGACAAGCTGCAGCGCTGGATCAGCCAACCAGCTCAGTATGGGCCTTCTGGGCGGGTGGGCTCGCCGGTGCTGTTTCGACCTCTACCTTTGAAACGCTGCGCCTGGGTTCAGGAGCCTGGGAGCATGTGCGAGACGCTCCGAGGGACGAGATTTGGGAGGTGCTATGTGCCGAAGACAAGGCGCCGCGCCTTAAGGCTGCTCTGTAAGCTATCTGCAGCTTATGAAGACGTTCAGGCAGAAAATTGGTCGGCTTAGTAAGCTGGTCTGCCGAACGTGCCCTCTGCGTGATCTGTGCTCTGTGGTCGGGACCGAAAGCGCTATACTGCTCATGGATGAAGATGCTCTAACACCTTTAAACAGAGAGCAAATTCGTCCGATCTGATCGTATCGACGCGCTTCAATCAGATCGGATTTTGCTTTGGCGAAACAATGCCGATGTCAGTTTAGCGAGTGTACTCGCCGTCACTCGGATCGACCGTTGTGGCGGTGTCCGTGACAGGCGTTGGCTTGCGCAGATACGGCATCAAATAGCGCTTCGCGATCAGGCCGAGCACCAGCCACAGCAGTAGCAATCCGATGATCAGGGCGATGTCCTGTGGTCGCTGGTTACGGATCACGTCCATCAGATTGCCGCCAACAAAGGCGATGACGGCCGTCTTGGGAATGGTGCCAATCGAGGTGCCAAGCAGGAACTTCCACAAGGGGATATGCGATACACCGGCGGCGACGTTGACGACGACGAAGGGGCCGGTCGGCACGACGCGCACGAGCGCGCTGGCCAGGATGCCGTGATCGCCAAGCTTGCGGCTGAACATATTGGTGCGCACGCCGCCATATTGCCTCAGCGCTCGACTGCCGAAGCGGTCGCCCAAGAAAAAGTGCAGCGTCGCGCCACACATCGTCGCGATCCAGGAATAGAGGAAACCGAGCTGCGGCCCGAAGACCAGCGCGCAAGCTGCGACGAGGCCGAATTGTGGCGCTGCTGCAAAGCTGAGCGTCACGAAAACGCCGATGACGACGAAGATCGCATAGGGGGCATCACGCAGATGCCCGAACCAAGCTTCGATCTCTTCGGTCCCGGCGCCGCCTGTCGCAACCCGCAAGACAAGGGCGAGCGCGATGAAGCCAGCAATGCCGAGAACGCCGAGGAGGGCGGCGCGTGGCAACACCCCGCTGCTTGGCGCTTCAGCGGCTTTCTGATCCTCACCATTGGTAAGGCCTTGCGGCGTCTCGCGTGTCATGATCTCAGCCGCATCAGTTGGTTCGATCCGCTGAATCGCTGATCGTCGGGCGGCGGCGGCGGCGGCGGATCAGCCACCACACTCCGTAGAGATCCGGCAGGCCCACCATCAGCCGGTCAAACACGCCATATTTCGACGTGCCATGCAGTCGCGGCCGGTCGACGACATCAACAAAGGCAATGTCCCAGCCATCGCCACGAAACAATGCCGGTAGGAAACGGTGCATGGTCTCGAAGTAGGGTAGATCGAGGTAGGCCGAGCGGCGAAAGCCTTTCAGGCCGCAGCCGCTGTCGCGTGTGCCATCGGACAGAATCCAGCCGCGCACGCCATTGGCGATCTTTGACGATAGCCGCTTGATCGGGCTGTGTGCATGTTTGATGCGCTGACCCGCGCTGAGACCGACGCCATCACGCTCGAGAAGAGCTGCTAGGTCAGGCAAGTATTTCGGATCGTTCTGGCCGTCCCCGTCCAGGCTGACGATGATCTCGGCTCGGGCTGCGCGTACGCCGGTCAGCATCCCGGCGCTACGCCCAAGCCGCTCGGAATGAGTGAGCAGGCGGATCGACGGGTCGGTATCGGACAGCTGACCAATGACGGATTGGGTGTCGTCGGTCGATCCGTCATCGACGACAACGATCTCGATCGCGCGGCCTGTGAATGCCGCTTGGATCTCTCCGATCAGCGGCGGAAGATTCTCGGCTTCGTTCAAAGCCGGAATGACAACGGACAGGTCTGGTTGGGTGTCAGCCAATGACGAACTCATATGTCACAAGAGCAGATCTTCGGGCGGCGCTAATGTGTGTCTTGCGCCTTATCGGTCCGACGACCCTTAACCCTGTCGTTCAGCATGGTCCAGATGTCAGATGGTGCCGTGCCGAGATGGGAGCGGATGGCGCCGCCAAGATGTGGGCGGTGAAGCAAGGCGATCGCGTCGGATCTTTCTGCGAAGACCAGACGCCGCCTCGCGAACCAGCTGCGGAGCAGTAGCACACAGACAGTCGCGATCAAGATGCCGCCGGTCACATCACTCGGAAAATGGCGTTCGGTGAGAACTCTTCCGAAGGCAACCCAGGCTGCAAACAGCCAAAGTGCCAGCCGAAATCGGGGGAACAGGAAGCCCATGGCTACCGCGAAAGCCGCCCCATTGGTCGCGTCGCCGGAGGGAAAGCTGGCAAAATAGTAACCCTGCCAGGATGAGAAGCTGAGATAACCTTCGCCCTCGACCAAGGGACGTGCTCGCCCGACAATCTGCTTGATCAGGGCGACGGCGATGCCGGGGAGCGCCACAGCCAGGAACACAAAACCCGCGCGTGCCGCAACATCGACATAGCCAGCCCGAACGCGCAGCGACGGCGAAACTGTGATCACCGCAATCGCTGCAAGGTAGATCCCGCCCGCCCCAACCAGCATCCAGTCGGCCTTGCCGGCCTCCGAGAAGATGAGAAACAGCTGCTTGATTTCGTTGTCGCGAGCATCTGCCCAGGCGAAGGCTGCTTCATCGACAAAAACGACCAGAAAGATGAGCAGAGACAGCGCGAGTGCGGTCAAGTTGACTGGAGTCCGCCAGGCAGGCCTTTGGCTCAAATGTGTTGATCTGTCCGGCTTCGGCCAGGTTCTGAACAGCCGTCCACCAGCCTTGGTCCAAAGCACTGTCCAATAGGCACGCGCGAACACGCGCGCGCGCTCGGCCATAGGGGCCGTGTAAGCGTCCCCTGCGACCGTTTTGGCCAGGGCGTTGCTTGCGGTGGCCTCCGACGCGGATGAGGCTGTGTCTTCCGTGGAACCTTTGGCGGCTCCGGGGCCCGTTGGCTCGGTCACGGCGCGCTCCGGCGCATTACGGCGACATCGATCATACGGCCATTGCCGATATTGAGCCCCGTCACGCTGGCGGCTTCCGTCACATCCACTCCCCGTTCCGACAGGCCATTGCGCACGGCGTCAACATGGCCACGGGCGACGATGGCAACACTGCAGGTCCCGGCATCGGTGTCCTCGGCAAGAAACTCGACCGCTGCACCTGCTGTATCAAAGCGGATGTCGGTGCCGATCAGGAAGATGACGCTCGCCTCTTCGAGATCGGTCGCGAGCACTTGCGGATCATCGCAGGCTGCGGCCTCAGTCACCGCTTCGGCAAGCCGCGGTGCGATCCAGATCGTCTCCACCTTCGGCACGACACCCTGGTAGAACGACCAGTAGACCGGGACCATCGCCAGCGCAGACACGGCCCAGGCCGCGACGAGATGGCGCGCGCGGACAAGGCCAAAGGCGATTGCCGCCAAGATGATCGCGGCGACAAGGCCAAGGATTGCCAAAACAGACACGGCCGCTTCGAAGTAGTAAAGCGCAACGAGACCTGCGACCGGAGCGATGATCACACCGGAGATCGACAGGATCAGAAGCGCCCGGCCCCAGGCGCGGTCGATGGCGGACGCCCCACGCAGGACAACGATCGCGCCGAGTATCGCGATCGCCGGATAGGTCGGTAGGACATAGTGCGGCAGCTTGGTCGCAAACATCTCGAAGGCGATCCAGGCCGGCACGATCCAGGCAAGCAGGAAGCGGATCGCGCGGTCCTTGCGGAGGGACCAGAGTGCAGGCAGGCTGACCGCGAGCAGGAGTGCCGACGGCCAAAAAGTGAACCAGACCAGGCCGGAGAAATAACCCGGCGGCGCGCCATGGGACTGATGACCGTCGACGACCTTGCCCATGACATTCCAACCGACGGCCTTGGCGAAGAAGGCACCATCCGTCACAATCCCGATGGCCACCATCCAGGGCAGTGCGATTGCAAGCATCACGAGCAAGCCAATCAGCGGCCTGAGAGGAGCGAGCCAGCCGATATCGCGCTCCAGGATCGTCAACGTGACAATGGTCAGAACAACGAAGAGTGCGAGGATCGGTCCCTTGATCATGATGCCGGCACCGCAGGCCGCCCAAAAGGCGAGGGCGAGCCAGAGTGGGACGGCATGGTCGCCAGTGGGGGTAAGGCCTCGGCTAGGAGGTGCTCGGCCACTGCCAGCGCGAACATAGAGGGTCGCCAAAACCCCTTGCGCGATCAGGATCATCGCATTGAGCATCGCGTCTGTTTTGGCCAGCCGTGCTTCCACGCCGAGCAAGACGCAGGCCGCCATCGCGGCGCCTGCCATCAGCCCGACACTTCGTCCGCCGAGCGTCACACCAATCCAATAGGTGAGCAGGACAACCAGTGTTGCGCCAAGAAGTGAGGGTAATCTGTAGACCCAGATCGGCGCGTCCGTTCCATAACCGGTCACTGTGGCGGATGCGACTTGCATCCAATAGATGCCGGCAGGCTGTTTGTGGCGCGGATCGTCGTGGAACCAGATGTCGACATAGTCCCCGGTTTCCATCATCTGCTTGGAGGCTTGCGCATAGCGCCCCTCGTCGCGGTCAACCGGTGGGATAGAGAAAAACCCCGGCGTAAAACACAGAAGCGCCAACGCAACGAGCGCGGCAAGGGCACGGGCATGGCTTGCGGTTAGCCAGGCGGCGATGTCGCCAAGCCAAGCATGGAGCCCGATCCAGCGATCCGTCATGTTCGCGGATGTTACCGACATCTCTGTCCTTTGGCCCAAAAGGATATGATGGGGTCGGGCCGTTTGCGGTGCAGCATATCAGAAGTCCCGAGCGGTGAAAGCGCCCACCGTCATGCTCTTGACACGATTTGCGAATTTGGTGAAAAGCGCACTTCGTGCGCTTTTTCGATCCGAGTTACACTGTTGCCCATGAACAAGACATCCCTGTCTTTAAATCCCGAACTTCCGTTGCGCGACAGCGTGACGGGCTTGATCCATGCCGAACTCGCTGGCGCCGAGACGGCGTTGACCTCGGGGTCGCCCCCGACCGACGAGGCCGTCTATGCCGCGCGCAAGACGATCAAGAGGCTGCGCTCGATCGTCCGGCTAGCGCGGCCCGCGCTCGGCAAGACGCAATACCGCGCCTGGAACACCGAATTGCGCGATCTCGGCCGCATGCTCGCCGGCGCCCGCGATCGGGCGGCGCTCGTCGAAACGGCGGTCGATCTCGCAAGCCGCGTGCGCGGACCCGATGCGCCATCGCAGGCGTCTCGAACCCGGCTGGTGCGTTTGACCCAGGAGCATGGCAGCCTGATGGCGGGTGAAAGCCACACTGCGGAAGCCGCTGCGAAGGCGGCCGACATCGTGGCCGATCTGCGCTATCAGGCGATTGATTGGAAGAAATGGACAGATCACGAGGTTCTGCGGGCCGGGCTTGCCACCGCCCATGGCCGTGGTGTCGAGCTTCTGCGCGAGGCCTTTGCTA
>JBCBSK010000139.1:0-9658 GCA_039819185.1 Pseudomonadota bacterium | reverse complement strand
CGCTTGAGACGCTCCTGAACCTTGGCCAGGGCCGGCTCGTATTTGTCGCGCTTCAACGACACGCCAAGGTCGAGGCTGCCCAACCGGCCGGCCTTTCCATTCAGCTTTTGTCCCGCCGCGTTGCCTTTCATATCGGCCTCTCAGCTCGCAATTCACATTCACTTGGCGGACAATAGCGCGTTCCGAGACGTCATTAATCTGTCATAATCCGGACGCGACAGCATTTCACGAAGCGTTAAGCGTCTTGCTTAGGAGGACATCAAGGTTACCGGCAAAGGCCGCCTTCTAACGGCACCGGGATTCATCTTTTGGCGCAAGCGTGGCGTCAGGGTGCAGGTCTACGGCGTGTGGACGTGTAGCAAACGTCACGCGCAGTCCGACGAAATGTAGAGAGTCCGTCGATGAAACTTCGTATCCTCGTCTCCGCCTGCCTCTTGGCCGGCCTGTTTCTCGTGCCGGCGCTGCCGGCAGCGCCTGCGCTCGCCCTCGAAGGCCGCGACGGCAACATCCCGAACCATCAGATGCCGTTTCCGCGGCTGATGAACTCGCTGTTTGGTGGCAATGCTGAAACGGTACGTCCGCCGCAGCGGTCACGCGCGGTGATCAATCGTGCGCCTCAGCCGCAGATGCAGCGCGCTTGGCAGCCACAGCGCAACCAGCCCGCCGTGCGGCAGGACCGCAACGTCCGACAGGCATCAGCACCCGCGGCGAATGCGGCTCGGCAGCAGATCGCCCCGCACCTCCTGCCACAGGTCGTGAGCTACCAGACGAGCCAGGCGCCAGGTACGATCGTGATCGATACCAACACCCGCTATCTCTATCTCGTGATGGCCAATGGCCAGGCACGGCGCTATGGCGTCGGTGTTGGGCGGCCCGGCTTCGAATGGGCCGGCACCCACCGCGTGACGCGTAAGGCGGAATGGCCGTCCTGGACACCGCCGGAAACGATGAAGGCGCGGGCCCGTGCGCAAGGCCAGATCCTGCCCGACTTCATGCCGGGTGGCCCGGACAATCCGATGGGGGCCCGAGCGCTCTATCTCGGCTCTACGCTCTATCGCATCCATGGCTCGAACGAACCCTGGACGATCGGACAGGCAGTTTCATCTGGCTGTATTCGGATGCGCAATCAGGACGTTATCGACCTTTATGAACGGGTCCCGGTCGGCGCCAAGGTCGTGGTGATTTAGTCCCCGACTGAGCGGTCAGCCGCTCCCTTTCCAAAACCAAAGAAAAACAGCCCGGTCCCAAAGAAGGGGCCGGGCCGAGTTACGTCGATGAGAGAGGTCAGGAATATCGACGGTCAGGAGAGGCGCAAGTCCAAGATTTGCGACTGTCCTGGCCGTCTCCGTGCCGCCGTTCTGATGGACCGGCAGCACGGAGAACGCTTGAGTTAGCGGCCGCCGCGGCTGCGTGTGTGCAGGGCGGGATCCAGCAGAGGATCAATTGCGAGCGCGCCTGTCTCGCGAACGAGCTGGGTGCGCGGCGTGCTCGCTGTATTGCGCGTCGATGACACACGCTCGGTCTGGGTCACAACGGTGCCACTGTCGTGCTGCGTCGGGCTCGCCGAAACTGCAACCGAGGTGGTGACCAGAAGCGTCGCGGCAATGAGGCTGGCGGCAAGATTCATAGTGGTCTCCGTGGTCCGGTCGGACCCGGCCGCATCGTCCGGGCTCCGAAGTGATGATCTCTGGCGGTGTGGTGTCCGCCGTTGATCCGAAGATGGGACACGAGACAAGACGCGGCTGTGCGATTGCGCACAGGCCTGCGCATCGGGAGAGTTGGCGGGTGGTTGTTGGTCCGACGTTAAGACGTCGGCAACGGCACCTTAGCGATTGGACTCATTGGCGGCCGGATCCAGTTCACGTGGAATGAAGACCGAACCGCCTTCGTCCCCTGGGCCTTGCTGCTCCTGGGCCTGGCGCTGTTGGCGACGCTGACGCTGGCGCTCCAGCAGATCGTCGGTATCGGCGATGCCGAAATCATCACCGGAGAAATCGTCGATGACCGGATTGTCGTCTCGCGCGGACTGAGCGTAAACGGCACCGGGCGGAAACGTTGTGACCACCAGCACGCAGACAAGGGCGACAGCAGTCAGCTCAGCACGCATCTTCATGAAAAAACGCATCAAATGGTCCTCAGAGCATGCGCTCGCGAACGGCACGCGGAAACGCTAAGATGTTCAGATGACGTTTCGACGACATAACAGTGTCTCAGCCTTTCCAGCCGCTTAACGATAACGTGGCCGAAATGGGCGCAAATCGATAGAGTTTAGACGTTTCCAGCTGCCGCATCTCTGATTCGCCAGGCAGCAGGTCCCGGGAGTTAACGGTGAGCCGCACGCAACAGTCTTTATCTGACTTGCCGCTGTTTAAGGATGCGGAGGCGGATGTGTTGCGCCGTTTCGAACACCAGATGTTCTGGAAGACTGCAGACGAGGGCGAACTCGTACTCGATTTTGAGGATGAGTCGTCGGATGTGTTCTTCATCGCGCAAGGTGCGGTTCGCGTCGTCGTGCGTACGCCGGGTGGCCGCGAGATCATCTTCGGCGATCTCCATGATGGCGAATTCTTCGGTGAGATGGCGGCAATCGACGACCAACCCCGTTCAGCGAATGTGACCGCACTCTACAAGACCCGTATCGGGACGATGCGCGCGCAGGCCTTCCTTAATCTCGTCTTCTCGTCGCGCACAATCAGCCATCGCCTCATGCGTATCCTCACAGAGCGCATTCGTGGCGGCAATGCGCGCATGCTGGAGCTTGCCGTCCTGCCGATAAAACTCAGGCTCTATCGTGACCTGTTGCGCCAGGGCCGGCCACGCGGCACTTCCGGGGACCTCGTCATTTCACCTCCCCCCTTCCAACACGAGATTGCGGCCCGCATTGGGGCACGCCGCGAAGCAGTGAGCCGGGAACTGTCGCAGCTGGCCAAGGACGGCGCCATCGAGAAGACCCGCCGCTCAATCGTCATCAAGGCGCCCGATGAGCTCGAAAATGCGATCCGTCTGTTCCTTGAAAGTGACGATTAAGAGCCAAAAATCAGCTTCCGGCCTGACGTCCTTCAACGTCCCGGCAAGAATCGCTGGAATCTCAGCGTTCCTCTAAAGAAAACAGTTTCAATCATAAAATAAATACATGGAAAATATGTAATTTATAGAGTCGTGACTTTTTTCTGGAGGGAATTATGTAGCTGTCGTCCCGATCTGCCGGAGTTTGGCCCGGCATGAGCTGTTGGAGAATGACAGATGATCCATTTCACCCGCTTTGGCCGCAACCTGTTTGCTATGGCAGCGATAGCCGTATTGACCGCCTTGCTGACGCTGCCGTCGCTCGCCGCCGAGCCGTTGGTCGATGCCGATTGGCTGGCCGAGAACCTCGACCGCGATGATCTCAAGGTAATTGATCTGCGTGGGCCAATGATTGGCGCCGACTTTGAAGAGCAGGTCGCAGAAGGTCACATTCCCGGCGCGGTGCATGCACCCTACCCATCCGGCTGGCGCGCCGAAGTCGAAGGGGTTGCGGGACAATTGCCGCCAGTCGCCGAGATCGAAGCCTTTATCCGGGCGCTTGGCATCAACACCAACGATACTGTCGTTCTGGTTCCAGGGGCGACAACGGCAAGCGAATTCGGCACCGCGACGCGTGTCTATTGGACGTTCAAGGTGCTTGGCCATGACGCTGTCGCCATTCTGAACGGCGGCTGGCCGGCCTGGGCCGCCAATCCGGAACGCCCAGTTGCGTCCGGGCCGATGGCCGATCCAGAGATAACGTCTGATTTCGTTGCCGTGCTTCAATCCGACCTGATCGTCAGCACCGAAGAGGTCGAAGCACGGATCGCCGAGAATACAGGTGTTCTGATTGACGGTCGCCCGGAAGCGCAGTTCCTTGGCACTGAAAAGCACGGATTGTCAGCGCTGTTCGGTCGACTGAGCGGGGCGACACACCTTGATCAGTCCGTGTTCTACGACCCTGAAACGGGCGGCATTCGCGACGACGTGCCGCTCGCCTCGCTGGTGCCGGCGGCGCTCACCGACCGCTCGGTTGAAGTCGTGAGTTACTGCAATACCGGCCACTGGGCCTCGATGAACTGGTTCGTGCTGTCGGAACTGCTTGAGTATGAGGATGTCCGGCTCTACGACGCCTCGATGGTTGGTTGGACCCAGGGTGGGGTTCGCGAGACGGTAACAGGTTCAGTCGACGGCTGATCGGCAGACCATCGCAGGATTGCTGACTTCAGACGGCAATTTACAAGCAATCGACGCCATCGCTCTCTGAGCGATGGTGCTGCCGGAGAGATTTGAACTCTCGGCCTCTCCCTTACCAAGGGAGTGCTCTACCCCTGAGCTACGGCAGCGCAATGCGATGCGGGATTTATCCGAACCCGTCGCGAGAGCACGCGGTTTGCCATAGGCAAGGCCAAGGTGCAAGGCGCTCTCGACCCTTTGCGGTCACGTCTCTATCGGCTATCAGACCTTGATGACGGGATCAGACGCAAGCGACCGCCGGGACAGGCTGGCCGAGGCGCTTCGGGCAAATCTGCGCCGGCGCAAGGATCAAGCGCGCACACGCCGCGACACTCCGAACAGTACCAATGAAACGCCCGGTGTGGCTTCCCAGTCCTTGCAACCGAAGCCATCGCAGCGTAAGGCCCCGACAGAAGACACAGACTAGCTTCTGCCAGCGACGGTCCGAGCCTCAGACTGCAATGGCTGGCTTCACGGCGAAGTGGGTGACTGTCCGGCAAGGGTTGGAGACATAACGCATGTCGGCCACTTTTTTGCCAGATGCCGCAGGTCCACCTATCGAAACACTGCCGGACGCAAAGATGGACAAGGGACTCCATGGACAAGATCAAGGTCACAGGCGGCCATAAGCTGACGGGCACGATTCCGATCTCGGGCGCAAAAAACGCCACGCTGCCCCTAATGATTGCCTCGATCCTGACGCCCGACACGCTGACACTTCATAACGTACCGCGACTGCGCGATGTGCGGCTTCTGGCGCAGATTCTGAACAATCATGGCGTCGACGTCACGGTCGCGGGTAAGCGCGCTGGCCAAAACGGTGATCATGGTCGGACCATGCATCTGCATGCAGGCGAGATCGTCGACACCACAGCGCCTTATGAACTCGTCTCACAAATGCGCGCGAGCTTTTGGGTTCTCGGTCCGCTGCTGGCCCGATGCGGGCATGCTCGGGTCTCGCTGCCGGGCGGCTGTGCCATCGGCACGCGCCCCGTCGATCTGCATCTGATGGGACTTGAACAACTTGGGGTGTCGATCGAACTCGATGGCGGCTATGTCGTTGCTGATGCCGGTGATGGTATGACAGGCGCCGAGATCACCTTTCCCAAGGTCTCCGTCGGGGCGACCCACCAGGTGATGCTGGCAGCCGCCATGGCTCAAGGCACGACGGTTCTGCACAATGCGGCGCGCGAGCCTGAGATCGGCGATGTCGCGGCCTGCTTGAATGCGATGGGAGCGAAGATCTCTGGTGCCGGCACCACTCGCATCGAAATCGAAGGCGTCGGCAGCTTGAATGGCGCCCGGCACGAGGTACTGCCTGATCGGATCGAGGCCGGAACCTATGCGATGGCAGCCGCCATGACCGGCGGCGACGTGCTGCTCAAGAACGCCCGCGCCGAATCCTTTCAGGCAGCCCTGGACAAACTCGCCGAGGCTGGCGCGACCGTGACCCAGGAAGACGCTGGCATTCGCATCTACCGAAATGGCAACGGCCTGCACCCGGTCGATGTTGATACCGAACCCTTTCCAGGCTTTCCAACCGACCTTCAGGCCCAATTCATGGCGCTAATGACGCGAGCCAATGGGACATCGCAAATCCGCGAGACGATCTTCGAGAACCGCTTCATGCATGTTCAGGAACTCGCCCGGCTTGGCGCGGACATCGCGCTTGATGGCGACCTCGCAACGGTTCATGGCGTTTCAGAGCTGAAGGGTGCGCCCGTCATGGCAACCGATCTCAGAGCGTCGGTGTCGTTGGTGATCGCCGGACTTGCCGCCGATGGCGACACGACGATCGGCCGGGTGTATCATCTCGACCGAGGTTTTGAACGGATCGAAGAAAAGCTTGGTCGCTGCGGCGCCGAGATCACTCGGATCAGCGGATAAGCGTTCGCGGTTGCCGCGACGGACCTTTCATGGAGCCCGGTAATGCGTCCCTTACGCCTATTCGCGCTCGATGAAGAGGATTTGGCGCTCGTCTCAGCGCATCTTCAGGATGCCATCGGTCGTGTTGGTGACATGGCGTTCTTACCTAAGGAGCGCCGCTTTGCCGTGATCTTCAACCGTTTCGACTGGGCGGGTGTGGACGCCGATGACGGCAACGGGACCGGCCGGTCACGCGCCAGAAGCTACGAGCGCAGACGCACGGCACTGCATTTCGAGCGGGTTCTTAGAGCACAAGTGCGCGGCCTGCCCCGAACTGACAAGGACGCACTGGTCAATCTCCTTGCGATCCGGTTCGAACCGTCCGATCCGCCGGCAGGCATGATCGAGCTTGTCTGCTCCGGCGATGCGGCAATCCGACTGGACGTTGAATGCGTCGAAGCGCGGATGAGCGATCTCGGTCCAGCTTGGGCGACACAAGCCCGGCCAGATCATCACCTCGACGAGGACGAAGCAGGCTAAGGCGTCAAGCGCCGAAGAGCTACAAGACCTACGATCTCCCTGACTTACCGCCGACGCTGCAAGCTGTTACACCCTTGCCAACACTTGCCATGGCTCAGCCTAGGAAAAGAGCGAGGACGATGACCGCGCCCGCATCCGATCACGACCGAAACCGCCTGATCGCCGTCTCGTTCGACGAGACATCAATCGGGCGGGCTACGCCAGACATCGAGCATGAGCGGGCCGTGGCAATCTATGATCTGATCGAGGAAAACCGCTTCGAACTGCCGGATCGGCAGGACGGCCCCTATACGCTGGTGCTGTCGATCCAGGAACAGCGGCTGGTTTTCAATATCGGCCGTGAGACCGGCGAGCAGGTGCAGACCTACATCCTGTCGCTGACGCCGTTCCGCAAGATCGTGCGCGACTATTTCCTGATCTGCGAGAGCTATTTCGAGGCGATCAAGACCGCCAGCCCGAGCCGCATCGAAGCGATCGACATGGGCCGGCGTGGCGTTCATGACGAGGGCTCCCAAATCCTGCGTGACCGGCTCGACGGTAAGATCACGGTCGATCATGACACCGCGCGCCGGTTGTTCACCTTGATCTGCGTTCTGCACTGGAAGGGTTGAACCGGTGGCGCCCGGCGGCGACCCGCCGTCCTCGGTCCTGTTTGTCTGCAGCCAAAACGCGGTGCGCTCGCCGATTGCTGAGGGTTTGATGCGCAGACTGTTTCCGCGCATCTACGCGATGTCAGCAGGTGTACATGAAGGCACGCTTGATGGATTTGCGGTCGCCGCCGTTGAGGAGTTTGGCGGCGACATCGCCCATCACAGGCCGCAAAGTCTCGATGAGCTCTACGACACCTCCTTCGATGTCATCGTGACGTTGACTCCGGAAGCCCATCACAAGGTTCTCGACATGACCCATGGCATGGCGGTCGAAGTCGAGTACTGGCCAACCGAGGACCCGACCGTCGTCGATGGCAACCGCGATGCACGGCTCAACGCCTATCGCCGGGTGCGCGACCGGCTGATGCACCGGATCAAGCAGCGCTTCGGCTGGACGCCAGGGGTGAATGAGTGACGGCTCCAAGGACCGACCTCAGCGCCGAACGGCAAGGAGCCCCGCCGCAAGGATCATGACAATCCCCACCGTCGCAGTGACGTCCGGAATCTCCCCGAAGAACAAAACACCCCAGACAGCGGCGAAGACGAGATAGCTGAAATCGAAGGTCGCCACGGTTGATGGCCGCCCCGCCTGATAAGCGATCGCCGCTCCTATGCTGCCGATCAGCACAGCAAGAGCCAAAACGGCCATCGCCAGCCAAGCCCTCGGATCCATAACGGCCCAGTCGCCAAGCAGGAAGGGATATGCGCTGCGCATGGTCTCGTCCGGCGACACCAGTACCAAAATGCCCTCGGCAAGAACGCCGACCACGATGAAGGTGACATTGAGCGCAAGAGACAGGGTAAGCGGATGATCGTTGCGGCACTTCGTTCGCGTCAAGATCATTGCCAGCGCATAGAGTATGGCCGCCGTGAGAGGCAGGAGCACATAAACGTTGAAGCTGTCAGCGCCCGGCTGGAGGATGACGAAGGCACCTGAAAAACCGAGCACGACCGCGACCCATCCGAGCCTGCCAACCGGCTCGCCGAGCAGGCCTGACGCAAACAGCGTGATGAAGATCGGCGCCGTGTAATAGGCGGCCGCGGCAACGGACAGATCCAGGTTGGGCAACGATAGATAGTAACAGACCCACATCAACGAGAGCAGTAGACTGCGCACCGTCATCCAACCCAGCGAGTGGATGGCGATGTTGATCCGCCGCCATACCAGGACCGCAACCAGGATCGGCACCAGAAGGACCGAGCGCAGTACGAAGATCTGCCAGATGCTGAAGTTCGCGCTCAAGACCTTGATCAGCGCATCGCCAAGCGACAGCCCAAGCACGGCCAAGACAATGGCCGTGACGGCAAGCAGCGTGTTGTCGCGGTGCTCGGTGGTGCCAGGCGGTCTCACCCAGGCTTCCGGCCGTGCAAATGCGTCGGTCTGAGGGCGCCATCGGCAACGGCGTCGGCAAGCCCCTCGCGCACCTCGATCCAGGCTGCATGACGCTCAGCGCCGATTGCAGCGATCAGATCGTCCTTTAAGGGCCCCTTCACCGCGTCGGCCTCCTGGCGCGCCATGGGCGCGAACCAGCCATTGCGGTCGGTTGAGGACACATCGACAAATCCGGCTTCGCGTATGGCGGTTTCGGTGGCATCCGCAGTGATCATCGTGAAGTCGAGCTGGCCTGCTGCCTGATAGCGCGTCCAGCCTTGAGAGGTCCCGATGTTCTCGCCCGCGAGCCAGTCGCTGGCCATGAACCAGCCACCGGGCTTCAGGACCCGCAAGACCTCGGCATAGATCGCCGGCTTGTCGGGGATATGGACCATGGCATCCTTGGAAAACACCGCGTCAACGCTTGCGTCCTCAAGCGGCAGTCGGCCCGGCACGACGAGGCGGATATCGATCCGGTCAGCCAGTCCGGCCTCGGCGATGGTCCGCCGGGCGCGCTCCACGATGCGCTTTTCAACATCGATGGCGATAATCCGGGCGGCCCCGAAGTCGCGAACCAGGCAGAGAGCTGGTCCGCCGACGCCACAACCGATGTCGAGGACGGTCTTACCGGCTAGATCGCGCTCGCCGACAATCAGCCCGACCTCTTCCGCGCCTCCAGGCGACAAAAATCCCTCACCCCATAGAATCTCCAGCCTGTCGAGATAATGATCGGGATATTGCGGGCCGTCTTTGGCCATATCGTGCTCCAAAATGTCTTGCAGAAAGACACTAGCAAGATCGACCCGTCTCGCCCAAATAGTAGGCGGAGCGCGCACATCAGATCAGCCGATCGTAGAGCATTCCAATTCTCCGCATAATCGGCTAGCGTCCGCGCGCTTCTCCGAACCACTGATTTGAGTCTCTATGGCAAAAGAAGAATTGCTGGAGTTTCCCGGCGTCGTCACCGAGCTTCTGCCGAACGCGATGT
>JBCBSK010000138.1:0-9843 GCA_039819185.1 Pseudomonadota bacterium | reverse complement strand
GACAATCCCGTCGAACGGTGCCCGCAGGGTCGTGTTGCTCAGATCGCGCTCAGCGCGGGAGACCACGACTGCAAGCCGATCGAGAGCAGCCTGCTGTTGATCACGCCGCGACCGCTCGATGAGCGCCGGCTGACCGTTGAGCAACGTCGTCAGCAGATCATCCAGAATGAGAGCATGATCGCAATCGAGCGGTCGCGGCGTGATCAACAGCAGGCTGCTCTCGATCGGCTTGCAGTCGTGGTCTCCCGCGCTGAGCGCGATCTGAGCAACACGACCCTGCGGGCACCGTTCGACGGGATTGTCGCTGGCCCCGACGCCGAGATCGGACGCTTGGTCAGTGCCAACGACCATGTTGCAACGCTCTATGCGCGCGGCGGTTCGGAAGTGCGCTTCACTCTCACCGAGGCTGACTATGCCGGCCTCGTCGCGAGCGGCGAAAGCCTGATCGGTCGGCCGATCAACGTTGTCTGGTCGGCCAATGGCACGCTGGCGCCCTTCCCGGCCGAAATCAGCCGCATCGCGCCCGAGATCGACGCAAGCCGAGGCAGTGTCGCGCTCTATGCCGACCTCTCGGTCGAGCCCGAGGCCTTGCGGCCCGGCGCGTTTGTCGAAGTGCGGGTGCAGGACCGCGTCTATGACGATGTTGCGGCGCTGCCTCAAACAGCACTCTACGGAACCGGTACGGTTTACGTGATCGTCGACGGTCGATTGCTGCCGCGTGCGGTCGAAGTGGTCGGGCGCGACAGTGGTACTCTCTTGTTGAGCGGCGATCTCGCGGATGGAGACGACGTGCTGGTGTCACGCATCACCGAAGCCGGTGATGGGCTTGCGGTCGACATCGTGGCGCGGCCATGACGTCGCCGACCGATGAGATAGGCCATCCGCGTGGCGTGGTCGCCTTCTTCGCCGCTCACCGCAATGCGGCCAATCTGCTGATGGTGATGATGCTTCTGTTCGGCATCGTTGGCGTGATGCGGATGAACACCCAGTTTTTCCCGTCACTCGAAGTGCCGACGGTGACGATCAGCATCGCTTGGTCGGGCGCCAGCGCCGAGGATGTCGAGAGCAACATCCTCGATGCCGTGGAACCCGAAGTGCGCTTCGTCGACGGGCTCAAGGAGATGATCTCCTATGCCCGCGAAGGCGCCGGCACCATTCGGCTCGAGTTCGACCAGGGCACTGACATGCAGCGCGCGCTGGCCGATGTCGAAACGGCCGTCGCCGGTGTGACCATACTCCCCGACGGGTCCGAGGATCCTGTTGTGACCGGCTCGACCTGGTACGAAACGGTTGCGAAACTCGCACTGTCCGGCCCGTTCAGTGAAGACGCTTTGCGCGCGATCGCGCGTGATATTCGCGACGACCTCATCGATGCCGGCATCGACCGCGTGGTTATGGACGGGTTTCGTGACCGCGAGATTCTGATCGAGGTCAGCGAGACGGATTTGCAACGGCTCGGTTTGTCGATCGATGCGGTCGCGGGCCGGGTGTCGCAAGCCTTGCGCGACTCACCGTCTGGAACTCTTGATGGCCCGATCGAGCGCCAGTTGCGCTCTGCTGAGCCGCCGGCGACTCCAACCGATATCGCCGCGATCGACGTTCTGTCGCTGAACTCTGGCGAGACGGTGACGCTTGGCGAGATCGCCGAGGTGCGAACGGCTTATGACGACGACGCGGCAATCGGCTATTCGGGCGGTACGCGCGCGATCGAACTGACGATCCAGCGCTCGCGCACGGCTGACACGCTTGAGACCGCGGCGATCTTCAACGCCTATCTCGAAGATTTGCGCGTGACGTTGCCGGAGACGCTCGACATCAGCGTCTATGAAGTTGCTGCCGATCGCCTGTCCGATCGCATTTTTCTGCTCGTCGAGAACGGTCTGACCGGGCTTGCCCTGGTTGTCATTGTTCTGTTCGTCTTTCTGAATGCACGGGTCGCCTTGTGGGTTGCGGTTGGGATTCCGACCGCCGTCATGGCGACGCTTGGTCTGATGTGGGCCACTGGGCAGACGATCAACATGATCTCGCTGTTTGCGCTGATCATGATGCTCGGCATTATCGTTGATGACGCGATCGTCGTGGGCGAAGAGACCGCGACGCTATACGCGAAACACGGGCGGGCGTTGCAAGCTGCGTCGAATGGCGCCGAGCGCATGTTCTGGCCGGTAATCGCCGCGACCTTGACCACGATTGCCGCCTTCTTTCCGCTGTTTCTTGTTAGCGACACTGTCGGCCAGATCATGCATGCTCTGCCTTTTGTCGTTATCGTTGCGCTGATCGCGTCTGTGATTGAGAGTTTTTTCATCCTACCGGGCCATTTGCATCATAGCCTGGATGGCGCGCCGCCGCGCGAGACCCGGTTCCGACGCGCGGTTGACAGCACTTTCAATGCGTTCCGCTGGGGTCCGCATCTCTGGCTCGCACGGTTGTCGGTGCGTTGGCGCTATGCGGTCGTGGCGCTGACTGTCGCGAGTTTTCTCATCGCGCTCGGCATGGTGACGAGTGGCCGAGTCGGCTTCCAGTTCTTTCCAAGCCCGGAATCGGAAAATGTGCGCGCCGGCATTTCCTTTGCCGCCGGAACGCCTCGCACTGAAGTGGAAGCGGCGATCCTCCAGATCGAGGCGGCCCTAGCCGACGCCGAAGCCGAGCTGACCAACGGGACCGACGAGCGGCTTGTGACCGCGACGTATGCTGTCATTGGTCAACTTGGATTTTCGCGTGGCATGAACCTCGCTGAGATCAATGTGCAACTCACATCGTCTGAAGTCCGCACGATACGCACCAGCGACATCGTCACAGCCTGGCGTGCGGCCGCGCCCGATCTGCCGGGTGTTGACCGCCTGACGATTGCGACTCGGAGAGGTGGTCCGCCGGGCCGTGATGTCGACATCCGCCTGACGGGTGCCGAGCCCGAGGTCCTGAAACAGGCGGCCCTTGTCGTGCGCGACCTGCTTGCGACCTATCCCGGCATTAGCGGGATCGCCGATGATCTGCCGTTTGGAAAACCCGAGGTTCTGCTATCGCTGACACCACGCGGCTCGGCGCTCGGCTTCACGCTCGAAGACGTTGGCCGCCAGGTGCGAAGCGCGTTTGATGGTGCGATCGCCCATCGTTTCGCTGATGGTGAGGACGAAGTCGTCGTGCGGGTCGAGCGCGTTCAATCGGCGCCCGGGCTCGCTGGCTTGCTCGATCTGACGCTGGTCTCGCCGGACGGGATCCAGGTGCCGATTACCTCGATCGTGTCGCTCACGGAACGGCAGGGCTTTTCGGCGATCCAGCGCTTTGATGGCAAGACCACCGTCTCGGTGACCGCCGATGTTGATACCGATATCGCCACACCAGTCGAGATGGTTGCGGCCCTCCAGGCGGGCCCGCTGGCCGAGACCTTGCGACCCTTCGGCGTCGAGTTCACCTTTTCCGGCCGCGACGAGGAGCGTCGTGAGGCTTTTGGCGATCTCCAGACGGGCGCTTTGATCGCGCTCGCTGTGATCTTCCTGATCCTGGCCTGGGTGTTCGCGAGTTACAGCCTGCCCTTGGCAGTGATTAGCATCATTCCCTTCGGCTTCGTTGGAGCGGTCCTGGGGCATTGGCTGATGGGTTTTCCGCTGACCATTCTATCGATGATGGGCCTGCTTGGCCTGTCCGGCATTCTGGTCAACGACTCGATCATCCTGGTGAAGCGCATGTGCGACCGGATGGACGAGGGTGAGGACGTCTACGAGGCGGCCGCCCATGCCTCCTGCGACCGGCTCCGGGCGGTATTGCTGACCTCGCTGACGACGATTGGCGGGCTTGGCCCGCTCATGTTCGAGCAGAGCTTGCAGGCTCAGTTCCTGCTGCCGATGGCGATCACGCTGGTGTTCGGCCTCGCGGTCGCGACGCTGTTCGTTCTGTTCCTCGTACCGGCGATTGTCGGTATCGGTGCCGACATAAGGCGCCTTGCCCGTCTGCTCTATGGGCCTCTGCCGTTGCAGCCGGCAGAGTAATTCGTGAGATCATCCCCGCCAGAAGCGCGGATGGAACAGCACCAGCACCGTGAACAACTCCAGCCGCCCAAGCAGCATGGCGAAGTAGGCGAGCCACAGTTCCGGCGACGTGAAGCTTGAGTAGTTCCCGGCCGGGCCGATTTCGGGGCCGAGGCCAGGGCCGATATTGCCGAACAACGCCACCGAAGCCGACAGCGCCGAGACTTCTGTTGTCCCAAGAATGTCGAAGGCCATGGCGACCGCGAAGAAGCCCGCGAAATAGACGAAGAAGAAGCTTAAGACCGCGCTTGCGACATCATCGCCGAGCGGCTGAGTGCCATAGCGCATCGGGAACACGCTTGAGGGATAGGCGATGCGTTTGGAATGCTGGGTCAGCGCCGCCCAGACGACATGTAGCCTGAGCATCTTCAGCCCACCCGCCGTCGATCCCGTGCAGCCACCGAGAAAGCACAACAGGAACAGGATCATGTCGTTGAACGCACCCCAATAGGTGTAGTCGACGGCTGCAAAACCCGACGTCGACAGAAGCGTCACCGTGTTGAACAGCGTCAACCTGAGACCTTCGGCGCCTTCGGCTATCCCGGTCAGGGCGGCATTGGTGAAGCCGATCAACCAGAACAGGAGAATGATGGCGAGGAACAAGCGTACCTGTGGGTCGTCAATCAGCGCGCGCCAATTGCCGCGCACGGCGCGGAAGTACAGCAGGAACGGTAAGCTCCCGAGGATCATGAAGCCGATGCAGACCAACTCGATCGCGGCACTGTCGAAATGGCCGATCGAGGCATTCTTTGTCGAGAACCCGCCCGTCGCAATCGTCGTCATACCATGGGCGATGGCGTCGAAAGTTCCCATTCCGGCGAGGGAGTAGGCGAGCGCGCATGCCAGCGTCAGCATGACGTAGATGCCGAGGATCCAGCCGGCAGTCTGGCCGGCACGCGGAAATGCCTTGTCGGAGCGCTCCGCGGATTCGGTCCTGAATAGCTGCATGCCGCCGATCTGCAGGGCCGGCAGGACGGCAATCGCAATGCCGATGATCCCGACGCCGCCGATCCATTGCATGATTGATCGCCAGATTAGGATGCCGGGCGGGGCGCCATCGAGATTGGTCATGACCGTAGCACCGGTCGTGGTCAGCCCGCTCATCGCTTCGAAGAAGGCCTGATCGAGGCTCAAACCGATCTCGCCGAAGGCGAGCGGGAGGGCTGCGAAGGCCGATAGCACGACCCAGGTCAGAGCGGTCAGCAGGAAGGCCTGGCGCAGGGAAAACCGCACGGTTGGCGCTCGCGCCGATGCCCACATCGCCACTCCGACAAAAATCGTGAACATCGACGAGGTCACGAAGACGATCCAGTCCGGATTGTCGAAATAGAGATCGACGAAGGCCGGCAGCAGCATGGCGACGCCAAGCGTCGTCGTCGCAAGCCCGATGATCATGAAGATCGGTCTGAGATCGAAGAGCAGCATGCCGTCTTGCCGAAACCGTTATGCGCTGTTCTGCCCGGCGCGGGAGGGCGGCGTCAATTCAGCGTCTGCGAGGCATAAGGGCTGTCGAGCGAAAAGGCTGGCACGTCGACCTCGAAATCGCGGCCTTCGACATCAACCATCTGATAGCTTCCGGTCATGGTGCCAGACGTCGTCGACAGCGGTACGCCGCTGGTATAGGTGAAGCTCTCGCCGGGGCCGAGGACGGGCTGCTCTCCGACAACGCCAGGGCCGCGCACCTCGAAGGTCTTGCCATTCGCGTCCGTGATCAGCCAGTGGCGCGATATGAGCTGCACCCGGTCGAGGCCGAGATTGGTGATCTCAATCGTATAGGTCCAGAAGTAGGCGCCATTGTCCGGCTCGGACTGGTCCGGCGCATAGTCCGGCGTCACGCTGACACGGATCTTTCGGGTCGTTGCGCTATACACGGGCCGCCTCCAGGGCTTGCGCCACATCCGAGATCAGATCGTCGGCAGCTTCCAGACCGGCCGACAGGCGGACGGTGGCGTCCGTGATCCCGGCTGCGGCGCGCTCTTCCGGCGACAGACGCTGATGGGTCGTGGTCGCCGGATGGGTGGCCAATGTCTTAGCATCGCCGAGATTGTTCGAGATCGATACAAGCCTGAGCGCGTTGAGAAACCGGAAGGCGCCCGCTTTGCCGCCTGTGACATCAAACGCGATCAGTGTGCCACCAGCCTGCATCTGCCGCTTGGCCAGGTCATGATCGGGGTGATCATCGCGGCCGGGATAGAGCACGCGGGCCACCGTATCAGTCTCGGCCAAGTGATCCGCGATCCTGGCCGCGCTGCCGGACTGTCGCTCAACCCGCAGCGACAAGGTCTCCAAACCTTTCAGGAGGACCCAGGCATTGAACGGGCTGAGCGCCGGGCCGGTATGACGGAGAAAGTCCTTCAGGCCGATGCCAACCAAGTCTTCCGATCCCAGTACGATGCCACCAAGGCAGCGGCCCTGGCCGTCGATGTGCTTTGTGGCGGAATAGACAACGAGATCGGCGCCGTGTTGAAGCGGCTTCTGCAACACCGGTGTGCCGAAGACATTGTCGACGAGAACGACCGCGCCATTGTCATGGGCGATCGCCGAGATCGCCGCAATGTCGAGGACGCGCAGCATCGGATTGGTCGGCGTTTCGAGGAATGCCAACTTCGTCTCGGGTCGCATGGCCTTGCGCCATTGGTCGAGATCGGTGCCGTCGACCAGGGTCGAGGAGACGCCAAAACGTGGAAGAAGATCTTCGACCAGGTAGCGGCAGGAGCCAAACAACTGCTTTGCAGAAACGACGTGGTCGCCCGCCTTCAGGAGACCCATCAGGGCTGCCTGGATCGCGGCCATGCCCGATGCTGCGGCACGTGCGGTTTCAGCCCCTTCAAGAGCCGCCATGCGTTGTTCGAAGGTTGCGACCGTTGGATTGCCGTAGCGCGAATAGACATATCCGTCCGCTTCACCCTTGAAACGGGCCTCGGCAGCTTCGGCCGTGTCATAGACAAAGCCCGATGTGAGAAACAGTGCTTCCGAGGTTTCGCCGAAACCCGTCCGCTCGATGCCGGCATGGACCGCTTCGGTGTCGGCATTGCGGCGCAAGGCGCCGTGATCGATGTCGTCTGGTCGTTTGAGCAACGGTTCCGCTCCGTGTTTGGTAGCGGGCGTAAAAAACCCGGCATCTGGCTGTGCCAAGACCCGGGCCGCACACCCGGCCTTTTAGCAGCATTGTTTAACGTGGCGGCAAGCCGGCCGGCTCCAAAGGACCACGATTTCCCCTTGTTTGAACCGTGCACGTCTTGGCGTCAAGCGACGGCTCGGCTAGCACGGTAAGCTATCGTTGTTGTCGGAGGTCGCTCGATGTCCTATGTCCCAGAAGAGATCCTGGGCCTGTTGCCGGACCGGGCGATCGCCGGTCTGTTTCAATCGGGCGTGGTATCGACCGAGCATCGGCGCGACGCTGACCAGATACAACCGGCCAGTCTCGATCTTCGGCTTGGTTCTGTCGCCTATCGCATCCGGGCAAGCTTCCTGCCTGGGCCGCGTGCAACCGTTGGCGAGCGATTGCATCTTCTCGCCTTGCATGAGATCGACCTCACCAAGGGGGCGGTGCTTGAAACCGGCTGCGTTTATCTCGTGCCGCTGCTTGAAACGCTGACACTGCCCGAAACGTTGGCTGCGGACGCCAATCCGAAGAGTTCGACTGGCCGGCTAGATGTGTTCGTGCGGGTGATCACCGACCATGGGCGCAGCTTCGATACAATTGCGCCCGGATATTCGGGTCCGCTCTATCTCGAAATCAGCCCGCGCACTTTCCCGATCCTCGTGCGGACAGGCTCGCGGCTGTCGCAATTGCGCTTCCGATCCGGCGATGCGCGTCTCGACGATGCCGCCCTGCGGGCATTGCACAACGAGGAACCGCTGGTCGACACGCCGGACGCGTTGATCGGCGGCGGACTATCCCTAAGCGTTGACCTCTCCGGCCATGATGGGCGGATCGGTTATCGCGCCAAGCGCCACACGGGCGTCATCGATGTCGACAGGAAGGCTGCGTTTTCCGTTGACGATTTCTGGGAGCCCATCGCCCATCGCCCCGGCGGCACGCTGATCCTTGATCCGGATGAATTCTACATTCTGGCGTCGAAGGAAGCCGTGCAAGTGCCGCCGGACTATGCCGCCGAAATGGTACCCTTCGACCCGCTGGTCGGTGAGTTCCGCGTGCACTATGCGGGCTTCTTCGATCCGGGCTTTGGTCATAGCGCGGCCGGCGGAACGGGTAGCCGTGCGGTGCTTGAAGTGCGCAGCCACGAGGTGCCGTTCATTCTTGAAGATGGCCAGACCGTCGGAAGGCTCGTTTATGAGCGCCTCCAGGCCCGGCCCGACGCTCTCTACGGGTTGGACTTAGGCTCGCATTATCAGGCCCAAGGACTGAAGCTCTCCAAGCACTTCTTGCCGTAACGCCGCATCACAAGCGCTTGAGCACATAGACTGTTGCCTCCAATCCTTTTGCCGGGATATGCGGCCCATGCTCCTTGAAGCCGATCGCAAAGCGTCCCGCGTCGCTCTCGGCCGTGACGGCCGCCTCGAAGCTTGGGTCCTCAAGCGTGTGGTCATTAAAGGAGAAGACGCAGAGGCCGCCCGGTGCGAGTTTTGACAACGCGCCTTCGAGAACGCTGATTGGTGCAGCGCCCCGTCCAATAACGCCAATGGCCGTGATGGCGTCATAGGTTCCTGTGTCAAAGGGGAAAGGCGCCTCGGGATCTGCTTGCCAGACCGTGCGGTAGACACCGCGTCGTTCGGCTCGAGCCAACATATCGGGATTAACATCCGAGCCGGACAGATTGGTGAAGCCTGCTTCATGGAGCGCTGAACCCGACAATCCGGTACCACAGCCGATGTCGAGCACTTTGATGTCGAGATCGGGAGCGTGCGCCTTCAATGCCGCTGCACAGCGCCCGGGCGTCGCATAGCCTGATGCGACTAGTTCAGCGTCATAGGTCTCTGCCCAGTCGGAGTAAAACGCGTCCGTCTTGGCTTGACTGTCGAGACCATAGGCGCGGGCGAGATGGTTCTTGTGTGTCAGGTCGTTCGGTCCCACGTCGTGCCTCCCGCCGTATCGGACGTGTCCGACGATAGCGGGTCAGTATGACATAGGCTTGCCGCTGTGTTGCACGCTCGATCACAGACCCGCGACCACACCGTAAGCGATGCCGGACAGAACCGCGCCGCTCAGCCCCAGCACGACATAGGCTGCAAACACCTGGCGCTTGACCAGAGCGAACACGGCCGTCATCGCCGGGATCGAACTGACGGCTCCTGCGACCATGAACGCCATGGCCGCGCCCGCCGACATGCCCTGTTCCGTCAGCCCCGACACGAGCGCTGGCGCGGCATAAGAATTGAGATAGGCCGGCACGCCGACGAGTGCGCTTAGGACGATCGGCAAAACGCCATCGCCGCCGACAACCGCAACGATCGCCTCCGCCGGGATGTAGCGGATCATCAGGCTTTCGATCAGATAGGCGAGCGTCAGCCACTTGAAGAGAAAGTAGGCATTGTTGAAGGCTTCGCGTGCGAAGACCTCGCGGCGCGCGCGCTCCGTCCAGAACCGCCACATTGGGGTCCCCGACAAAGGCGACGGCCCGCAGCCGCAGCCGGATGCCGGTCGCTCCCGGAGTGGGTTCTGGAACAGACCACCCCGAAGGGCTGCCTGCATGGCGAACCCGCCAGCAAGCCCAATCGCTACCGCGAGCACGGCCTTACCGATCGCGAAATGCCAGCCAAGAGCGGCGGCTGTGATCATCAGGCTTGGCGGATCAATCAGCGGCGAAGCCAGCCAGAACGCCATAACGGCCGACAGCGGCGCGCCCATTGCCAG
>JBCBSK010000137.1:0-9884 GCA_039819185.1 Pseudomonadota bacterium | reverse complement strand
CCTGCGTGACCTTGCGCTTCAAAGTCTGTCCAGCCAGCAGCCAAGCCGAGCACTGTCGTGGGGCCGTCCGGACGCACGATTTCCTGTTGGCTTGGCGGCGGCGTTACCCAATCGGTGCGAAACGCTCCGCGCAGCGCTTCGATCAGCGCACGGAGATCAGTCGCCTGATCGATTTCGGCTGCGGGAACAATGCGCATACCGTGCTGCGCGCGATTCGTCTCAGGCCGCTTTGGACGGCTTGGGCAATGGCAACGACAGCGCGTTCTTGCGGTCGGCGGGCGGCTCTGGTGTCAGCTTTTCCGCTTCGGCCTTCCATTTTTCCGCTTCGGAAGCGCTTGTGCGGGCTGCGCGCCGTGCTCTTCCCGCGTTAATCCAGGCGGCCGTCCAGCCAACGACGACACCAATCGCCAAGGCGCCAAACACCACCGCGAAGACCGGTAGGCCGAGCGCGAAAGCCGGATCCTGAACATCGATCGGATCAAACCGCAAGATTACTTCGTGGCGGTTGGCGACCGCGAAGGCGATCAGAATGATCGCCAATGGGATCAATAGGAGCCATTTGACGAGCCATCCGATCATGCCTTCGCCTCCTTAGGCCGTATCAACAGCCAGGTTTCGGACAGCCGACAAACGTCGCCATGATCATCGCGATCGTTGGCCTCGCTCGTTCAGTGACCGTTGTCCGGTACGCCGCCATTGAGGCGTTCGCGCATTTCCTTGCCAGTCTTGAAGAAGGGCACAACCTTCTCTGCGACCTCGACCTGTTCGCCGGTTCGCGGGTTGCGGCCAACGCGCGATGGCCGGCTGCGTACTGAAAACGCGCCGAAACCGCGCAACTCGACCCTGTCACCGCGCGCCATGGCGTCGATGATCTCGTCGAGGATGGTGTTGACGATGAGTTCAATGTCGCGCTGGTAGAGATGAGGATTAGCGGCGGCAAGTTTTTGGATCAGTTCCGATTTGATCATCTAATGCCCCGCTCACTGGCCGCTTTACAACTTTGTTTCAACTTACTCTGCTGTGTGCGGAAACACTCCGCGCCGACGTCCCCAAAGATCCGCAACAGGAAAGACCCCTTAATCCTCAAGGAGTTGAGGGTGCCAGACCGAAATGAGACCGTCAAGCGCGGGCGCCGTCGGCAAAAGGTCGTCTAGACCAAGCGCCCGAAGAGCTCGCGCGCCGAGTGCAAGGCCAGCAAACTCGTCGCCCGGTTCCCAGTCAATCACATCTAGATTGGTATTGATGTCATACTCTTCGGTGAGCCAGGCACGCGCCTCACGTTCACCACCGATCGCGTCGATCAGTCCGTTGTCGACTGCAGCACGGCCTGAATAGATCCGACCATCGGCCAGGGTCCGAGCCTGCTCGCGGTCGAGCCCGCGCCGGTCCGCGACAATGCCCAGAAACCAGTCATAGCTATCGTCGATCAAAGCCCGGATCACGGCGCGCTCTTCCGGCGTCGTCTCGTCGAAGGGGGACGGTTCGGCCTTCAGTGGGTCGCTCTTGATGGAATCGACGTCGATCCCGATCGTATCCATGAGATCACCGAAATTGGCCCATTGGAACAACACGCCGATCGATCCGGTAATGGAGGTTTCGCGCGCGATCACGTGATCGGCGGCAATTGCTGCGGCATAGGCTGCCGACGTCCCAATGGTACGAATCGTCGCCACGACCGGCTTTTCCTCAGCGATCAATCGCAACTCGGTATAAAGCGCTTCAGCGCCAGTCGTCGTGCCGCCGGGGCTTTCGATAGAAACAATGACCGCACGCACAGACGATGAGCGCGCGATCTCAGCCAGCATCTCGTCGCGTTTGGGATCTTCCAGGATGGTTCCGCTGACGGTTACCCGCGCGATGTGCGGTTGTGCGCGATTGAGCAAATCACCCGACACGACAGCAATAATCGCAAGCAGTGCGATCAGCGCAAATCCGAACGCAATGACCCGCCATACGGTCAGCCGCCGGGCAAGCCGGCGGCGATCGACGATCTGATCGGCATCAAGTGTCACCTGGACCTCCTGTCACGGCGCGATGTTCGATCTCTGCCGATACATGGATACAAACCGGTAAGAACATCACTCGAACCGCACATACCGGTCGCATTCAAGAGATCGCCACGTTGTGCGCGAGATGGTCTAGATGTTCAAGCCGTTAAATGCCGCTCGTTGAACGCAGGCTGTGCAGTCCATTGCCAAGCCTGCGGCACAAGATCAGCTTAGCTTTGCGCACCAACTTGGTTGGATATGAGCTGCGGCATCGTCCCCAAAGCGTGCTTCCTTGGCGCTCAGCGTGCCGTTCGGTCCACGCATGACGGCGCGGACGAGCGCGCCCTCGATCTCCGATTTCGTGATCTGAGTGGCGCCGCCGGGCGAAACGGGATTTGGGTCATCGACATCGAGGCTGAACTGAAAGCGTGCGCCTGGTGGCATCTCGTCAAAGTCGAGCGTTATGCGCGATCCGCCGTCATGCAGATGGGTGATCCGGCGCAATCTAACATCGGGCGCGTCCAGCGGCACGAAGGGCTGGAATACCTGAGACCCGGCGCCACCGGCATCGGTGTCGAAAAACAATCCGCCCGTCGATGCCGACAGGTCGATCGTGATCGCGCCGACGGTCCAATCGCCGATACTGCGGTTCTCGATCGAGAAACGATCGCGCGGCGCGCCCTCCTCGAAGGCGATGAGAACATCGAGATCGCAGGGTGAAGCGGATGCGGGCACCGTCGCGAGCGCCAACATCACACCGGCAAATACAGGGCCTTTGACCAGGTCCATAGGCAAGCTCCAAGTCTATGGGGACCATGCTTTTAAAGAGCCAGGCTAGCCGCGTTCCATCGAGCCGTCATCGCTGGTTTTCCGAATTGCATCCCGTAGGGTTGGCCCCAATCAGGCCTGTAACAGCACCGCGCCGAGCATTGCCGCGATGCCGAAGATCGCGATCTTCCAGGCATCCTTGCGTTGCCTCAGGCCGGGCAGTCCCAACGGACGGATCATATGCACCAGTGTCGCCAGTGCGAGCAGAACCGCAATCGTTTTTGCCATGTCCGCTTCGCGCCTCTTGCCTGTCCTGCCTTCGCCATGATCCGGCTTCATAGCTTGTTTACCAGTTGCCGCGACACTTGGTTAACAGCCCGTTACCTTGGCTGCATCACGCACCGTTCAAGGGCATGATGTCGAGGATGTCGCTGATGATCGCAGTCGCCGTTGTCGGATTGTATCGCTCATTGGCCACCAGCCTGGTGGGGCTTGGACTGCTGGTCAGCATGATGAGCGCTCCAGCGATCGCTCAGACACCAGCCAAAGAGCTGTTTGGCGCAATGGACCAGCCGGCCCCGTTGGCCGCGCGCTCGATCGGTGCTTACGCGCGCGGGTGTCTTGCCGGCGGCGTCGCTCTGCCAATCACCGGACCCTATTGGCAGCACATGCGGCTGTCGCGCAACCGCAATTGGGGCCATCCCGAGTTGATCGCCTACCTCGAGCGACTTGCCGAGGACGCGGTCGAACGCGATGGCTGGCCGGGTCTTCTGGTCGGCGATTTGTCGCAGCCGCGCGGTGGGCCGATGCTGACCGGCCACCGCAGTCACCAAATCGGGCTCGATGCCGATATCTGGCTGACAGCGATGCCCAATCGGGAGTTGACGCCGCAAGATCGCGAGGAGATGAGCGCGATCTCAGTATTGCGCGAGGGACAACTGACCGTCGATCCCGACATCTGGACACCAGTGCATCATCGGTTGATCCGACGTGCCGCATCCTATCCGGAGGTCGCGCGCATCTTCGTGCATCCCGGCATAAAGCGTGCGCTGTGTGAGGCCGAGACTGGTGACCGCGTCTGGTTGAGAAAGGTGCGGCCCTGGTATGGTCACCACTATCATTTTCATGTTCGGCTGAGCTGCCCGGAAGGACTTCAGGGCTGCACGGATCAGGCTGCCCCGCCGGCCGGTGATGGCTGTGGCAGTGAGCTCGCCTGGTGGTTCACCGACGAGCCATGGGCGCCGAGCGACACGCCCGCACGCCCGCGACGCGAGCTTGCACTCGGCGATCTGCCCAACGCCTGCCGGCAGGTCTTGCAGGCTGCGGCCTTGCCGAACGCGGCTGACATCCCGCTGCCGCGCCCGCGGCCGGACTAATCGCTCTGCCTGCTATTCGGCGGCAGCCACGCCGATGCCGACCGGGCACGCGACGCCGGTTCCGCCAAGCCCGCAATAGCCGCTCGGATTCTTGGCGAGATATTGCTGGTGATAGTCCTCGGCGAAGTAGAACACTGGCGCGTCAAGGATTTCGGTCGTGATCTCGGCCAGACCCCGCATCTTGAGGGCCGCCTGATAAGCAGTCCGTGAGGCTTCGGCTTCGGCACGCTGGTCCAGCGTCGTGACATAGATACCGGAGCGATACTGGGTGCCAACATCATTGCCCTGTCGCATACCCTGGGTCGGGTCGTGGCCCTCCCAGAACAGCTTGAGCAATTGGCCATAGCCGACAACCCTCGGGTCATAGACAACCAACACCACCTCGTTATGGCCGGTCTGGCCGGTGCAGACCTCCTGATAGGTCGGGTTCGGTGTGTGGCCTGCCGCATAGCCGACCGCCGTTACCCAGACACCCGGTGTCTGCCAGAAGACACGCTCGGCGCCCCAGAAGCAGCCAAGTCCGAAGATCGCGGTCTCAAGCTCATCCGGGTATGACCCCTTGAGCGGATTGCCATTGACGAAATGATGGCTTGCTGTCGGCAAGGCCGTTGGCCGGCCGGGCAGCGCCTGATCGGCTGATGGTACTTCGAGTGATTTGCGCAGGAACAACATCAAGCTCTCCCCTGAAGTAGCGGTCACAGCTGTGGCCAGGACGTCTACCTGATCCACCACGCTAGAACCTCGTTCTTATAGGGAGGAGATAGGAATACTGCCTGCGATGCGAAAGACATCGCGGGCAATCTGATGGCCAGAGCGCTGAAATGTGATCACGCCTGTGGCCGCGTCTCGGCACCTGATGATCAGCCAGAGCACTTTCAGCGAAGCTGGAACCGGTCTCACATCCGAACGCGCGCCACATCAGAGCTGTGGAGCCCGTGCGCGCATCAACGATAAGCGACGGAACTCCAAGACCCTACCCCAGGGGTACACTCAATCCCGGAAGATCTTGGCGTCCGTGTCGTCGGAGAAGCGGTCGAAGATCGCGAACGGATCGGCTGCCTCGATCAGTTGGTTGATCGAGGTATAGCCCGAAACAACACTCGGTGCTGGGGTTTGCGATGCCGGAGCGGACGCAGCGGCCGAGACGATCGGTTTGGACGGCGGCAATGCAACGGCCTCTGCCGGCACGAGCATGTTGCCGGATGGCACAATGGCCTGCTCTGCCGCGGCCATGTCATCATCATCATCCGAAACAAGCGATATCATACGGGAGAAAAGCCCGCCCTCGTCTCTATCGCTCCGGCCCGACGTCAGCGCCAGAAGCGGGCCCGGTCCTGTATCCGTGCCGTCATCGAACGAGCCCTGCTCATCGGCCTGGGCAACCATGACCGGCTGGCCATCAAGCGGCGGCAGCGTGCCGGGCATCTGTTCGAGGATGCGCTCATTCTCCTCGGCGCGGATCTCGGCCAATGCGAGCTGGATCTCGACATTGTCCTCGGCCTGCTTCTGGGCGACGGCCATTTCGATCTCTTGGGGAACATACAGCTCCGGGCAGGCGGCGTTCGGGATCAGGTTGCGACCGTTCTCGCCAGCGGCATTGAAGACATAGCGCCGGCCGCAGACGGCAACATTTGGCGCCTGGCCGGTGACCTCGAAGTGGTCGTTGCCTTCCTTCAGGTTCTTCCAGAAGTCGATATATTTGTTGTCGTAATGCCGGGCGATGTTCTCTGGCGTCATGCGGAACGGGAAGGCATGAATCTGGAACTCGCGCTGGCCGCCGCGAAACGCTTCGCGGGCAAGCGCGTAGATTTCCTCGATCGGCTCGTCTTCCATGGCATAGCAGCCCGCCGACGAGCATGCGCCATGCACCATCAGATGCGTGCCGGTGCGGCCGTGTGAACTGTCATAGGCGTTGGGAAAACCCATATTAAACGACAGATGATAGCTCGAATTCGGGTTCATCTGCGCCGGCGTGACATTGTAGAAGCCTTCCGGCGCCTGCCGGTCGCCTTCCTGATGCTTCGGGCCGAGATTTCCCGACCAGGCACAGATCTCGTAGGTCTTCATGAGTGCGTAGCGACCGTCGACGTCGCGCCGCTTCCACACCTCAAGCTCTGATTCTTCCTTGAAGATCCGGATCAGGATCGGATCATTCTTGTCCATCCCAAGGTCTTCCATGTGGTTGACCGTCTGGAATGGGATGGGAGACAAATGCTTTGCCGTCGGGTGCGACTGGCAAGCCGCAACACCGAGACTGACGACACCGACGATGGCTAGCGATCTAGCGCGCATGAACACCCCGAACTCGAAACTCAAGACCGCACGGTCACCGGTAGGCAGCCACCCGACCATGGCGTCCGCGAACCCCTCGTCCGCACAGCGCCGGCCATTTCGTAAAACTCGCCTATGACCGGATCATGGTCGGAGGCGATTACCCAATGGTTTCCATGCCGCGTTTCGACGCCGGGAGCATAGTCAAAATACGCAAAAACACAAGCACATCCATGCGATGGAAGGCGCCACTCACATGTTTGTCAGACCAATCTGGCCGATCCCATTCAGGTCAACGCACTGCCGACCTTGAGGAACTTCTGCCGTCGCGCCTTTCGGATCGCATTCGGGTCGAGATCCGATTGCGCTTTCAAAGCGATAGCAATCGCGCGGCCGGTGTCGGCGATGACCTGAGCCGTGTCTCGATGGGCGCCGCCGACCGGTTCGCCGACGATCTGATCCACGATCCCGAGGCGCAGAAGGTCCTGGGCTGTGATCTTCATCGCCGCAGCTGCGTCCGGCGCACGCCCCGAATCGCGCCACAGGATCGAGGCGGCCCCCTCGGGCGAGATCACACTGTAGATTGCGTGTTCCAGCATCAGGACAGTGTTTGCGGTCGCCAGCGCGATCGCGCCACCTGAGCCGCCCTCGCCGATGATCACCGCGACATTCGGCACGCCCAGTGCAAGACAGGCATCTGTTGAACGGGCGATCGCCTCGGCCTGGCCGCGTGCTTCGGCATCAATCCCTGGATACGCGCCGGCGGTATCGACGAACGACAGGACCGGCAGCGAAAACCGGTCGGCCATCTCCATCAGGCGCACCGCTTTGCGATAGCCTTCGGGCCGCGCCATGCCGAAATTGTGCTTCAGTCTCGTCTCGGTGTCATGGCCCTTTTCGTGGCCGATGACCATGACCGGCTGGCCGTTGAACCGGCCAGGGCCACCCTGAATGGCAGCGTCCTCGCCGAAGCCGCGATCACCGGCGAGGGGGACGAAATCGGTGATCAGGGCTGCGACATAGTCGACGAAATGCGGCCGCCCCGGATGGCGCGCGACTTGCGTCTTCTGCCACGGCGTCAACTTGCCGTAGATGTCTTTGAGCGCTTGGGCTGCCTTGGTCTCGAGCCGCTCGACTTCGTCATGGATCGATACCGCGTCATCTGGCTCCGCCAGGGCCCGTAATTCGGCGATCTTGCCTTCAAGGTCCGCGACCGGCTTTTCGAAATCGAGATAGGCTTTCATAGCGGCCTGTCGGCAGGTGGGACGTTGCGAAATCAAATCATCCGGACGGCGTGTTCAGCCGGCCCGAGCGGAATGCTGCGCTGCGAGACGCGCTTCGTCCCGCGAAGTGGGGTCTGTGTCAAGCTGCCGCAAGCGTCACGTCAGGCAGATTGCGCCAGAGGGTGATGGTCCGTGACGAGTTCCTTGAGGCGCTCGTCAAGCACATGGGTGTAGATCTGAGTGGTCGAAACATCGGCATGGCCCAGGAGCCGTTGCACCGACCTCAGATCCGCGCCGTTGGCGAGAAGATGGCTTGCGAAAGCGTGACGGAGAACATGTGGTGACAAGCTGTCCGAGGCGACTCCCGCCCGCCCAGCCAACGCCTTAAGATCGCGCGCAAAGACTTGACGCGCGAGATGACCGCTATCGCTGTCGGCAGGAAACAGAAATCGGTTCTCCCGACCCTTCGGGCTTGCCAATGGGTGGGCAAGATAGGCGTCGGTTGCTTCCCGCGCGGGACCCGTTAGCGGCACGAGCCGCTCACGGCCGCCCTTGCCGACGACCGACAGCACCATACGGCCGGGCGCCAGCGCTCGGCGCGGCAGGGACACGAGTTCCGAGACGCGCAAACCCGTTGCATAAATGAGTTCGAGAAGTACGTGCAGGCGCAAAGCACGATATTGCTCCGCAGGCGTGGTCGCTTCGGTGCATTCCCCCTCGGCGCGTTGAAGCAACGCGTCAACCGCGCTGACACTCAGCACCTTGGGCAGCGGGCGGCCGCGCTTTGGCGCATCAAGCGTCGTCGTTGGATCGGCATCGCGCAGGCCACTTTCCACCAGAAAGGCAAAATATTGACGCAGCGCCGAGAGCTTCCGAGCAACCGTCGATGCGGCAAAGCCGCGCCGATTGAGATCAGCGAAATAGGTCGCCAGATCGTCGCGCCCGCATACCAGGACAGATGATGCGCGACCGGCCAGAAAGCCCGCGATCTCCATCAGGTCACGGCGATAAGCCTGCAGCGTGTTGCGGGCGGCTGCGCGCTCGGCGCTCAGCATTTCGAGAAACGTCTCGATGTGACGGAGATCGGAAACAGCGTTAACGCGCGACGGGGCCATGCAACACCTCGGAAGCCGGTTACAACCCGCAAGACTAGGGGAGGAAAGTTGCTGCTTTCTGATGACCCGTGGTTGTCGTCGTCCAAACCCGGCGGAGCCTTAGTCTGCCGCTGTGTCGCCGGACGCATCTTCGGCGCGGGCGTCGTTTGCATTGGCATCCGCTGCCTCGCGCGGCATCAGGTCGAGGCGCTCAGTCACGGTGCGCGGCATCGGTTCGACCGAAATCACGATCGCATACATCGCCCCGTAAACGAGGCCGACCAGAAGTCCAATAATCGCGAGCAGCCGAAACAGAGTTGGCATGAGTGTCGGTGAATGGTCTAGATGATCGATCGACCAGCGCGGGCCGATCGCACATCGGACAGAACCACGCACGTTCTTGCATGGCAAGCGACAAGACCGCGACACCGGCCCAACACCTGGTTGCGCGGCATCCTATGGCCTTCGCCTTGTCTTCGGCGTCACGCGGCAGTAGGACACATTTATGTACTCCGAGAGAGACCAGGCGGCCGCGCCCGAGCGTGACGCCGTCATACCGCATCTGACGGATCGCCTTGGTGGTCGGCCGATCGTTCTGGTCGGCATGATGGGTTGTGGCAAGTCGAGCATCGGCCGGCGCCTTGCGACATGTCTTGGCGTGGAGTTCGTTGACGCCGATCAGGAAATCGAAAAAGCCGCTGGTCAGTCAATCAAGGACATTTTCGCAACTTATGGCGAGGCCGAGTTCCGCGCTGGAGAGCGTCGAGTCATCCAGCGACTTATCGGCGAACATCGCGGCATCATTGCGACGGGCGGCGGGGCCTTTGTCGATCGCGAAACCCGTTCCGAGATTGCACGCGATGCGGTGTCCGTCTGGTTGCGGGTCGCACCGGAAATCCTGTATCACCGGGTCTCGCGCCGGAATACAAGACCGCTGCTGCAAACCGCCGATCCGGAGGGGACATTGCGGGCTTTGCTCGCCGAGCGCGAGCCGATCTATGCATTAGCCGATCTGACAATCGACTCCGATGATGGGCCGCATGATGCGGTCGTTGACGCGATTCTGGCCGCCGTATCGGACTACCTGGTGGCAGGTCGACCGGTCTCCGACGGGTCCGGCACGCAGAGCCCGTGCTAAGTATGCATCACGTGCAAGACGCAACT
>JBCBSK010000136.1:0-10021 GCA_039819185.1 Pseudomonadota bacterium | reverse complement strand
TCCATCGGAAAGGCTGGCGCAACGAGGGCTTCCATGAACACGACGGCGCGTACGCGGTCTTCGTTCAGACGGGCCCAGTCGATGCCAAGAATCGATCCCCAATCATGCACCACGAGCGTGACATTGCTGAGATCGAGCGCATCCATGAACCCGCTGAGATAGTCGAAATGAGTCTGCAGCGTGTAGTCGAGATCGGGACGCTCCGACTGCCCGAAGCCGATCAGATCGGGCGCGATGACGCGTCCCTGATCTTCGAGGAACGGCATAACGTTACGCCAGAGATAAGACGAGGTCGGCTGGCCGTGCAGAAAGACGATCGGATCACCGCTTCCCGCCTCGAGATAGTGCATGGTCGCACCATTGACCTCGATGAACCGGGATGTCTGAGACGCTTCGGTCGCAATGCGCGGATCAATCTCCGGACTGGCTTCTTGCGCCTGGGCGAACGAGACCAGCCCTACGGCCACCATGACGGCCATGATGGGTTTGATAAACATGGAAGTCTCCGTAGGTCTGGGGTCAGGCACGATCGACCGGCGCTTCTGTCTTGGCGGAGCACGTGGACAGGCCGAGCATGTAGTAGATGCTGCAAGCCCCGGTGACGGCGGTCAGCAGCAGCATGCCCGCGAGCAGACCGAGCGCGACGGCAACCGGACCGCCGATCACGCCCTGAGCCCACAACACCGCAACGACCACGGCCGGCAGTATCCGAACGATACGGTCGATGCCACCGACATTGCGCTTCATAAACATGGCCTTAAGGGTCATCTTTGATCTCCTTGGCTGGCAACGGTGTGATAGGTTTCAAGGGACTGAATGCCCTGCGCATAAATCGCTTTCAGTGCGTCGTCGACGGTCGTTTCGTGCGCTGGATCAACGCTGTACTCTGCAGACCAAGTAACCTCGGCACCGCCTTGGCCTAGCCCGACGACGGTGATGGTCGTGACGACGTCAGTCGCTGGAAGCGGGTGCTTTTCGATTGCGTAGCGGAAGCGACGCATATCGTGGTTGATCTCAAGGATGCGCTCACGAAGGTCAGCCCCGTTGGCCATGGTACAGAGCCGTTCCGCCCCTTCTCCGTGACCTCTTAGGTCACAGGCCACTATGACGTCTTCGAACCAGCGATGGACATCCCCGCCCTTGGCGATCGTTGCCCAGACGTCATCGGCGTGGGCAGTGATCTTTTGAGTGACTTCAGTTTTCATCACCATTTCTTTCTGCACTGATTGGTGTAAAAAAGGCCAAATTTTTACCGCAACGCTTTCAAGGTTTCCTCCGCGATTGACCGCAGAACGGGAACGGGTTGCCCCGCCTTCGCCAGGACGCTCATGCTGACAACTGCTCCCAGGCACAACCTGGCCAGATCATCCGGCGGACGCTGAGCGATTTCCCCCTTGGCCTGGCCTGTTTCGATCGCCTGGCGCATGGCGCGTTCGAGCGCGTTGAAATAGGCGTCGATCTCTTGCCGGACGTCGGGTATGTCCGCGACGTCCTCGCGCGAAGTGTTGCAGACCATACAGCCCAAACGGCCTTGCGAGGTTTCTGCCAGATCGACAAGCCCCCTCAGTACAGCCTCGATCGCTGCGAGCGAGGCACCTTCGGCGCGAAGTGGCTCGGTGTTTGCGCGCACTGCGGTCTGGCGGAAATCTTGGAGCGCACGAACGAACATGGCCTGTTTGTCTCCAAAGGCGTTGTAAAGGCTCTTGCGCGACAAACCCGTGGCTTCTTCGAGCTGTGGCAAAGCGGTGCCGTCATAGCCATGCGTCCAGAATGCCTGAAGCAAGGCTGAGCGAACCGTCTCGTCATCAAAGCTGCGTGGGCGTGCCATAGCCATGTTATGCACCATTCAGTGCATAATTTGAAATCACGACGGCGTGATTCGAGGCACTCTTGGCCCTGCCAACCATTCTGCTTGGCCTTAACTTGACACTCCTCCATTTGGCCCTGCCGGCGCTTGCCGCCGATCTGCAACCGACCAACACCGAGGCGCTGTGGATCATGGATGCCTATGGTTTCATGATCGCGGGCTTTCTGATCACTATGGGTACGCTTGGCGATCGGATCGGGCGGCGTCAGCTGCTGATGATCGGGACTGCCGCGTTTGCCGAGGCGTCGGTGTTTGCGGCCTTTTCAACGAGTGCCATCATGCTGATCGCCGCGCGGGACGCGCTTGGTGTGGCCGGCGCAACGCTGATGCCGTCAACCCCGGCACTGATCTGCAACCTCTTCGCCGATCCGCGCCAGCGCGCACTTGGCTTCGGCGTGTGGGCGACCATGTTTGCGCTTTGGTGTGGCGATGGGACCGGTCGTGGGCGGCGCATTGCTGGAGCATTTCTGGTGGGGCGCAGCGGTTTTGCTCGCTGTGCCGATCGTTGTTCTTTTGCTGATCCTTGCGCAGGTGTTCGGCAGCAGCCCGGACTTCTGGCTCAACGTGCAGCGGCGCAGCGAGCTTTGGGAGGCGATGCACGATCCCAAGGAACAGGCCCGCGTCGAGCGCGCCAAGCCGCTGTTGAGCGCCGCATGACGACCGCCATTTATGCGCTTGACCTGCCTTTCGCGTCCCGTCACGTCTCTTTGCACGCCGCGCTACGCATCGCGCTCCGGCGTGCGGACGGGCGATTCCGCGCCAGGCGGTTCGGGTGCATCGTGAGCGGATGGATCGCTCCCGGCGCCATCATCGCAAACCGATCGGCTGGCCCCAGGCGATGGGGGCCGGGCCGCCCGATCTCTACGACTGTCTCATGCCTGTCGCGCCATCAGGGAAGCGGCGGCGGGTCCAAAAAGACGTCACCGTCACCGACGATTGGCCAGAGGTGGTGCCCATCACAGAAGCCGAGTTCCGGATCGTCGAAGCCTATTTCGGCGATATCCTGGACGAGCTGTTCGGGCCGCTTCCCTAAGCGCCAGGTTCGGTTGTGACATAATGGGCGCGCCGATCTCATCAGACTCGCAGTTTCGAGAGGTCGCGCCACCCATAGGCGATCTCGGTGAACGTGACTGCGTCGCGATGATCCTGCTTCTCGCCTATGATCGCGCCGCCAAGGCGCTCATAAAAGCGGCGCGCCCGAAGGTTCTCCCGCAGGACCCAAAGGCTGGCTGCGTCATAGCCAACACTTTGCAAGTCTTCCACAATCGCAGCCATGAGGCGCCTTCCCCCGCCCCGGCCCTGCATGTCTTGCAGCACATAAATCGCTGTGATCTCGCCTGTGAAGCCCTGCGCAAGCAGGTTTGGATCACGCTGGCTGCCACTCGACGCGAAACCGACAAGATCGCCACCATGCTCGGCGACGAAAACGCCAGGGCCTTCGGGCCGTTCGGATCTATCGAGGATGCGTACCCAGCGCGCCGTTCGGTCGCTGACCGACAAGCCTTTCAGCATCGTCTGCGGCATCAGGCCGGCATAGGTCTCTCGCCACGACGCGACGTGGACGGCCGCGATCGCCGACGCATCATTGCCGGTCGCGGCACGGATGATGATCGGAGAAACCGGTTCGCTGCCGTTCTTTGCCATCGCACCAGATTAGCAGGCCGGCAAGACGGAAACCAGAAGCGGCGGCAAGTGGTGGCGGCCTGCTCAAAAACGGAAAACGCACGATGACCCAAGACCGTCCCATCCGCGCCGCGCTCTATCTGCGCGTCTCCACGAACCGGCAGGCCGAGCACGATCTGTCCATCCCGGACCAGCGCGGGCAGGCAGAGCGCTACTGCGAAGCCAAGGGCTGGCAGATCGCGGCCGAGTATGTCGAATCCGGACAATCGGCGACCGATGACAAGCGGCCTGAGTTCCAGCGCATGATGGACGCGGCGCTGCACGGCGGCTCGCCCTTCGACGTGGTTCTGGTCCACTCGTTCTCGCGCTTCTTCTGCGATCAGTTCCAGCTCGAGTTCTACGTCCGCAAGCTTGCCAAGGTCGATGTGCGGCTCGTTTCCATCACCCAAGACCTGGGTGATGATCCGATGAGCAACATGATCCGCCAGATCATGGCCCTGTTCGACGAGTATCAGTCGAAGGAGAACGCCAAGCACGTCCTGCGCGCCATGAAAGAGAATGCCCGCCAGGGCTTCTGGAACGGCGCGCTGCCGCCCATCGGCTATCGCACGATCGAGGCCGAGATTGACCTTTCCCCTCGATTAGGGCCGCATTGAATTGGAATTCTCCAGTTTGGTGATTATGGGGTTGAGCGGCAGCGCGGAGCCATCGTCGGGCTCAAGCGCTGACGCGGTGTTTTCTGTCATCATCTCCATCGGGGCTCGGTAGCCCAGGGCCTAATGCGGGCGCTGGGTGCTGTAATGATGGCGCCAGCGGGCAATCTCCTCTCGCGCATGGTCCAGAGATCGGAACCAGTGCAGGTTGAGGCATTCGTCGCGCAGCTTGCCGTTGAACGATTCCACAAAGGCGTTTTGGACGGGCTTGCCGGGCTCGATGAACCGTAGCATCACGCCGGTCTTCTCCGACCAGTCGAACATGGCCCGGCTGGTGCCCTCCGGTCCGTTGTCGAGAACGATCTCCTCCGGCAGCCCGTGCAGACAAGCCAGTTCGTCGAGATAACGCGCGAGCCTGGCGCCGGAGATCGATACATCAACGATCTGGCCTGGACAGAACCGGCTGTGGTCGTCGACGATGTTGAGCACCCGGAACCGGCGGCAGTCCGCCAACTGGTCGCTCATGAAGTCGAGGCTCCAACGCTGCATCGATCGCTCCGGCACCTGCGGCGCGATCCGGTCGCGACGGGGCAGCTTGCGGCGCTTCTTTGTGCGCACCTGCAATCCCTGCTCCAGATAGAGCCGGTAGGTGCGCTTGTGGTTGGTCACCAGACCCTCGCGGCGCAGCAGCGCATGCAGGCGCAGATAGCCATAGCGGCGGTTCTGCGATGCCAGTTCCTTCATCCGATCAATGACCGCATCATCATTCTTCGGCACCGGCTGGTATTGCTGCACCGACCGCGACAGGCCGACGATCCGGCAGCTTCGCCGTTCGCTCAGGCCCAACTCGCTCATCAAATGGCCCACGGCTCGTCTCCGCTCCGCGGGCCTACCAACGCTTTTCCAGCAGTTCCTTCATCGCCGACATGTCCAGCATCTGATCGGCGACGATGCGCTTGAGCTTGGCGTTCTCGGCTTCCAGATCGCGCAGCCGCCTGGCTTCGCTCACATCCATGCCGCCATACTTCTTGCGCCAATTGTAGAATGTGGCCGAACTGATGCCATGCTGCCGGCAGATGTTATCCACCGTCGCACCGGCCTCATTCTCCTTGAGCACGCCGATGATCTTCTCTTCGCTGAACCGTCTGCGCTTCATGTCTCTTCCTCCTTCGCTCATTCAAAGGCGGAAAATTCCAGTTCGCAACGGCCCGGATTCAGGGGGAAAGGTCAGGACAACTATCCAACGAAAGCCATAGCGATCCCGACAAACAGGAAATCCTGCGGCTGATCGGCAGTTTGCAGGCGATGCTGGAAAGGGGGCGAACTTATCCTCCCCGCTCGTACCCACGATATGATGCTCCAACCATCCGCTATGGAGTGTTGATCAGAATGCAATATTATTACGAGCGACTTCCGAAGGCCGGACTACGACTCAAGTACGCGCTCAGTACGCAATCCAAGCTCGATTTTGTCAGAATGGCCACGACCGGCAGTAGCTTGTTCGTCGGCGAAGGAAACCTGAGTTTCTCACTTGGAATTGCGCGCCAACTTGAAACGATCGAACGCGCGCGCCTTGTTGCATCTACTTTTGAATCAGCTTGCAAGTGGAGCGATGAAACAGTTTCCAATGCCCGGCAGCTCATTGGGCTGGGTTGCACGGTTTTGGATAAGTTAGATGCTCGCTCAATCGATCGCGAGTTCGGTGCGGAAGTTTTCGACTTTATTGGATTCCAGTTTCCAAATGTGGGAAGCAGGAAGCTGAAACATGGTCGAAATCCAAATCACGTTTTGCTGAGACGGTTCCTGAAAAGTGCAGCGAATGCGATTTCCCGGCATGGCGCGATATGTGTCACAACCGTCAATAACCCATACTACGACGGCGCCTTTTCGGTAGATGACGCTGCAAGATGGGCAGGATTGCCAAAGCCGGTTGCTTATCGTTTCGACCCGGACGACTATGCGGGCTATTTTCATACAAACACTCTCGATCAGAGTGTAAGTTCTATTGGCTCAACTGAAGAATTTGTTACTTTTGTCTTTAGGAAAGCCTAGTTGCATCTGATGCTCTTCAACCTCCCCACCTCCGCCCTGCCACCCGGCATCACCTATCTGCCGGATTTCATTTCTTCTGCTGAAGAAACAGAACTCGCCCGCTATCTCGATGCGGGAGACTGGAGCAGCGAGTTGAAGCGGCGGGTGCAGCATTTCGGCTATCGCTATGACTACAAGGCGCGGCGGGTGACGCCGGAAAGCCATCTCGGCCCGCTGCCCGGCTGGATCGCGCCACTGGCGCTAAAGCTGGCGAACGACGGACATTTCGCGGACACGCCAGACCAAGTCATCGCCAATGAATATCTGCCCGAACAGGGCATCAGCAAGCATGTGGATTGCGAGCCATGTTTCGGGCCGGTGATTGCCTCGCTCAGCCTCCTGTCGCCCTGCGAAATGGTATTCCGCACGCTGGATGGCAGCGCCAAGGCTGGCATCGTGCTGGAGCCGCGCTCCCTCGTAATCCTCTCCGGCGAAGGGCGTTACGCCTGGACCCATGAAATCCCGGCACGCCAATCCGATCTGATCGACGGCCTGCGCCAACCCCGCAGCCGCCGCATCTCGTTGACATTCCGCACGACGATTGTTGGTGTTTGAGAGATATTGCCAAATGGCATATCTTATCTTATATTATGCCATGTAGGATATTGCCATGACACAGTTGCACCTCGTTCCATCTGCGCCGGACGTCTTCGCTCCCGATCCGATCACGGACCAGGAAGCGGCGGCGATGTTCCGTGCCGTGGTTAATCTGTTCCGCCTTTGGGACGTGACGGATGGGGAAGCAGCATTGCTTCTCGACATGCCGGTGCGCACCTATGCGCGCTGGAAGGCGGACGGCCCACAGCGTCTGGGGCGGGACGGCAGGGCGCGGCTCTCCAACCTGATGGGCATTCACAAGGCGCTGCGCATCATCTTCCGCGGGCAGCAGCGCGGCCATGACTGGGTGCGCAAACCCAATGCGCTCTTCGGTGGCCGCTCGGCGCTCGAGATCATGCTTGGCGGTGAACTGGCCGACCTGATGCGCGTGCGTCGGGCGCTTGATACCGAACGCGGACTTTGGTGATCCCTCGGGTGAGCCTCGATCCGGCGAATGTCCCCACGGCGGAAGTCAAATGGCCGGGCGCGGTGCGGATCATCCGCTCGCTCTTTCCACCGATCGATCTCTTCGAGGACATTGCCGATCCTGCCGATTGGCCGCTCCTCATCTCCGCCGAAATGAAGACCAATCCGCGGCTGATGGAATCGATCGGCAATCTCGATCTTATACCGCCTCAGCGACGCGTCTCCGGGCCGGGCGCGAGCTATCTGATGGCGCCCTTCACCCATGTCTCGACCGACAGGCCCAGCCGCTTCTCCGATGGCACCTACGGCGTGCTCTATGCGGCGCGGCACTTCGAGACAGCAGTGTTCGAAACGATCCACCATCACGGGCGCTTCATGGCGGCGACAAACGAAACGCCGGGCTGGACCTCGCAGTTCCGCGAGATCGTGCTCGACATCGATGCGACGCTGCATGATGTGCGCGGCGATGATCCAGCCTATGCGCCCCTACGCGAACTCGACGACTATACCGAACCACAGGCGCTGGGCCGCGCTTTCCGCGCCCAAGGCTCCGATGGCATCACCTATCCGAGCGTGCGCCATACTGGCGGCGATTGCGCCGGGCTCTTCTGGCCCAACGTTGCCACCAATCCACGCCAGGGCCGCCATCTCGACTATCGCTGGGACGGCAGCCGCGTGGACCTCGTCCGCGAACCAGCCAACGGGAGAGTCTGGCGGGTGGAGGCGTGAAGCTGGAGGCGGTTTTCAGATACGCTGGCACCATCTTCCCATCGACTTCTCCCTGCCTCCATCACGCCGGAAAACCGGCGGTCAAGGCCGCGCCGGGATCTGACCTTCCGGCGCGCCGTGATAGCGAGCGCAGCGCCTTGACGGGCGGTTTGACGGCGGGAACACTCGAATTGAAGTTGTAAGGGGCAAGGTTTTGGAACCCAGTGTGCGTAGATGGATGGTTCTAAAATTTACCCATAAAAGCAAATGCTTGATGACCTGCTCCCCGTTATGTCCCCGTTTATAAGTTAGCTCTGTTCACGTTGTGGGCCGCCTTGGACCGGGTTGCATATTCGGCCGGCGTGAGCCCATCGAGGCTCGTGTTTGGCCGGTTCAGATTGTAGTCTATCCTCCAGTCTTCGATGATCTCGCGGGCGTGGCGGTAGCTGCAGAACAGCTTCTCGTTGAGACACTCGTCCCGTAGCCGCCTGTTGAAGCTCTCCACAAAGCCGTTCTGCATCGGCTTTCCCGGCGCGATGTAGTGCCATTCCACACCGCGATCTTGTTGCCATTTAAGCATGGCGTTCGAGGTGAGCTCGGTCCCGTTGTCGCTGACGACCATGAGTGGGTAGCCGCGCCGCTCCGCAATTGCATCCAGTTCCCGGGCCACGCGGTGGCCTGAGAGCGCGTTGTCAACGACGGTGGCCAGACATTCCCGGCTGAAGTCATCGATCACGCACAGGATGCGCAAGCGGCGTCCATCGATCAGCGTGTCGGAGACGAAGTCGAGGCTCCAGCGCTGATTGGGATCCTGTGGAACAGCCATCGGTGTCCGCGTGCCCAGAGCGCGCTTACGGCCACCACGCTTGCGCACAGTGAGCCGTTCCTCGCGGTAGAGGCAATAGAGCCGTTTCCAGTTGACCTCGACGCCTTCACGCTTCAACAGCAGGTGCAGGCGCCGGTATCCGAAGCGTCGGCGCTCTGACGCCAGCTCCTTTAACCTGCCACGCAGTTCGGCATCATCCGACCGCGTTGTTCGATAGCGATAGACACGCGGATCGATGCCAACCAGGCCACAGGCCCAGCGTTGAGAATAGCCTCTGTCTTCGATAGCCCAGTTCACGGCGTTCCTCCGCGAGCCGGGCGTCAGAAGTTTTTTCCGAGCATCTCGCGCAGGGCCGAGACATCCATCATCGATTCCGCCAAGAGCTTCTTCAGCTTGGCGTTCTCGTCCTCAAGTGTTCTCAGCCGCTTGGCTTCAGACACCTCCATGCCGCCAAACTTTGAGCGCCACTTGTAGAACGTCGCATCGCTGATGCCGTGCTTGCGGCAAAGCTCCGCCGCAGACATCCCCGCCTGATGCTCTTTCAGGATGCCGACAATCTGCTCATCGGAAAATCTCGATCGTCTCATCGCCTGTCTCCTCAGTCAGGGAACAGGCTAACCTCAAACCGAGGACAATTCAGGGGAGCAGGTCAGAAGCTACTTAGATAAGCTCTCCAGCCCCCCGGGAGCAGCGTAGCGAATTTACGCGCAACTTCGCAGTTTTGGACGGAATATCGCATCTAACGTCTGCTCTATCGTAGTGCGACCGCTCGATGCGCGGTAATGATCAGCTCTGCGAGGCAATGCGCAAGCGCGCTACGCCAGCTAACTGAGGCCCTATGCCTTCCCACCGTTTGCTGCGCGCGACCCCTGTGAACCCAGATTGCCAGATGCTGCGCCTTATTCGAATGGCCGCTCTTGGCTGTGATGTCAGTATCATTAGGTGTTGATCTAAGTTAGGAAACTACCTAACTTAGGCTCATGCCTAACAATGACTCCTGCATCGAAACGACCTTTGGCGCTCTCGCCGATCCAACGCGGCGGGCGGTTGTTCAAGCGCTGAGCAAAGGCCCTGCGGCGGTGTCGCAGCTCGCGCAGCCATTCGATATGGCACTTCCGTCTTTCACACAGCATCTCGGGGTTCTGGAAGAAGCGGGACTTATCTCGTCCGAACGACAGGGGCGGTTGCGAGTGTGTTCCCTAAAATTGGAAACGCTTCGCAAGGCTGAAG
>JBCBSK010000135.1:0-10056 GCA_039819185.1 Pseudomonadota bacterium | reverse complement strand
CTGGTTTTGTGTTTTATTTTTCTAGGCCTTGTCGTTCTGAACAATGTCGTGAAGTATGTTCTGAACGTCTATAAAGGATTGCTTGGCGAACGCATGCTGCGGCGCCTCAGATACGATCTCTTCCATCGCATTCTACGGTTTCGACTGCCGCAATTTCGCAAGGTTAGCCAAGGCGAGATTATTCCGATCATCACCGGCGAAGTCGAACAGATCGGCGGTTTTATCGGTGAAGCCATTGCGACGCCGGCGTTTCAGGGTGGCACGCTGCTCGTCTACATCCTGTTCATCTTCAATCAGGACCCGTTTCTCGGCCTCGCTGCGATCGCGCTCTATCCGGTGCAGGCCTACATCATTCCCAAGCTCCAGATCCGGGTGAACCGGCTGTCACGCCAGCGTGTTCTCAACACCCGCAAGCTGGCCGACCGGATCGGTGAGGGGATTTCCGGCATTCACGAGATCCACGCCCATGACGCGTCAGCCTGGCATCTGGCCGATGTCTCGGAGCGGCTCTACACGAATTTCGCCATTCGCTTCAAAATCTTCCGGCTGAAATATCAGATCAAGTTCTTAAACAATTTTCTCAACCAGCTAACGCCATTCTTCTTCTATTCGATCGGCGGTTATCTGGTCATTCAGGACACGTTGACCTTCGGCGCGCTGGTCGCCGTTCTGGCCGCCTACAAAGATCTCGCCGGCCCGTGGCGTGAATTGCTGACCTGGTATCAGCAACTCATGGACATGCGGGTCAAATATGAGACCGTCATCGAGAATTTCGATTACTCCGACCTTCTGCCGTCCGACAAATTGTCCGAACAGCGCAGTGATCAGCGGCTTGTCGGTGACATTGACCTGGCATCGGTCGTCATTGAAACCAATGATGAAGCGGTTGTGTCCGATGTCACCGCGACCTTGCCGGCAAGCAAGGCCATCGCCGTTGTCGGTGATGACGAAAGCGGTCGTCGTGAATTGATCGAGGCGATAGCGGGCCTGCTCGACATTCAGGGCGGGTCGATTCGGGTCAATGGCGCGGACCCGTTCCTGTTGCCGGAATCCGTCAGCGGCCGGCGTATCGCCTATGTCCGTGGCGATGGCTTCGTCTTCAACGGTACCATTCGCGGTAACCTACTCTATGGTCTGCGCAACCGGCCGATCGTGGAACGCGATCTGTCCGGTACCGATGCCGACGAAGAACGCGCCCGCCGGCTTGAAGCGGAGCGTACGGCGAATTCGCCCTTCGACACGCTCGCCGAATGGGACAATCTGGCGGCCGCAGGCGCTTCCGACACGACCGCTCTCGACCTGAAGGCATTACATGCGCTGGCGCGCTATGGCCTTGGTGAGCAGGTGTTTCGCATGGGGCTGCTCGGCCGGCTCGACCCGCATGTCTATCCCGATATCGCTCGTGCGGTCGTTGATACACGCGCGGCTTTTGCGGAGCTTCTGGCATCTGATTCGGACCTTGCCTCCGAGGTCGAGCAATGGGACGCGTCGGGCATTTTGCTGTCGTCTTCATTGTTTGCCAGCGTCTTCGGCGGCTTGCCGGCAGATTCTAAGGTGGACACGGCGGCGCTGCTCGACGATGGCCGGGTGATCAAGGCGCTCGACGCCGCAGGCCTCGGCGCGGATCTCGATCAACTCGGCCGGTCGGCTGCGGAGACGGTCATCGAACTCTTTGCCGAACTGCCAGACACTCAGCTTCTGGCGGGCTTTGGCGTGGCCGGGCCAGAAGATGTCGAAGAGTTGAAGGAACTTGTGCGTGCTCCACGCGCCAAGCAGGCACGCGGCGTTAACCAGGCCCGCAAGCGGCTGATGGCGCTTGCGCTCGACATCGTGCCGAGCCGCCACCGCTTTGTCGAATTGCCCGATGATCTTGCCGGAAAGCTCGAGGCGGCGCGGCCAAAACTGCGCGAGGAGATCGAGCGTGACGCTCCCGACCTTATCGCGTGGTTCGACCGCGCGGATTACATGGCGCCAGCATCCGTTCTCGCCAATCTCGTCTTCGGCGTGCCGAGGCTTGATCGTGTCAACAGCCGCGAAAAGCTCGAAACCGCCGTCTCGGCCTTCCTGCATGAGCGCGGGCTCAATGACAGCGTTGCCCGCATCGGCCTTGACTTCGAGGTCGGCGTTAATGGTGGGCGGCTGACCCCGCAGCAGCGGCGTACGATCAATCTCGTGCGCGGGCTCTTGAAGCGTCCCGATGTCATTGTCATCGAGGACCTGGCGCAATTGCCGATCGGAGCTGCCGACTTGGTGCACGAGATCCGTTCCGAATTGCCTGAAGCAATGCTGATCGCCGGCACTGGCCACGAGCATCTGGCATTTCCCTTCGAGCTCGTTATGTCTCTGGAAGGGGGACGTGTGGCAGGCTTCGGTCCGGCGCGCGAGGTTCTGCCGGGCTGGGCCGACACGAATGGTGCCGTTAAGGCGTTAGAGGATGAAATGGACTCGTCCTCGGTCACGGAGGAAACGCAATGAGCCTCGACGAGGAAGTGACCCTTTTGAAGAGCGTTCCGCTGTTCAAGGGGATTGCGCCCGGCAAGTTGAAACTTTTGGCGTTCATTAGCGATCGCGTACGGTTCTCTTCGGGCGAAGCGTTGATGGAGCAGGGCGCGGAGGGGGATGCGGCCTTTGTCATCATCGATGGCACTGCCGATGTTGTGATCGGCGGTGATGGGGATCGGAGGGTTGTCGCGACGCTTGGTCGTAACGATATCGTCGGGGAGATCGCGATCATCGCCGACATCCCACGCACAGCAACGGTTGTCGCGCGCAACGATATCGAGGCCCTGATGATATCGAAGGCTAACTTTCTCAAGCTGTTGCGAGAGGTGCCGGAAATCGCACTGGAAGTCTTGCGCGTCGTCGGGTTGCGATTGGATGCCACCCTGCGCGACATGAGCGCGCTGCGGGCAGCGACTAAGAGCGGCGGCTGATCTTGGGCGCCGGATCCGACTTCTCACTCCGTTTCTGGGGCGTTCGCGGATCGATCCCGACACCGGGGCCGGACACGGTGCGCTATGGCGGCGAGACCTGCTGCCTTGAGATCACGGTCGGTGAGCAGACAATCCTGATCGATGCCGGATCGGGCTTGCGCCGGCTCGGCAATGTGTTCGCCGATGCCTATGGTGGCGGTGTCGTGCCGTGCGGCGACGGAGTGCCGAGCCACATTCTTCTGACTCACACGCATCTTGATCATATTTGTGGTCTGCCGTTCTTTTACCCGGGCTTTTTGTGCCGCGACCGCATCCAGGTTCTCGCGGGCCATCTCGCACCTGGCGAGAGGCTCTGCGATCATCTGCGCCGGGTCATTTCGCCGCCGGTGTTTCCCGTTGATCTCGACGCACTCGGCGGCATCACGACGGCCGAGTTTCGTGTCGGTACGCCGCTCGACCTTGATGGCCTGATCGTCGAAACGGTGCGGCTCAACCATCCCGGCGGCGCGACGGGCTACCGGTTCGACTATCAGGGCCGGCGGCTTGCGGTCATCACGGATCATGAACATGGCGATGCAGAGATCGACCGTGACGTCGCCCGCTTCGTGCGTGACTGCGATGTCATGGTCTATGACGCCATGTATACCGATGGCGAATACGACCAGCGCGTTGGGTGGGGGCACTCAACAATTGCCAAGATGTTGGAGCTTGCCGAGCGGTCTTGTGTCGCTCGACCGATCGTCTTTCATCACTTGCCGGAACGCAGCGATAACGCGCTCGACGCGGTTGCGGAGCTGGTTGACCGCCGTCACCCTGGCGCGCTCGTCGCTCGTGAAGGCAGTATGATCCCGATCGGCGTCGGCCACGCCGTGGCACAACTTGCTCACGCTGTTCGTGCTTAGGATAGGGGTCTTATGCGCCGCTCTTTCCATCGCGAGCTGAGGCCGCGCGTACATGACGCCGTCATCTCGCCACGCCTTAAGCGCGAGATCGAAAGCCGTGAACAGACAGCCGAACTGCTCGTTGCCTGGATCGGTCTGATTGTCGTTCTGTTCTTCGGCGTGTTGTATTCGTTCGCTCCGCGCGCGGAAGGCACCGCCGGCTTCAACGCCGTTCCCCTGGCATTGGCCCACTACCTTGTCTTTGCAGTGATCCGGCTCGTGGTCATCACGGCCGGTCCGCCGCCGCGTTGGTTCGTCCTGGTGTCGATTGTGGTCGATTTCGCGCTGCTCTATGGCCTCATCTATAGCTTCCACATCCAATACGATCAGCCACCCGCCTTCTATCTCAAGTCGCCGACGCTGTTTTACGTCTTCCTGTTCATTTCCTTGCGCGCGCTGCGTTTCGACCCGTTCTATGTCATCTTCGCCGGTGTCGTTGCGGCCGCCGGCTGGGTCGCGCTGTCAGCCTATGCGCTGAACGAGAATATGGATCTGGTGACGCGCAACTATGTCACCTATCTGACGTCGAACTCGATCCTGCTCGGCGCGCAGATGGATGTTGTCTTGATCATCCTCGGTGTGACGGGACTGCTGGCCGCTGCGTTGTTCCGTGCTCGCGCCCTGCTCGTGGATTCGGTCCGTGATGCTGCGGCTGTCGACAACCTCAGCAGGTTTTTCGCGAGCGACGTTGCCGATACGCTCTCGACCGGTGATGACGAGCCAAGGATCGGACAGGGGCTTGAGCGTGAGGCAGCCATCCTGATGGTCGATGTGCGTGGATTTACGCGTACGACTCGTGATCTGCCTGCAAGCGACATTATTGGCGTCTTGGCGCGCTATCACGGCATCGTCGTCGAAAAGATCCGCACGCATAATGGCTCGGTCGACAAGTATCTCGGCGACGGCGTGCTCGCGACCTTTGGGGCCGTAACGAGTTCGCCGACAGCTGCGCGAGACGCGCTGGGTGCGGCGAGGGATATCGTTGACGCAATTGACGCGTCTCAAGACGAGCTCAAAGCGGCAGGTTGGCCTGAAGAGTTTCGCATTGGTGTCGCGGTCACTTATGGCGCGGTCAATGTCGGCATCGTGGGGTCCGATGATCGTATGGAGTTCACGGTCATTGGCGATGCGGTCAATCTGTGCGCCAAACTTGAAGACATGAACAAGACGATCGGCTCACGCGCATTGACGACGCCCGAGACGCTGGCGATTGCTCAGAGTCAGGGATTTGCGCCACATAAATTGTTGGAACAGGACAGCCGCCAAACCGTTTCGTTGCCAGGCGGAACACGAGACGTGGAGGTTGCTGTCTTGGCGCGGTAACGTTGCCATCTTGCCGGACTGGAGCCAGCGGACTCAAACGGCGCTCAGCAAGTGGAGATCCGTGTGCGTTTACTCGGCGGGTTCGGCTGGTGTCTTTTCTGGCGTTTCAGAACGCGGCGCATCACTGCGCGACAACAAGCCTGTCATCGGCAGTGCATCGGAGCGCGGCGCCAGAAGATCATCGGCGATCGGTGCATCATCGCCGATTGAGGTTTCTGCTTCCGGATTGCGCGAAAACGCGACCAGCGTCACGTCATCGGCCAGTCCACGCTCGCCGCTGTAGTCGACGACGGCCGTCATGATCGCCGTAACCCGCTCTTCGGCGGTCGTCCCCTCGGCGTGCATCGCCATGTCGCGGGCCGCATCCTCGCCGAGGATCGTGCCATCCGGCGTCATCGCCTCGTTGAGCCCGTCGCTGTAGACGATCAGCGTTTCACCGATCGCCAGGCGATAGCTGTGACGCTCATAGTCGATGTCCTCGAGTGCGCCGAGAACAAGGTCACCGCTCTCTGGTGGCAGGTCGCGCGCACTGGCTGAACCGACAACGAAGGGCGGCGGATGACCGGCATTGGCATAGGCTAGCGTTCCCGTCCCACGGTCATAGACACCGAGAAAAACGGTGAGGAACAGGCCTTCCTCATTGCGCCGGCAGAGTTCCTGGTTGACCCGTGTCAGGATCTCCGCCGGATCGTCCGAGACTTGCGCATAGGCACGGATCGTCGCGCTCGCGGTGGCGGCAAACAGCGAGGACGGGATGCCTTTGCCGGCGACATCCGCAACGACGAAAGCTGGCCGGCCCGAGACCGTCCGGAACACGTCATAGAAGTCGCCGCCGACGTCCTGGGCCGGGCGCATCGTGGCATGGATGTCGAGGGCTGGATCGATGTCGAACGCATGCGGCAGGATCGACATCTGGATCCGTCCGGCGCTCGCGATCTGTTCGTTAAGTGAGACAAGTTTCAACCGGTCGCGCTGAGCGCGGCGGAAACTCTCAACTGTTTCGGCAAGCGTATCGATCTCTCGGCTGGTGCGGACATCGGTGAGACCGACATCGGTGTTGCCAACCGATAGATTGCGCAACACTTCGACGACGGCAGTTAGCGGCCGGAACGAGGTGCGTAAGAGCCAGACGAGGACCCCGATAGCAAGTGAGGCGACCATGACGATGCCGAGAAACGACAGCTGGCTGAGCAGAATCTGCCGGGAGCGCTCCTCCGAAATGTCACGCAAGATGTAAATATCGCCCAATGGACGTCCGAGAATGTCATCGAGCGGGGACACAGTGCCGACAGCGTGGAAACCGCCCGACGACATCCGAACGGCTTCGGGCAGGACCGCGCAGCAGCCCATCTGATCGAAGACCGGCTGTGGTGGCCGCCCTGCGATTGGAACAGGGGCCTCACCACGCGCCACGAAGCTGATCGAGGTGGCGCCACTGGCCAGGATGCCCAGGCGATCGCCGTAGTTGAAGCCGGTGACGAGATAGCCGGCGACCCGGTCGCGAATGCGGATCTCGTGGACGAAGACGAAGGCAAGCGCTGTCTCATCAAGGCGCATGAGCCCCGACGTGTTGCGTCGGGTTCCGTCAAAGGCTGGCGATAGAATGCCAGACGCGTCTCCAAGGTCGAGCACGCCAACACTGGCCACCGGCTGAAAACGCCTGTTGAGCAAAATGACATCCGGCCGCGGTTCCTGGAACCGCAGGAGGTTTTGCACCTCGGTCGAAAACGCCGTGACCTGATCCTCGTTCGGCAAGTCAAGGAGCGCCCGGGTGCTCGGCCGGTCACGAATGTCCCAATTGGCGCGCGACAGTGATCGCTCGTCGATTTCGAACAGGGTCGTCAGCGCCGTCTGATCGCCGGTCAGGACTGCTTCATCATAGCGCTCCTCGACCCAAGCCTCGCGCACCTCGGCGAATGCCACCAGGACGATCGCGACCAGCAGGATCGCCGAGGTGACGATCAGCGCGATCTTGGTGCGCAGCAGCATGCGGCGACGCACGGTGGGTTGAGGCTGCGCAAGATCGGTCATGCTGCCCCCGCGATTTCGCGTGTCGCAGCGTCCGGGGCCTGCCAGGCCAAGGCAGGTGCGCCGTCTATCTCAATGACAGTATAGGCTCTGAAGCCGCGGCTCAGCATATCGAGATGGCCATCGGTGTCGGCCAGCGCGATCTGCTCGACGTCGGCATTTGCTGGCAGATCGGGCGGTTGTGGCACGGGCTTGGTCGGACGTGCCATCACAAAGCGATGTTTGCCTTCCAGCAATACTTTCAGATCGATGATCTTGAAGCCATGTAGCAGAAGATTGTTCAGGGAGTAGCGGTTGCGCGGCGCCACCGGCACCTGCGCCAGCGTGCGGCCAAGCCGTTCTAGCCCCGCGACTCTGAGATCGATCATCTCTTCTTGCAGCCCCATGCCGCGATAGGGCGGCAGCACGACCGTACCGTGCAGGAGGCCAACGTCATCGGGTGTTATGCCCTGTGGCATACGGCCGGAAAACAGGGGTTGCTTTGGACCGGCGGGTGCCGCCACCGAATAGCCAATCAGCCTTCCGCCTGTGCTGAGCGCGATGGCGATGCCACCTGCGTCAAAGAGATTGGCGAAGAAATCAGGCCCCTGGCGCATGAACATGCCGGGATAGGGCAGGGTGGCCACGGCCTCGCCATTTGCGGCGTCGAGGGCTGGGATGTCGTCATACTCTGCGACGGAGCACACAATGGCTCCGCCCGGGCCGAAGCCCGGCGCTTGCGCGATTGCCGATGCAACCGCCTGGCTCAGCGCAGCATTACCCATCTAGTCGAGGATCTCCACGTAACTGAGCAAGGACATCGCCGGGTAGATGCCGAGCTGGTGCGCGACATCCATCTTGAGTTGATAGGAAAACCGCTGCAGCGTCTCGACAGGGATGGTCCCCGGATCGATGCCTTCGATCAGGATCTGCTCGATCTTCCGCCCCGTCAGGCGCCCGACAGCCTCGTAGGGCGAGACCAGCGCATACAACGCGTTGGAATCACGGATCATGACTTCCGTCGAGGCAAAGGTCGCAAGGCCGGCCCGGTTGGCTTCCTCGGTGAACGCCTCCCGGTTGGCGCCGAGGAACGTATCTGGTGGCAGGTAGAGAAACTGCGGGTCGAGGGACGCGGCTTCCGCGATCACTTCGGGGATGCGCGAGGCGTCGCCTCGCCCGTCCTCGCCAAGCGGTACCGGGATCGCGAAGACACGGAACCCCTGTTCACTGCCGGCCCGCTTCAGCGCATCGACGGTGAGAACCGCATTCTGCTCATTCGGTGAGAAGATCGTCGCGATCCTGTCGATCGGCATGAAGGCCTGCATCGCCTGGATCTGGGTGTCAAGCGGCACGACATGCGACACGCCGGTAAGATTCCGGCCGGAGAACGTGTCCTGGTCCAGAAGGCCCGAAGCAAGCGGATAGGAGACGATCGTGAAGACGATCGGAATGTCGGTGACGTGCAGATCAGCTTCGACCTCGGCCTGGCGGCCTGCAACAGCCAGTGTTACCGGCGTGCCCCAAGTATACACCAAGTCCGGTTGAAGCTGATCGATTTCATCGATGAAGTCGAACACCCGCTCGATGTCACGGTCGGCCGAGCGGATGATGAGATTGAAGGGCAGATCGCGCTCTTCGATATAGGCGCGAAAGCCGGCCTCGACCTCGGTCTCGCCGCGCCACAAGATCATGTAGATGTCATAGGTTTCTGACCCGTCGGTCTCGGACTGCGCGCCGGCCTGACCCGCAAACACTGTCGACGCCGCGATGACAAGACTGATGCAGAGTGCCAAGCTTCTGAGCGCGCGAATGTGCAGGCCCGTTCTGAGATCAGGTTTCGGCATGACGGGTTTCCTCCCCGAAATAGTCGGTTAGCGCGTCGCGTTCGTTTCGTGTTCCGAGAATCAGGAACGCAAGGCTCGCGATCCAGGCGGTGATGAGCGAGAACAAGCCGAAGTAAAGAAGCGCCTCGGACGATGCTTGCGTTATGGCAAGCAGTGCTGCTGCGATTAGCGGACCCAGCAGGCTGCCGATGCGTTCAAACAGCCTGAAGACTCCGAGCACCTGGCCCGGGCCGAGCCGGCGAACGACGGTCTCGGTTACATCCAGCGTGAAGGTCAGTTGGGAGGGAATCGACAGTGACTGGCCAAGCCCGATCATCAAAACCGCGATCGAGAGAGTGACGAGAGACGGGTAGAGTCCGACCAGGACCAGGCCAAGCCCAGACAGAAGCCCGCCGAGCGCGATATTGAAGCCAAACGAACCAAGCCGGTCGGCGAAGCGGGCGAAGATCGGACCGGTCAACAGAATCGCAATCCCGTAGATCATCAGGATGCGACCGATCTCGGGCGTCGTCGCGCCCATTTCGACGGCGGCCAGCGGCACCAGGATGAAGACCGCGCCGGTCAGAAGCATCTTGGCGGGTACAGCATAGAGCAGCGTCAACAGTGCAAACCGCGGATGGGCGACGAGCCGTGCGATCCCTTGCGCGAAGCCGAGCCGCTCCTGCGGTTCCGCGTCAACCCCGGTCGCGGTCGCATCGACATCAGGTTTCCGCCCATCGACAAGCATGTAGACGGCGATCAGCGAGCCCGCGAGCACCAGGCTGCCGATCGCGAAGGTCATATCGATGCCGAGCCGGTCGGCGATGATGCCACCGATCGGCGGACCGCAGATCTCAGCCGCAACGACGCTTGCCAGGAATACCGAAAAGCCGCGGCTCAGGTCTTCGTCGTCAATCATTCGCGTCGGTCCGCCCGTGCCCGCGAGCACCAGGCTGCCGATCGCGAAGGTCATATCGATGCCGAGCCGGTCGGCGATGATGCCACCGATCGGCGGACCGCAGATCTCAG
>JBCBSK010000134.1:0-10068 GCA_039819185.1 Pseudomonadota bacterium | reverse complement strand
CGACGAGAGCTTACAACATCAACACCCTGCTTGGGGGCTGCGCGATGTTGGCGATATCTCCACGCAGGCCGAGGCACGCGGATTGGCCGTTGTCGAAATGGTGGCAATGCCGGCGAACAACACTGCGCTGGTGATCGGTCGCGCCGCATCCTGATTGTAGAAAGGCGGGGCCGGGCTACTCCCCCTCATCCTCATAGCCGACCAGCGCCAGAGGCCGGGCGACAAACCCCTTAAGCTCGGCCCAGCGCGCCAGGGCGTCATCGCGACCATGGGTGATCCAGACTTCCTGCGGCGCGATCTCCGAGATTGTGTCGGTCAGTTCCGGCCAGTCGGCGTGGTCGGAGATCACAAGCGGCAGTTCGACGCCACGCTGTTTCGCCCGCTGGCGCACCCGCATCCAGCCCGAGGCGAAGCACGTGATGGGATCGGGAAACCGCCGCGCCCAGGTGTCTGCGAAGGCCGATGGTGGACCGACAATGATACGGCCTGCGAAATCGTTCTTGCGCCCACGCGCGCCTTTCTGATCCAGCGTTGCCGGTTCCAGCGGACCGAGCTCAATGCCATGATCTTCATAGAGATCACAGAGCTTCTGCAACGCGCCATGGATGAAGATCGGCCGGTCATAGCCGGTTTCACGAATAAGCCGGATGATCCGCTGCGCCTTTCCAAGCGCATAGGCACCGACCAGATGCGCCCGCTCGGGAAAGGTCTCGAGCGAGGCCATCAGCTTGGCGATCTCACCCCGGTCGTCAGGATGGACAAAAACCGGCAGTCCAAACGTCGCCTCGGTGACGAAGACATCGCAGGGCACTGGCGTGAAGCCCGCGCAGGTCGGATCGGCGCGACGCTTGTAATCGCCCGACACGACGATCCGGGTACCCTCGTATTCGACAATGACCTGTGCCGAGCCGAGAACGTGACCCGCTGGCGCCAGCGCAACGTCGACGCCATTGATTCCGACCGTCTCGCCGAATTGTAGCGCTTGCGTCTGGCTCGCGAACCCATCGCCATAACGTACCGCCATGATGGCCAGCGTCTCAGGGGTCGCCAGCACCTTGTCATGACCGGATCGGGCATGATCGGCATGAGCATGGGTAATCACCGCCCGTGCGACAGGGCGGGTGGGATCAACGTGAAAATCGCCGATCGGGCAGTAAAGGCCCTCTGGGGTTGGACGCAGGAGATCCGCGAAGACGATCATGCCCCACCATCTGAGTTGCCTGTCAAATCGCGCACCGTTCCCGCAGCATCAATGTGATGGAGGCCGGCAACGAAAGCCGTGACGAGCAACTCCACTTGCGCCCAGGTTTCAGCGGCCCAGTCATCGGTCTCGGTGCGGCGATAGCCAAGCGTCACGATGCCATGCACCCCTGACCACAAGGCCCGAGACGCAGTGCGCCGTGTTGTCGCGTCGGCCATGAATGACGTGGTCTTCAGGATATCGCCAATGATTTCGAACAGTTGATCCTGCCGGGCGAGATACCAGTCCGGCATAGAGGCTGTGTCGACCTGGCGGTTGAAGGCCAACATGGCCGTCCAACTCCTGCCGTGTGTCTCGACAAAGCCGACATAGGCACGCGCAAGCGCTAGAAGGCTTATACGCGCGTCTGTCTCATGCTTTGCCGCGAGATCACGCAGAACGCCAGCGGCGACAGCTTCGAGGCGATCCATAAGCCGGCTATTGACCTGTAATCGTAAACCGTCGAGATCCTCGAACAAATTGTAGATCGTCCCAACCGAGATTCCGGCCGCCTGGGCGATGCCGCGTGCCTTCAGGCCCTCATGGCCATCGGTGGCAATGGCCTCCTCGGCAAGCGTCAGCACGCGCTCGCGCACGCTGTCATGATCAAGCGTCATGCATCCTCTCCGTTACGGCCATGGGTATCGCGGCGTGATGACGTCGCTCCCCGTCAGAGGGTCCAGCCGCAACCAAAATGCGGCCCTTTGTTGCGATTGTTGTCAACGGTCGCCGTCAGACGCCAATACCGGACAGTAACCAAGTTTTCCCGATGTGTGAACTCCGTTCAAAAAGAACTTGAACGACGTTCAAAATGTGCTAGCGTGCATTTGTGAACGGTGTTCACAACCGTGCTTGCGGTGGCCGGTCAATCGACGACAGGGAGAGTGGGATCATGTTTGGAGTATTGAAGACACTTGTCGCGGGCAGTTCCGCGCGGGCGGAGGAACGCTTACGCGATCATTTCGCGCTCGACCTTCTTGAACAGAAGGTGCGCGAGGCGGAAGCCAATCTCGCCACGGCCAAGGAGACACTGGCCAGCCTGATCATGCGCGAACGCGCCGAGGGCCGGGCGCTTGAAGCGATCAAGGCGCAGATTCGCGACCTAGAGGACCGGACGCGCCAGGCGCTTGCAGCCGACGACAGCGGCCTGGTCGAGACCGGCGCCAAGGCGATCGCCGATCTCGAAAATGAGCGTGACGTTCGCGTCGAGACAGAACGCCGCCTCAAGGACAAGGTCGCGCGCATGCGCATGGAGATCGACAAGTCCTATCGCCGGCTGTTGGATCTGAAACAGGGCCTTACGACGGCACGCGCCATCGACGCCGAGCAGAAGGCCCAGACCAAGCTAAACCGGTCGATCGGGGCCAACACAAGCATGCGCGAGGCGGAGGAGCTCCTGCAGCGGCTGATGGAGCGCGACGATCCGCTGGAAGAGAGCGCTGTTCTGGATGAGATCGACAACGACCTGACCCACGTCTCGGCGCGCGATCGCATGGCCGAGGCTGGCTACGGGCCGGCCACCAAGGTCAGGGCGGACGACGTTTTGGCCCGGCTTAAGGAAACCCAAACCACGACACAATCAGAGCGTGCGTCTTAACCGGACACCAACATGCCTTGCGGCATGACCCCCAAGGACATCATCGGGAGAGCAAGACCATGGACTCAAATCGGACTTACATGACCTTTAACCTGTGCTGCGTCGTCGCGGCCTACGCCATGCTGGGCCTGTCGCTGTGGCTCGCACCGGTCAATCTCGCCACCAAGGGGTACTGGGCGATGGGCATTCTGCTTCTGACCGGCAGCCTGGTGAACTTCGTCAAGTTCCGCATGGATGAGCGGATCAGCGAGGAAATGACGACTAAGATCGAGAAGGCGCGCAACGAGAAACTCATCAGCGAGTATGTCGCGCAGTCCTGAGGCCGGCTGACCTTGTGAGAGAACGCCCGGGCCGATTGGCTCGGGCGTTTTTCGTTCTCGGTCGTTGCGAACAGGAGACAGGCGCCGGCGAAGCGGTCACACTGCCGCCAAGACTGGCGACGACATCTGGACCCTATGGACGTTCTCGACGCGGATACCGCCCTGCCCGAACCGTTCGCCAGCTGGTTCTCGGACCGAGGCTGGACGCCGAGGCCACACCAGCTTGACCTGTGGCGGCGCGCACGCGACGGTCGTTCCGTTCTTCTGATTGCGCCAACCGGCGCCGGCAAGACGCTGGCTGGCTTCCTGCCGAGCCTGATCGATCTTGCGGACCGCGGGCAAACCGCCGCCGAGCCGCAAGATCGAGACACGGCAGCCGAGCCCGAAACGCTGGATGATCGCCTCGACCGCTGGGCGAAGGTTCGCCGGCCCGGCATCCACACGCTGTATGTTTCACCCTTGAAAGCACTCGCTGTCGACGTCGCGCGCAATGTCGTAACCCCCGTTGAAGAGATGGAGTTGCCGATTTCCATCGAAACGCGGACGGGCGACACGCCGCCGTCCAAGAGACAACGCCAGAAGACCTCTCCACCAGACATTCTGATGACAACACCGGAACAAGTCGCGCTGCTCTTGGCCAGCCGGGAGGCGAGCGATCTCTTCGCCGGCCTCAAGACGGTAATTTTGGATGAGCTACATGCGCTGGTCACCTCAAAGCGCGGCGATCTTCTGTCGCTCGGACTGGCTCGGCTCAGAGCCTATGCGCCGAAGTTCAACACCATTGGCCTGTCGGCGACGGTCGCAGAGCCTGACCAGTTGCGCGCCTGGCTGAGACCGCAAGCGCCCGGCAAAGACTTGCAACTCGCGGATCTGCTGACCACGCCGGCCGGTATCAAGCCAGAGATCACGATCCTTACATCCGATGAGCGCGTGCCCTGGTCAGGCCACACTGCGCGCTATGCGTTGCCCGAGGTCTACGACCTGATCCGGCGCCACGGAACGACGCTTGTCTTCGTCAACACGCGCTCCCAGGCCGAGCTCCTGTTCCAGGAACTCTGGGCGATCAATGACGACATGCTGCCAATCGCGCTCCATCATGGCTCGCTGTCCAAGGAACAGCGCCGCAAGGTCGAGGCAGCGATGACGCGCAACGAGTTGAAAGCAGTCGTGTGCACCTCGACCCTCGACCTCGGAATCGACTGGGGCGATGTCGATCTCGTCATCCATGTCGGCGCGCCAAAGGGTGCAAGCCGGCTCGCGCAAAGAATCGGCCGCGCCAATCATCGGCTGGATGAACCGTCGCGCGCCGTTCTTGTGCCGGCAAATCGTTTCGAGGTTATGGAGTGCCGCGCTGCCCTTGATGCCAATTATCTCGGCGCCCAAGACACCCCACCACTGCGCACAGGCGCGCTCGATGTCCTGGCGCAGCACATTCTCGGCGTCGCCTGCGCGGGACCGTTCGACGCCGCTGGCCTGCACCAGGAAGTGATCAGCGCCTATCCCTATCGCGATCTGAATCGCAACCGGTTCGATCGGGTCGTCGATTTCGTCGCGACCGGAGGCTATGCGCTCAGGGCCTATGACCGGTTTGCAAGGCTCAAGCAAACCGGCGATGGCCGCTTCCGGCTCGCGCATCCCTCGCTGGCCCAGCGCTATCGGCTCAATGTCGGCACGATCGTCGAAGCACCGATGTTGAAATTGCGCTTATCCCGACCGGGCAGAGGCAAGCCGGTGTCGCGTGGCGGCCGCATGCTCGGCCATATCGAGGAATACTTTCTCGAAACTCTGCCGCCGGGGGACACGTTTTTGTTTGCCGGCGAAGTTCTTAAACTGGAAGCCATCCAGGAGGACGAGGCGATCGTCTCCCGCGCGCGCGCCGAGGAACCGCAGGTGCCGTTTTATGCTGGTGGCAAGTTTCCGCTGACGACCTATCTCGCCGATCAGGTCAGGGGGATGCTGGCTGACCCGGATCGCTGGCACGCATTGCCCGATCAGGTACGCGACTGGCTGTCGATGCAGCATCTCAAAAGCGTTCTGCCCAAGCGCAACGAGATGCTGGTCGAGACTTTTCTGCGCGGCAAGCGGCACTATCTCGTGGCCTATCCCTTCGAGGGGCGGCTGGCGCATCAGTCGCTCGGCATGCTGCTGACCCGCAGGCTCGAACGTGCCCGCGCCAAGCCGCTCGGCTTCGTTGCGTCAGATTATGCCATCGCCGTTTGGGGGCTCGACGATATCGGAGCACGACTTGACCGCGGTGATCCATCCCCCACCGACCTCTTCGACGAGGACATGCTGGGCGATGACCTCGAAGCCTGGATGGCCGAAAGCTATCTCTTGAAGCGTACGTTCCGGCAATGTGCTGTCATCGCCGGTCTGATCGAACGCCGCTTCCCCGGCAAGGAGAAGACTGGCCGTCAGGTGACGATCTCAACCGATCTCATCTATGACGTCCTGCGCCAGCATGAGCCGGATCATATTCTTCTGCAGGCAACCTGGAACGATGCGGCGACCGGTCTCCTCGACATCGCCCGGCTGTCTGAGATGCTGTCGCGCATCAAGGGCCGAATCGTCCATAAAGCCCTGAAGCAGATTTCACCACTCGCGGTGCCGATCATGTTGGAGATCGGCCGTGAATCGGTGAAGGGCGAGGCGCAGGACAGTCTAATGGCGGATGCCGCGGAAGATCTGATCGAAGAGGCGATGGCGGGGTGAGCAGTTTGGCCACATCCAGCAAGGAGGCCCAGGACAGCAAGGCGCAAGGTTCGACGCCCCGCACGATGACACTGTGCGGCGAGGCGTTTGAGCCATGCGCTGGCGGGGCGTTGTGGTGGGCGGCCGAACGAACTCTGATCGTCGCCGATCTGCATCTCGAAAAAGGCTCGTCCTTCGCGACGAAAGGCGTCTTCTTGCCGCCCTATGACACGACGGCAACCTTGACCCGGCTGGCCCAGATCATCACGCATCGCAAACCACAGCGGGTCATCGCGCTCGGCGACAGCTTTCATGACCAGGGCGGACCCGCGCGGCTTGTGCCCAGTGACCTTCTAGCCCTAACGGCGCTGACCGCCGCCGTGGAGTGGATCTGGATCGCCGGCAATCATGATCCTGTACCACCCGCGGGGCTCGGCGGGACATTTTCAGACGAACTGATGATCGGCGGTCTCACGTTCCGTCACGAGCCGGCCAAAGGTGCGGTCGACGGCGAGATCGCAGGCCACCTGCATCCAGTCGCACGGCTCAGGCGCAATGGCCGCTCCGTGCGCCGGCGCTGTTTCGCGACGAATGGAGCGCGCCTCATCCTGCCGGCCTTCGGTGCGCTGACTGGCGGGCTGAACGTGCTTGATGATGCCTTCGCTCCGATATTCTCCGGCCGCAAATTCACCGCCTGGATGATCGGCACTGACGAGGTCTATCCCGTGCTGGGGCGCAAGCTTTCAACGGATATGGCGCTTCCGGCAAACCCTTGGGCGTTTCGAAAGCCACGAGACTGAGGCGGCCCACTCAAACGCGATGATAGGGGTGGCCTGATAGGATGGTTGCAGCGCGGTAAAGCTGTTCTGCAAGCATCACCCGGACCAGCTTGTGCGGCCACGTCGCAGCCCCAAAGGATAGCGTGACCTGAGCTGCCTGACGCAGGCTATCGCCATGACCATCCGGCCCTCCAATCGCAAACACAAGAGCCGCCACGCCGGCATCGCGGCTGGTGGCAAGCTGGTCGGCGATACCAGGTGAGGTGGCAGTCCGCCCGTGCTCATCCAGAAGCACAATCCGCGCCTCGCGGCCTTTCACGACGCTCCTTGACCGGTCCAGGAGCCGGTCCGCCTCATCGTTGCGGCGGGTTGTGACGGTTGCCGCGCGGCTCTCGTCGATCTCGATTTCATCGATTGGCCCCAAACCCAGGCCACGTCCGGCAACCGTCAAACGCTCGATATAGCGCGCGACAAGCTCACGCTCCGCGCCGCGCCCAAGCCGACCGACCGCAGCAATCACAATGCGCATCGGTCATAGCTCCAAGGCGCTGGAGCAGAAGCCCTGGGCCAGCTCAAGACGAGATCAGGCGTGTGCAGTGTCCGGCGTGATGTCGGCCGCCCACATCTTCTCGAGCCCATAGAAGTCACGAACCTCGGGGCGGAATACATGGATGACGACATCGCCCGCATCGATCAGGACCCAGTCGGCGGTTTCCAACCCCTCGACAGACGCGCGGCCTTCGCCGGCCTCCTTCAGCGCGCGCAGCACCTGATCGGCGATCGACTTGACATGCCGATCCGAACGCCCAGACGCGACGATCATGTGATCGGCAAGGGAAGACTTTCCGGCGAGATCGATCGTCACCAGATCTTCCGCCTTGGCGTCTTCTAGAGCGGTTACAGCAATCGACAACAGCGCGTCTGGGGCGCCAGCGCCCGCGACGGCATCAGAACGAGGCTTGGCCATGGCGGCCGCCTCAGCGGTCATGGTCTGTGTCAGTGGGATTCCTCGCATGAATTGGCGGTATCATGCGCATGCGGCAGCCGAAAACGCTGCCGAGCACGTCATGACAATTCTCGTGTCTTGATCTTCTCAACGTCGCAACAGCGCGACCGTTGGCCGGAACGACCAAATTGGCCTGGAACAAGAGTGTCGGGATTAGACCCGTCACACAGATGTTCACGCGTCGATCATCCTAAATGCGCACTCCCGGACCCTGGCTCCACCATGCGGTCGGCGCGGTCCAAGCGATTGATACACCTATCCCTTTTGATCGGGCATTTCCACCCAAATCATAGGGTCTATCGATCCATCTACGCCCTCATAGCACAAGCTGGCCTTTTCAGACTGCCCGTCAACACGGGCTACTGGCAACGCGACGCATTGGCCATTGCTTGAAACAGATCAGACGGTAGCGGTCAAACATGACAATTTCAATAAAGCCACGCTGGGTCTTGTCGCGATCAGATCGTCAGGTGCTGCCGGCGCGGAGTGCCGTCGACGAAAGATGCGACCGTGGTCCGTGCAGAAACACCCAGGCCGGTGCTGAACTGGTGGCCAGCAGTGCCGCATCGGTCTCGTCAAGCCTGTAGCGTCCCAAGGCCAGGGCGGCAGGGCTCGCCATGGATCTCAGCGTATAGCCGGGCCGATCGATGATACCGATCGGCAGGGTCGTCGCGATCTCGCGCCAATCCCGCCAGCGGTGAAAGCCTGCGAGATTGTCCGCTCCCATCAGCCAGACCAGATGCCGATCGCGAAGCCTCGATCGCAGATAAGCAAGCGTCTCGGCGGTATAGCGCGTGCCGATCATCGCTTCGATGCCGGTGACTTTGATCGCAGGATGGCGTGCCACGCGTGTCACCGCCGCAATTCGGTCGGACAGCGACGGCAGGCCAGTTGTATCCTTGAGCGGATTGCCGGGCGTCACCAGCATCCAGACCTGATCGAGCTTGAACCGCCCGAGCGCGGCCAGGGCAAGATGCCGGTGACCAGCATGGGGCGGGTTGAACGAGCCGCCGAGCAGGCCGATGCGCTGACCAGGCGCAGACAACGGCAACACTGGCGGTGGCCCCGCGCGACGCGCGACGGCATACCAAGGCTGAGCGTTCGGAGCGGTCATAACATTGGGAACGGCGGACGTATCGGCGGAGTACGATCAGGGCCGGGTTTGGCCCGAGCCGCGCACGACATATTTGAAGCTGGTCAACTGCTCGACACCCACCGGGCCACGCGCATGCATCCGACCCGTTGCAATGCCGATTTCCGCGCCCATACCGAACTCGCCCCCATCCGCAAACTGGGTCGAGGCATTGTGCAGGACGATTGCTGAATCGACCCGTGTGACGAAGGCGGAGATGGCCTCTTCGTGCTCGGCGACGATCGCATCGGTGTGACGGGAGCCATAGCGGTGGATGTGCGCGATGGCCTCGTCCGCTCCCTCAACGGTGCGAACGGCGATGACCGGCTCAAGATATTCCGTTGCCCAATCGGCGTCCGTCGCAGGCACGGACTCGGGCACGACCTGCCGGGCACGCGCGTCGGCTCGGATCTCGCATCCCGCATCGGTCAGCGCCTTGGCAATCCCCGGCAATACAGTTTCGGCAGCACCGGCATCGATCAGCAGCGTCTCGGCGGCGCCACATACGGAGGTGCGCCGCATCTTGGAGTTCAGAACGATGTTCGTCGCCATGGCCGGATCAGCGCTTTTGTGGACATAGACATGGTTGTTGCCGTCGAGATGGGCGAAAACCGGCACCCGCGCCTCGGCCTCGACCCGGCCAACCAGGCTCTTGCCGCCGCGCGGCACGATCACATCGATTGCACCATCGAGACCGCGCAGCATCTCGCCAACGGCCGCCCGGTCCTGGGTCGGAACAAGCTGAATCGCCGCTGCGGGAAGTCCGGATACGACCAACGCCTCCGCCATGACGCGATGCAGCGCCGCAGCGCTTTCAGCGCTATCGGACCCGCCACGCAGGATCACCGCATTGCCGGATTTGAGACACAGAACACCGGCATCGACCGTGACATTCGGGCGGCTTTCATAGATCACCCCTACAACGCCAAGCGGCGTCCGCACACGTGCAATGTCGAGACCATTCGGCTGCTGCCAGCGGGCGATCTCGGCGCCAACCGGATCTTCCAACGCTGCAACATCACGCACGCCTTGGGCGATACCGGCGATCCGGTCTGCATTCAACGCCAGGCGGTCCAGAAAAGCCGTGGTCTGACCTGCGTCCCTGGCGCGAGCAAGATCGCGCTCATTGGCAGCCATGATGTCTGCCGTCGCCGCGACAAGGCCATCGGCAATGGTGTCGAGCGCCGTGGTTTTGGTCTCAGCCGGACAGTGCGCCAAAACTTGCGCGGCTGCCCTCGCACGCTTACCGATCTCGGCCATGATACCGGCAATGTCGTCGCCTGCCTTGGCTTCTTCGAGCGTT
>JBCBSK010000133.1:0-10071 GCA_039819185.1 Pseudomonadota bacterium | reverse complement strand
TGTCCCCAAAGCTTCAGTGCTTGGCCGATCTCAGTCTCCCAAACGACCGCGTTTCGAGCTGTGGCAACCAAGTCATTCTTGCTGTCCAGCACTTGTGCTATGACCTCACCGACGACGTGAGCACGAGCGAACTGAGCGTGTGTACTGGACAGGTTGAAGTAGCTGCCTAGCTCTATCGATTTGTGCGTAGCGAAAATGTCCACGCCACGGTCATCTCCCTGCGAACTCTTGGACACGAAGCCTATCCAGCCACGAAGCTCATGGTCTTCTCCCGCCGCCGAGCAGGCCCACAGCCGGAACTACAAGGACTTTCTGATTGTTGACGTCGACTCACATCACTACGAGAACGAAAACTATCGGGAGGTTTTTGAGTACATTGAAAACCCCGTCATCAAGCGCGGCGCACTTGAATCGATCCAGCGGCTTGGCCGGTCGACGATGATCAATGGCCAGGTCGGCTACCAGGATATCGATGGCCGCATCACGCGCCAGAAACTGCGCAAGCTGGAGAAGGTTCCCGAAGGCCGGAACCGCGACATCGTCATGACCAAACGTTGGATGGACGCGATGGGCGTGGACTATGCCTGCCTGTTTCCAACCCCGATGCTGTTTTTGGGCCTGCATCCGCAGGTCCATGTCGAGGTCGCGATGTGCAGAGCCTACAATCGATGGCTGTGCGAGAAGATCCTCGCCGAAGAGCCGCGCCTCATCTCGATGCTCTATTTGCCGTTCAACGACCCCGAGGCGGCGTACCAGACCGTCGAGGAATTCGGCGGACGCAAGGGCGTCAGCGGCTTCATGGTGACCTCGCCGCGCTACAAACCGGTGCATGACAACGCCTATATGAAGACCTACGCGCTGATCGAGGAAATGGGTCTGCCGATCTCGTTCCACGCCGCCTACAACTGGAACGACCAGGGCCTGGCGATGACCAACCGCTTCATCTCGGTCCACGCGCTGGGCTTCATGTGGTTCAACATGATTCACTTGACCAACTGGATCGTGAACGGCCTGCCTGAGCGGTTTCCGAAGCTGAAGGTGATGTGGATCGAGTCCGGACTGACATGGGCCTACGCACTGGCCCAGCGCCTCGACCACTCTTATTCGATGCGCGTTTCGGACTGCCCGCAGCTGACGCGTCGCCCCAGTGAGTACATGCAGGACATGTTCTTCAGCACCCAGCCGATGGAGATGCCGGACGACAAGTCGATCCTTGAGGCTACCTTCAAAATGCTGAAGGCCGACACCCAGCTCCTTTGGTCCTCGGACTATCCGCACTGGGATTTTGACTTGCCTGGCGTGATCTACGATCTGCCGTTCCTAGACGAAACCGCAAAGCGCAACATTTTGGGCGGCAACGCGGCCCGACTGTTCAATCTTGACCCCACACCCGTCAAAAACATTCCGCCGCTCGACGAATTGAGACGCAAAGGAGCATAGCGATGCAAGCGATGGCCCAGGCTCTCTCGCCGGACATCTCCCAGGAAGAAGCAGCGCCGCAACCCGACGTCGGCCTCGCGGCCGAAATGGAGCGGCTGGCCGCTGTGCTCGACGCCAAGCAGGCTGAGGGCGCCTTCGACACCGTCGATGCGGCGGCAGCGAGAAAGCTCTATGCGGCGATGACCAAGGTCTATGCCCTGCGCACCGAGGCCGGCGAGCGCGAGTTGCCGCTTGAGTTGGGGGATTGCGGCACCAACGCGACCGACCTGATGATCACGGCCAGTGCCCTCTTGCGCGCCGGAGACCTCGAAGTCTTCGAACTTGGTATGTGGCAGAGCTATACACGCTTCGTATAGGGCTTGTGCCAATCTGACAGTCTTGGATCTGGCGTCCGAAACCCTGAATTCGCGCGTGCCCGGGTCTGAAAGGCGGCACCCATAGTGGCATATCTTTTATCAATCAGCTCGCCGCGCTGTTGTGGCGTTGTTACGCGTTCGCCCTATACGCCTCAAGCCAGCCCAGGCCATCCTTCACCGTGCCTGCCGGAACGTATTCAAGGCCGACCCAGCCCGAATAGTCCAGCCGGTCCAGCTCCCCCATGATAAATTGAAAGTTGATTTCACCCGTGCCCGGTTCGTGTCGGCCGGGGTGGTCGGCAAATTGCACATGATTGATGCGCTCTTGGAAGCGCTCGAACGTGCGGACAAGACCGCCGCTGGTCACCTGTTGGTGGTAGAAGTCATACTGGAGCCATAGATTGTCATGGTCCGCCATCTCGATGATGCGCATAGCATCGTTCGCGGTTCCGACCAGTACACCCGGATTGTCTATAGGATTGATGCCTTCGAGCTGGAGGCGGATGCCATGATCGGCAAAGCGGCTGGCCGCCCAGTTGAGATTTTCTGCCAGCAGCCGCTCTTGGGCCTCACGCGGCACATCTCGTACCGCAATACCCGCCGGGCAGTTGATCTGCCGCGGCTGGGTGTGCCGAGCGTAGTCGAGCGTCAACTCGATGGAGGCCCGAAACTCCTGCTCCCGCCCCGGAATGCAGGTAATACCGCGCTCGCCGGCGGCGAAATCGCCCATCGGCGTGTTGAATTGCACCAGCGCCATGTCAAGGTGGGAGAGAGCCTCGGCGATCTTCTCCGCCGGTTCATCGAACGGGGTCCGGCATTCGACGGCATCGAAACCGTCGGCCTTGGCCGCGGCGAGAGCTTCGGTCACCGGCAATGTGCCGTACATGGTTGTTAGGTTGGCATTGAACCGCAGCATGCTCTGCTTCCGGGAATGATTGGATAGCGATAACGAATAAGTCTCAAGGACTTACGCGCTACAGCATTACATCATATCGGTGCAGGCATCGCCAGTCACTCGCCCCGAGATTCCGAGTTCACCTAGGGCCCCAACGATGATTGCCTCCATCGCGTCCGCCACGCTCGGTTCAAGTCCGCGTCGGCGCCCCAGATAGATCGGTCGCCTCAGTGCCGGAGAGATGGGAACGACGCAAAGCCGATACTCGGCAGCGACAGGCGGAATCGAATGCGCCCCCAGAAGCGTACATCCAATGCCGTTGACCACGGCGTTGAACCGCGACCCGAGTCCGTCGACCTCCAGCACAACATCGGTCGAAAAGCCATGGCGGTCGGCGGATGCGTCGATAAAGTCGCGCAACGGATTGCCCGGCGCCGGCAACACAAATTTCTGGTCCGACAGCTTCTCTTGCGACAGCGTGGCTTCGGTCGTGGTGCCGTGCGGGGCGATGAACAATAGTTCCTCGCGCGCGATCGGGCTGGCATCGATGCCAGGAGAAGGCGCCAGGCAAATGGCCATGTCAATGCGGCCGCGTGCCAGACGGGCCTCAATATCGCGGGTCCCGGCCTCCATGATCGAAAGCGTTGGGCCCTGCTCAGCCTGACGCACGCGCTCGACCAAAAGCGGCGTCAGATCTGCCGCCAGCGAGGTGATGATGGCGATGCGAACCCGTTGATTGGAAGGGGCTTTCCTGGCGAGCTTGTCGAGTGTGCGCTCAGCCTCGTCTGTGCGGCTGACGATACCGGCAGCATGTCGTCGCAAGACCTCGCCCGCTGGCGTGAGCCTTATGCCGTCGCGCCCACGCAAAACCAGCGACAGTCCGCAAATCCGCTCCAATTCAGATACGTGATAGCTGAGGGCGGGTTGCGCGACATTGAGCGCGCGGGCCGTGGCCGAGAGCGAGCCGTGCTCGGCTATGGCGAGGAAATAGCGTAGACGGCGCAGATCGAGCTTTCCTTGCACCCATTAACTATACAGGAATTTTATGGAATAGTATCAGGAATCTGTATTTCTCCGACCTCGCGGGTATTGGCATTTTCTCGGCTGTCTGGGCACTGGTTGATGCCCAGACCATTGGCTTGCTTACGATAATGGAGAGCGAACGAATGTACCATTTGAAAGTCCGGCAGCCGGAGCGACGGGTGAGTTTGGAGGCGATCGCGAAGTATCGCGAGATCCCCACCGCGGTGATCGGCGACTGCATGCTGCGGCTCCAGGCGACCGGCAATGCGGTACGGCCGATCCATGCCGGAGGCCGGGTGCTGGCCGGACCGGCCTATACCGTGAAGACGCGACCGGGGGACAATCTGTTCGTGCACAAGGCGATCGACCTGGCCTCGCCCGGCGACATCATAGTGGTGGATGCCGGCGGGCATCTCGACAACGCTATCGTCGGCGAGATGATGCTGACCCATGCCGAGACGCGCAAACTGGGCGGGGTGGTTATCTTCGGCGCGATCCGCGACGCCGGCCACGTCACCAACCACACTTTCCCGGTATTCGCTTCAGGTGTCAGTCTGAGCGGTCCGTTCCAAAGCGGGCCAGGACATGTGAACGTGCCGATCGCAATTGCCGGCATGGTGATCGCGCCGGGCGATTTGATCGTCGGCGACGATGACGGGGTGATCTGTGTACCCTATGACGATGTCGAGCCGCTGTTCGAGGAGTGCGCCGAGCGCCTTGCCGGCGAGACCAAGCAGCGTGGGCGGGTGCGCGATGGCTCCGTTGACCGCAAATGGATCGACACCAGGCTGGACGAAGCCCCTTATCCGATAAGCTGGGAGTAGCACACACCCATGGCTAAAACCCGGTTCATGGCCGCACTCGTCGTCATTGACGCGGTCAAGCGGGATCTGCTGCCGCCGCTTGGCGACAGTGCGCCGGAAATCGTCTGGGATCCGACAGCAGCGCTGATGCAGCGGCTCGAAGCGGGAGAAACGGCCGACGGGCTGCTCGCCATCGACTCCTACATGGACAAGATGATTGAAGAGGGACGGTTGATTGCCGACACCTATGTGCCCGTGGTGCAGGCCGAGTTTGGCATTGCCGTCCAATCCGGCATGACGGTGACGCCACCGCACAGCGCGGACGAACTGATCGCGTTGTTGCGCGAAGTGCCTTCCATCGTGATGTCGCGGGCGGGAGCGAGCGGCATCTACTTCGAAAAGCTAATCGATCGGCTGGGGATCGGCGATGAGGTGCGCGCCAAGACCCTGGTAATCCCGGCCGGTTTGACCGGCGAAAAACTGGTCGCTGGCGAAGCGACACTGGCGTTCCAACAGGTGAGCGAGTTGAAGGCCGTGCCGGGCATAGAGATTGTCGGTCCCCTGCCCGACGACTGCCAGCAGGTGACCGACTTCAGTGCGGCGGTGTTCAGTGACGCCCGGGATCCCGAGGGCGCACAACGCTTTATCGATTTGATCCGCAGCCCCCAAGCGGCAAAATCCTATACCGCGCGAGGATTGACGCTAAGATTTTGAGGAAGTCCGGATGACCCAACCTCGTATCGTTCTGTTGCATGCAACCCCGGTGGCCGTCGACCCGGTGAAGACCGCTTTCGAGGGGCTGTGGCCGCAGCCGGAACTCGTGAATTTGCTCGACGACAGCCTCAGTCCAGACCGGGCGAAAACCGAAGATCTGACGGCTGATTTGACCGAACGGTTTGTCAATTTCGGGCGTTATGCGTTTTCCACCGGCGCCGATGGCGTATTGGTGACCTGCTCGGCCTTCGGTCCGGCAATCGAGCAAATGCAGCGCGAACTGCCGATCCCGGTACTGAAGCCGAACGAGGCCATGTTCCAAGCGGCCGTCAGCCAGGGCACGAACATCGCGATGGTGGCGACCTTCCGGCCTGCAGTGGTCACAATGGAGGCGGAGTTCGAGGACTATGTCGATCAAACCGGTGCAGACGCCAAGTTGACAACCATTGTCGTAGAGCCGGCGATGACGGCACTCCGCGCCGGAGACGCCGAAACCCACAATCGGTTGATTGCCGAGCAGGCCGAGGATCTTGGCGGCTTCGACACCGTCATGCTGGCGCATTTCTCAACGTCGCGGGCGCAACAGGCCTTGTCGGCGCGGCTCGATGTACCCGTGTTGTCGGCGCCCGCCGCGGCTGTGACGCGGCTGAAGGAACTCATCGAAGGCTGAGCGCCTTCTCCGGTCGGGGCCGCAACAGCGGCCCGTCCTACAGGCGGCTGATGACCGACCGGGCCCAGTCGCCAATAACGCTGACGGCAAGCGCGCAAAAGAAGATGGTCAGACCCGGAGCCACGGCGATCCACCAGCCGGTGAGCAGGTAGGATCGGCCGAAGCCGAGCATGTTGCCAAGACTGGTCATAGGCGGCTGGATGCCGAGCCCGAGAAAGCTCAGCGAGGTTTCGAGCAGGATCACTTCCGGGAAACTGATGGTTATCGTCACCAGCAGGGTGCTGGCGATATTCGGCAGCACATGGCGAAGATAGATGCGCGGCCAAGAAAAACCGAGCGTGCTCATGGCCAGCACATAGCCACGACCCCGGGCGGCCATGGTCATCGCCCGGGCGAGACGCGTGTAACGCTCCCACCCAAACAGGCCGAGCACGACGACGAACAGCATCAAACTGTTGCCGAAAATAGCGGTCACGGTCAGCGAGATGATGATGAAGGGTACAGAGACCTGCGCGTCGACAGCCGCAACGACGACTTGATCGAACAAGCCGCCAACATGGGCGGCGGCAATTCCGACAAGCGTGCCGACCGTGGCGGAGATCGCCACCGCGCCTAGGGCGATCAGCAAGCTGGTCTGGATGGATGCAATGAGGCGCGCCAGCACGTCGCGGCCCAGATCGTCGGTGCCCAGCGGGTGGGCCCAATCGCCCCCCAGGCCGACGGGCGGTGCCAACCGTGCGGTAAGGTCGATGGTCGTGGCCGAGAGGTTTGATGCCTGTGGGAAGATAATGATGGCAAGGATACAGGCGATCAACCAGGCCGTGGCCAACATGACCCCGATCGGCAAGGTGCGAATGGCCTTGCGCAGTGGTATTCCGCCGGTTGTATCCGTCATGGTGCCAGCCCCCTACTCAGTGTGCCCGCGCAAGACGGGTGCGTGGATCGAGCCGCACATAAGCCAGGTCGACGATCAGGTTGGTCGAGATCATGACGACCGCTATGATCATCACGATCATCTGCAGAACCGCCAGATCTCGTTGAGCGACCGACTCCACGATTAGCCGGCCGATGCCGGGCCAGCCGAAGACCGATTCCACAACCGCACTGGCGGCGACCATGGCGCCCACGAGCAGCGGCGTGATGGTGACCAGCGGCAGCGTGCCATTGGGCACGACGTGGCGCCAGAACACTTCCCAGGGACTGACGCCCCGGGCCGTGGCCGACGTGACGCATTGCAGGCGAATGGCGTCGAGCATGGCGGACCGCACGAAGCGGGTAAATATCGCTGACTGGGAGATTCCGATGGTTAGGACCGGCATGACCAGATGTTGCCAGGTACCGTAGCCATTGGAGGGCAGCAGGCGCAGATTGACCGAGAACAGCAGGATGAAGCCGAGGCCCATGACGAAATTGGGCAGCGCGAAGCCGATCGTGGAGAAGGTCATGACGAAGCGGTCGAGCCGGCCGCCATTGTTAAGCGCGGCGAACGCGCCGACCGGAAAGCCGATTGCCATCATCAGGAAGGCGCTGCAGCCGACCAGTTGCAGTGTGGCGGGAACTCGGTCCATGACCACCAAGGCGGCACTGCGGTTGGCCATGGAAGAAAACCCGAAGTCACCCTGTAGCAGGCTGGTGATGTAAATGATGTACTGGTCGAACATGGAGCCGGTGTAGCCCCACTGGCGGCGATAGGCCTCGAGCGCCTCCTCGGTGAAGTTATCGGGGTCGAAAATCGCGGTGATCGGATCGCCGGTGGCGCGCAGGGCGAAGAAAACCAGCGTGACGATCAGCCAAAGCGAGACCACAGCACGCAGAATTCGGAAGCCGACATTCATCGCTGTTTCCCCTTGGCCGCGAGATTGGCACGCATGGGCGGCGACTGCTGGAAATGCGAGACCTTGACGTCCCAGAGCCAGGCGCGGTCGTCTTCCGAAAAGCGGGAGAACTGGTCGGCAACCTGGTCCGGATCGGTGATGGTCGCCGAACCGAGCCCGAAGGCCGCGGCGATCTCGGACAGATTGGTAGGGCCGAAGATGGCGCCCTTGGGATCGATGCCGTCAGCGCGCAGCTTGTGGATTTCGGCGCCGAACGCGCCGTCGTTGATGCAGATGACGAGAAGTTTGATCCGTTCGCGGACGAGGGTTTCAAGCTCCTGAATGTGCATCAGTAGCCCGCCATCACCATCCGACAGAATGACCTTGCCGTCGCCTCGGGCCACGGCGATGCCGGCGGCAAAGCTCAACGAGTTGCCGATTGCCCCAAAGGCCCGGATGGCGTGGTAATTCCCGCCGGCGATCCCGCGCATCGCGGTGTGCCAATAGGCCTGGTGCGCAGCGCCGCTAACCAGATGGTAGTCCGGCGGCAAGACCCGTTCCAGGGCAGCGAACACCCGGCGCGGATCGGCGAGGCCGGATGGCGGATCAAAGGGCTGTGTGTCAGCGGGCAAGTCGCGCAGGCGATCGGCCAGCGCGTCGGTTCGAATTGCTGCCGGACCCCGCTTCGGGACCGAACATACCGCATCGTAAAGCGCCTGGGCGGCGAGACGGGCGTCCGCGCGAAGCATGTGGTCGGCGGCGACCAAACCCTCCCTAAGCGCCCGTGGGGCAATGTCGACCTGGACAATCTCGGCCCGTCGGAACAGTTTGCCGCCATCAAGGGTGAAACGAGAAAGCAGGGCGCCGAAAGCGATAACGAGGTCCGACTTGTCGGCTGCGGCCCGGCCGGCCTCGGAGATGTAGCCGCCGACGACGCCGAGCGAAAATCGATGATGTTCAAAGAGACCCTTGGCGAGAAGGCTGGTGCCCAACAACGCCCCCGTCTCGTCGGCTAACTGCTCGATGGCGGGGCCTGCGCCGGCAAGCAACGCTCCCCTGCCCGCGATAAGAATGGGCGCGCGCGCGCTAAGCAGCCGTTCCGCCAACTCGACGATTGCGGCGCGGTCCGGCGGAAGCGGCGTGGACGGCGGCAGGTAGGCGAGCGAGGGCGTGTAGTCCGGCAGCTCGGGCGTCTCGGACTTCATCAAGTCGAGCGGCACACCAACCACCACCGGCTTGTTTTCGGTGCGGGCGGTATAGAACGCTTCGCGCACTCTGTGGTGCAGCACACCGGCGCTGTGCACGGTCAGATACTCGGCGCCGCAGGCGCGCGCAAGCGGCGCCTGATCAAGGGCCTGTACGCTCCAAGGGGCGGCGATGCCGGTCTCGCCGGCCATGACCACCACGGGGATGTTGTTGCGGGCGGCGACTGCCAACCCCGTCATCAGCTGGGTGAAGCCGGGGCCGTGGGTGACCGAACAGACGCCCGGCCGGCCGGTTGCGTTTGCGTGGCCGACCGCCATCATCAGCGCGCAATGCTCGTGCCGGACGCCGACGGAGCACATCCCGGCGATGGCATCCATGGCCGCCATGAAATGCATGTTGCCATCGCCCATGAGGCCGAAATGGGTGGTAACCTCCTCGGCCGCGAAGCAACGGGCAAGTGCTTCATACACGCGCATTGCCGGTGAGCGCCCCCTCTTCGATATTGCGGTTGGTGTCCGTTTCGAGATTGACCGCGGCCGCGCGGTCGGCTTCGGATTCAGCCACGCTCTTGCCGGGAACCGCATCGATCAGCATCTGGGTATAGGCGTCGCGCTTGCCGTCGGTGAACTTGTGGACCGGGATGTCCTCGACGACGCGGCCGTGGCGCAGCACCACCACTTGGTCGGCAATCTCGAAGACGACGCGCAGATCGTGGGTGATCAGCAGGATGGAGATGCCGAGCCGGTCGCGCAGACGCTTGAGACAAGCGAGGATCACTTTCTGGAGGCGCACATCGACCGCGGACAGCGGCTCGTCGGCGATCAGGACGTCGGGCTCGCGCAGAAGCGCGCGGGCGATAACGATGCGCTGCGCCTCGCCACCGCTGAGATAGGTCGGGCGGCGATGCAAAACGTGCTCGCCAAGACCAACATCGATGATGGTCTTCTGAATTTTCTGGGTCCGCTTTTCACGGTCGCGCCAGCCATGCACCTTCAGCACTTCGTGCAGTTGGTCGTCGACCTTCATCAGAGGATCGAGGCTGTCGCGAGGATGCTGGAAGACCATCTGCACGCTCATCGACTTGTTCGCATTGCCGGACGAGGGGTGCACGATGATGTCGCCGGAATCCGGTGTTTCGAGGCCCATGGCC
>JBCBSK010000132.1:0-10133 GCA_039819185.1 Pseudomonadota bacterium | reverse complement strand
GGCCAAAAAACCGCCGCCAGTTTTTCCAGCCGTGGCCTATACCAATCTCCACTTGATCTATATCGCAGTGCAGCGTAGCTGCGTTCATCTAACCTCCTGTCGTCCGTTGGATGGGCGGTCCGCGTTTGAGTAGGGCGGATATGGCTTTCGGGGGTGAACCGATGGATCAATTGGTGCCGAACGCTTTGGCCAATGGAACGGATTTGTCGCCGTTCCGCTTCTTCAGCCGCGAGGAATGGGCGGGCCTGCGTGCCGACACGCCGCTGACGCTGAGCGAAGACGAGATCGTCCGGTTGCGCGGCATCAACGAGCGTCTGTCGATCGACGAAATCGTCGCGATCTATCTGCCGCTGTCACGACTTTTGTCGATGTATGTGCGCGCGGCTCAAGGCCTGCATCGGGCGACGCAAGGTTTTCTCGGCAAGAGCGACGGCAAGATGCCCTACATCATCGGGTTGGCCGGGTCGGTGGCCGTCGGCAAGTCGACCTCGGCGCGTGCGCTGCAGGCGCTGCTCGCCCGTTGGCCGAACACGCCGAAGGTGTCGCTGATCACCACCGATGGGTTTCTCTACCCGAATGCGTATCTGACGTCGCAGGACCTGATGGACCGCAAGGGCTTTCCCGAGAGCTACGACCTGTCGGCTCTGCTGAGGTTTTTGTATCGCATCAAGGCGGGCGAGCGCGACGTCGAAGCTCCGGTCTATTCCCACATCGTTTATGACGTGACCGATGAGCGGGTCGTCATCGACCGGCCCGACATTCTAATCGTCGAGGGTCTCAACGTGTTGCAGACGGGGCGGCCGCCGCGCGACGGCAAGGCCATTCCCTTCGTGTCGGATTTCTTCGACTTCTCGATTTATCTCGACGCCGAGACCGATGACATTCAACGCTGGTATGTCAATCGGTTCCTGAGCCTGCGCGGCACCGCGTTCGCCAAGCCGGAATCCTACTTCAACCGCTATGCGACGCTGTCGGATGAGGAAGCGCGTGAGACGGCGCTGTCGATCTGGCAGTCAATTAACCTGGTCAATCTCGACGAAAACGTCCTGCCAACACGCCAGCGCGCCGATCTCATCCTGCGCAAGGGGGGCGATCACGGCATCGACCAGGTCTGGCTTAGAAAGCTTTGACGCCTAAGTCCCCGCCCTTGCGGGACGAGGCGAAGACCGGTCCTCGTCCGGTTTCGCCTCGTTCTGCGTCATGCTGGCGGAGACTGGTCTTGAACCCTGTTGGTTGAGAAATAGTCGTAGCGACCAGCATTCATCGTCATGGGCGTTACCTGTGTGTTCGGATTGTTCAGGCTATATCCCATGGAGGTGATCACGGCTGCGGCAGCATTGATGGCGGTCCTCAACCCGCCTTCGATCCAGCCGGAATTCCAGTCGACGCAATCGCCAGCCAGATAGACATAGGTATCATCAGACGTGCCGGCTTTCTGGAAGTCGAAGAACAGTTTCTGCTGCCAGAAATCTTGCCCTGGCTTGGCGAGTTTGAACGCGCCATTGAAGTAGGGCATTTCCGACCATGAGATGTAGGTGACGTTCGTCTCGTAGTCTTCGTTGAGCGGTGTCAGATTGTTGATGAAGTTGCGGACGGTCCCATTGTCCGCAAGATCATTCAGCGCTGCGGTCTGGAGCCGCTTGTAGATCTCCGCAGCACTGGCGGCGCTCTGTGCCTCTGAATAGGCAAGTGCTTCCTGCTTGGTCGCCCCAAATTCCCAAGTATAGGTGATGAAGCAGGCTGCGGTGTCCGTTCCGTTGCTCGATCCGCCATAGTCGAGCGTGTAAATCTGCCAGTTGAGCTGGTCTGTGATCAGATTGCGGATCGGCGTGTCACTTTCATCCCAGAACTTCGCAATCCGCGCGCCAACTTTAATTGATGGGATAAGTCGCACGGTATTGAGCGCGGTAACCGTATCGGCTGCGAGGGTTGGAAGATCAGCATTTTTATTATATATGTACAGATTAGACTGCATCGCCGATGTCGTTGTAGCGACGATTACGCGATCGTAAAGGAAAATATTGTTGTCGAACGTGGACAGGCTGACTTCCTGATCACCCGATACGATCTGCGCGACGGGGGTCGATGTTTGGATGTCTGACAACAGATTGCCCTTATTGATAAAGGCGTCGATCAGCTCAGAAATACCGCCTGAAAAGAACTTCTGGTCGGTCTCCAAGCCATTGATGACGATCCGAATGAACTCTGGAAATGACAGGTCATAGAGTGGCCCGAACCCGCCCGAGCCGACACCAATCGCGCCGAACTTGTTAAAGTCTTCCGCCGTCCAAGCCTTGCCGCCAGGGATGTGCCAGCCAATCTTGGTGTTGGCACCCGAGAATATTTGCCAGAACGCGTCGTAAAAAGACGTGCTCCCAAAGTAGTCGAGATAAACTTGCCAGTTTTCGGTTGCTCCAGAGATATCACCTTGGGAAAGTTGTTCCGTTATGACTTTAGGTGCGGCTAGATTGTAGCCACTGTACCGATACAGTCCGTTGTCAAGAAAATCGACCCAACCATTGTAGACCGTCTCGAAGCCGGCAGGCGCACCGCTACCATCCCAGATCTGGCTCGTTCCCTGATAGCTCACGATGGTCTTGAGACCGGCGGTTCCTGGATCGGGGAAGCCGGGCAGTGACGAAATGCCATTCGAACTGCTGATCAGCCCCAAGGACTTCATGTAATAGTTCAGACAGAACTCATAGGGCGGGAACCGCATCGCCCCGAGTTCCACTTTTGTTGTGTCACTTCCCCAGCTCGACCCTTGATAGCTGTAGAGACGGCCGCCGATCCGGTCCGTCGCCTCGTAAATCGTGACGCTGGCGCCCGCTTTCTTCAGGTGATAGGCCGCGCACAGGCCAGACACGCCGGCACCAACAATCGCAATTTTCTTTCCCGCCAGGCTATCTGTCGTCAGCGCGCCTTCGGTCGCTTCGAGCCAATTGCCGTAGTTCATGTCAGGCGTGTCGATGTAGCCCGCATTGGCTGGCGGATCGTCGGTCAGGCGCCGCCGCAAAGTCGGTAAAATGCCCATGGAAGTCTCCCTTATATGGTTGCTTTTTCACAAGTTGTTACGCGCAAAACTAGATTGCGAAAATGCATTGCAAAATGACGCGAGGGAAGGTTTGTTTTGCAACAAAAAGGTGAATTTGTGCGAACAATTATACCTTTGACGTCACACTGGCGCTTGGATGCACACGACACTCAAGGCACACGGCTCCTGTCCGCGCAACTCTCATCGAGGTGTTCAGATTATAAAATTTTCAATTAATTCAAATACTTACTGAATTTCCTAGGTGGAGAATCCGCTCTCGGCAGCGAGCGCCTTCAGAGATCTCTGCGGCCGAGGTCCCATATGGCCGATGACGTGCGCCGCACACAACGTGCCCAAGCGGGCTGCGGCATCGAGCGGATAGTTCCGCGCGAGCCCAAACAAAAAGCCGCCGGCAAACAAATCACCCGCACCGGTCAGATCGACCACATTTGAGGTTTCTGCCGCAGGCACGCTGACGCGGCTGTCGCCGGTCACCACGGTCGCCCCCTCTTCGCCACGCGTGACAACGGCCAGCGGCACATCCTTCGCCAACGCATCAACCGCCGTTTCGATATCGCCGGTCTGGTAGAGTGCGCGCGCTTCGTGCTCGTTGGCGAACACGATCGTGACCTGGCCAGAGCGTATTAGCTCCAAGAACTCGTCACGGAACCGGTCAACGCAGAACCCGTCCGACAGCGTGAGCGCAACTTCGCGCCCCGCCGCACGGGCAATCTCTGAGGCCTTCACAAAGGCTTTTTTGGCGTTGTCCGGATCCCATAAATAGCCCTCAAGGTAGAGCGTGCTGCTGGATTGGATCAGGCCGGGATCAATGTCATCTGTGGTGAGCTCTCGCGAGGCGCCGAGAAAGGTGTTCATGGTACGCTCGCCGTCTGGCGTCACCAGGATCATACAGCGCGCGGTGGCAGCGCCTTCGGTTGCCGGCGTCGTGTCGAAGCCCACGCCGAGCGCACGAATGTCATGGCCGAACACCTGGCCGAGGAGGTCGTCGCGCACCTTACCGATGAAGGCAGCATCGGCCCCGAGCGAGGCAAGACCGGCGATCGTATTGGCCGCCGAACCGCCGGACGTCTCTACAGCAGGTCCCATACGCGCATAGAGGCGTTCGGCTTCAACCTCGTCGATCAGCCGCATCGATCCCTTGGCCAGCCCATCGGCGACCAGAAAGTCGTCTTCGCTCGGCGCAAGCACGTCAACGATCGCGTTTCCGATGCCGATAACATCGTATGTTGTATCTGCCAAATACGTCCCCTTTGTTCTGAATCGCCTCTGTAGGTCAGGGTTTGCGTAAAGGCCAGCCCCCTGCTCTCTGCCCCCATCAGTCGGGGCACTCGGCTTGCGCGGCTGCCACCGCCGTCTTACCTCAACGGCAATGCTATCGGATGCCGTCAAAGCCCTCGGTGAAATCCTGACACGCCCGTTCTGGCCGGTGCTGGTCAAATCGGTTGGCGCGACGGCCTTGCTGTTTATTGTGATGTTTCTGGCGCTTGAATGGGTGCTAGGTGCCTTCGTCCCATTCGCCACCGGTTGGGTCGAGCTTCTGGTTCAGATGCTTCTCGGTGCGACGCTTCTGATCGCATTCTGGTTCGTGGCGGCGCCTTTGACAGCACTCGTCGCCGGCATTCTCGTCGATGACATCGCCGAGACGGTCGAGCGCGTGGATTACCCGGGCGATGTGCCGGGCCGCGCACCGGGGGTCGTCGAAGGGCTCGTCCAGGCAATCCGCTTCGGCGGCGTGGTGCTGCTTGCCAATATCGTTGCGCTGATGCTGCTGCTCGTGCCGGGTATCAATCTGATCGCCTTTCTTTTGGCGAATGCATTCCTGCTTGGCCGGGAGTATTTCGAACTCTGTGCCCTGCGCCATCTCAGCCGTCAGGACATGGCGTTGTTACGGGCGCGTCATGCTGGAAAGCTGTTCGTCGCCGGGCTGATCATCGCAGGCTTTCTCGTCATTCCTGTCGTCAACTTCCTGACACCGCTCTTTGCGACCACATTCATGATGCATGTCTACAAGCGGCTCGAAACCGACATGCCGATGCGGACTAGGCTGCCGTCTTCTCCTTAAACCGGCACAAATCACGGACCGTGCAGACGCCGCATTTGGGCTTGCGTGCCACGCAGGTATAGCGGCCGTGAAGGATCAGCCAGTGATGGGCATGACGTTTGAACTCCGGCGGAACCACCTTTTCGAGCATCAGTTCAACCGCTAGCGGATCCCTGCCGGGCGCAAGGCCGGTGCGGTTGGAAACGCGGAAGATATGCGTGTCGACGGCGATCGTCTCATGGCCGAAAGCCGTGTTGAGCACGACATTCGCGGTCTTACGGCCAACGCCAGCGAGTGCTTCTAGCGCTTCGCGATCATCCGGCACCTGGCCGCCATGCTTGTCGATCAGATCGCGGCAGAGAAGCATGACGTTCTTCGCCTTATTGCGATACAGCCCGATCGTCTTGATGTGCTCGCGGACGATGTCCTCGCCGAGCGCCAGCATCCTGTCGGGCGTGTCGGCGATGCGAAATAGCTCTTTGGTCGCCTTGTTGACCCCGACATCGGTCGCCTGTGCGCTCAGGACCACGGCCACGAGAAGCGTGAACGGGTTGGAATACTCAAGCTCGGTCGTCGGTTCCGGGTCGAGTGTCTTGAGGCGCGTAAAGAAGTCCGCACGCTCATCCAGCTTGAGCTTGGAGCGCATCTGCGGCGCCCGACGCTTCGTAGAAGATGACGCGGTCTTGGGCCGTGCGACGGTTTTTCCCGCTTCAGAGTCTGGCGGCATGCACTACACTCTCTCATCATGACAGGTTCCTCCGACATTGCCACGGCGGACGCGCCGACAACACCCGTTTTCGCGGCGACGATTCATCCCCATCGATCGCTGGGGCCGAACGGCTTCGTCATCCTGATGCTGGTGATTGCTGTCTGTATCGGAACCTCGGCGATCCTGTTTGCAGCCATGGGCGCCTGGCCTGTGCTCGGCTTTCTCGGTCTCGATATCCTGATCGTCTGGCTCGCGTTCCGCGCCAATTACCGCGCCGCCCGAGCGCATGAGACCGTGACACTGACGGCCGACAGTCTCACCGTGCGGCGCATCGCCGCCAATGGCCGTCAGGCCGAATGGACGTTCAATCCTTATTGGGCGCAATTGTCGGTCAAACGCGACGAAGACGGAGTTACCGATGTCGTCATCGTGTCGCATGGCAAGGCTCTACCGATCGCGCGCGATCTCAGCCCCTTCGAAAAGGAAGACTTCGCAAGCGCGTTCGGAACAGCCCTCAAGGGCTTACGCGAGGCGCCGCTGCCCGGCTGACCACGATACACCCAGGAATGCGGAAATCGGGTCGTGTTGGTCAACACCATGACCTAGGTCGTTATTTGTGATTGCACGAGACCTGAAGGCCGAGATGATGCTTGCGACCGCCATGACCCAAACCACCGACACATTGCCCTTGCTACCAACGCTCGATGCCACCGACGCCGATTACGCGCTAATCCAAGCAGCGATCCGGTTCTTGACCGAAAACTGGCGTGACCAACCGCCGGCGTCCGCGCTTGCCAATCATCTCGGCCTCAGTGAGGACGACACCCAGCGCCTGTTCCGCCGCTGGGCCGGGATCACGCCGAAACAGTTCATCCAGGCGATCACGCTGGACCATGCCCGCGCATTGCTGCGTGATGGCGAGACGGTGCTGGACACTTCTTTCGAGGTCGGTCTTTCGGGGCCTGCGCGATTGCACGATCTCTTCGTCACGCATGAAGCAATGACGCCAGGTGTGTACCGCGCCAAGGGTGCTGGGATCGCCATGCACTATGGCTTTCACCCTTCACCCTTCGGCGAAGCCCTGATCATGGCGACGGATCGTGGTCTGGCGGGCCTTGCCTTCGCCGACGGGCAGGATGAACGCGCCGCAACGCTTGCCGACATGACGCGCCGCTGGCCTCAGGCTCACTATGTCGAGGACGTGGACGCCACCGCCCCCTATGCGCGCCGTATCTTCTCGCCCGGAAACTGGCATCCGGACCAGCCGCTGCGGGTGATGCTGATCGGTACCGATTTCGAGGTCCGCGTTTGGGAGACGCTTCTCAGAATTCCGTTTGGCAAAGGTACGACTTATTCCGACATCGCGCGCCACCTTGGCAAGCCAAAGGCAGCGCGTGCCGTGGGCGGTGCGGTCGGGCGCAATCCGATCTCCTTCGTCGTGCCCTGTCATCGTGTGATCGGTCGGTCGGGCGCGCTGACGGGCTATCATTGGGGGCTGACGCGCAAGCGGGCGATCCTCGGCTGGGAGGCCGGGCAGGTCGGGATCTAGAGCGCCTGACCAATGGGTTCAGGCACCCATTGGTCGCTCGAATTCCTGACCTCAGTTGGCTGCGCCCATGAACCGGTCAAACCAGTCGATCATGCGTTCAGGGGTGTTGCCGAAGTAGTTGTAGCCGTCGAAACGCCGCGTCGTCCCCTCGATCCAGAACAACTCCTTTTCATTGCTCCCGAGAAGATCGAACGTCTTCTGCCCGTCCTCGGCGGTGGTCCACAGATCGTCCTTGACCTGGACGATGAGCGTCGGGACGGTCACGTCGCCGGCAAACAGGTGCGGGCTCATCTCGGCGTTGGTAAAGCCACCAAGCTTCTTCTGCTCAACGTCGAGAACATCCAGGTGGTCGCCGACGCCCTGCAGCTTGGCGAACTGCCCCATCAGCGCCGTCATGGACACAACCAGCGGGCTCAACATGCAGCGGACATTCCGGAAAAGGTCCGGACGGCGCGACATCGCCTCATACTGGGCGTTGCCGCCGGTGCACTGGCTGTAGAGGCCGAGCGTCATCTTCGACAGCCGCGGATGGGCGTCGACATATCTCTTGGCACCGATGCAATCGCGCCATTCATATCGCCCGATGCCGCAGATGCCGCCGTTGGCAGCTCCGGAATTGCCGTGATTGCGCAGGTCGTAGGCCAGCACATTATAGCCGGCCCTTGCAAGATGCGCGATATGCGCCACGAAGTCGATTTCGATGTTGTCGACACCACTCCAAGGCTCGCCCCAATGACCAGTGAAGCCAGACCGGCTCATGGGCATCGGATGGTTCATGATGATCAGCTTGTCGCTCTCACCGCCGGCTGCGGGCACATACCAACCCTCGAGCGGTGTGCCATCATCAGATGGGAAATAGATGTCGTCCCATGTCTCGATGCCATGATCAGCAGGCGTCTTGTGCACCGGGGTGCGGAACATTGGTTTGACGGCGAAGTTCGCCAAGAACTTGACGGTTGCGAGCTTATCTTCGGGGATTGCCGTGTCGTTGCCCATCGTGGCCTCCAGTGTCTGCTGAGACACGACGTAGTCATGACGATGCTATGGCTGAATGGCATATCCTGTCAGAACCGTGCGCATTTCTATCAAAGGTGCGAGTTTTGAGCAGGAACGCGGCATGACGGGTGACAGGTGGTTCGGGCACCGCCTATGTGCAATCGATGACTGACGATCTGACAGACTGCCTGACGCGGCTGCGCGCAGACCATGGCGGTGACATCCGGACCGGTTTCATGCCGACGCGCTTGCCGGCAGTGAAGCTCTTCTGGTCAGACCATCCCATACCACGCGTACCACTTGTCTATGATCCCGGCATCGCGGTCATCATCTCAGGGCGCAAGACAGGGTTTTTGGGCGACCGCAGCTTTGTCTATGACAAAGGGTGCTACTTGGCGGTTGGACTACCGGTTTGCTTCGACTGTGAAACGGAGGCCACCTCTGAGGCACCTCTGATTGGGCTTTTCCTTCGCTCCGATCGCAAAGTGCTTCACGAGCTTGCCTCAAGCCTGTTCGAAACACGTGGCGCTGCCGTAAGCGGCCCGGTCACGCTCGGTGTCGAACCCTTGCGGCTCGGCGGCTCAATGCGTGACGCGGTCGGCCGCCTTGCGAGGCAACTTGCCGATGATGCAGAAGCCTCTCTTCTCGCGCCGACCACAGTGCGGGAAATCTTCTTCCACGCTTTGCAAGACCCTCATGGGCGGGTGCTTTTGGCGCAAACTCGGCCGGACCGGCCGGAGGCGCGGATTGCCGCGCTGCTGCAACAGATACAGACCAGTCAGGGCAAGGCGCCTAGCATCGACAAAATCGCCGCACTGTCGGGCATGAGCGCAGCGAGCTTCCATCGCCACTTCAAGGCCGCCTTCGGAACCTCACCGCTGCAATATCTCAAGCAACGCAGATTGATGCGCGCATGGAACTTGCTGGTCGACGAAAAACTCAGCGTAACGCAGACCGCCCAGGAACTCGGCTACGCCAGCCCGGCGCAATTCAGCCGCGACTTTCGGTCGTTCTTCTCGGTGTCGCCGAGCCAGGCAGGGGCTACAGGCGTTGCCGGGTTCGAAAAAGACTGAGTATGGCCTCTAAACTCTCGTCTTGATGCGATTGTGGGACACCAAAGAGGCTCTCACACCCGACGAAAACACCCTAGGCCGCCAGATCCTGCTTCTCGACAACCGCGCCGGCACCATCGAGCCGGTAGATGATCGGAACCCCGGTACCGATCTCACGTGCCAGGATCTCGTCTGGCGTCAGGCCTTCGAGATGCATGATGAGCGCGCGCAAGGAATTGCCGTGAGCCGCCACAAGAACGCGCTTGCCCTCCAAAAGAAGCGGCAGAATATCCGACTGATAGTAAGGCAGGACGCGGTCTGCGGTGTCTTTCAGGCTCTCGCCGCCGGGCGGGGGAACGTCGAAGGAGCGGCGCCAGATATGCACCTGCTCTTCGCCCCATTTGGCGCGGGCGTCGTCCTTGTTCAGACCCGTCAGATCACCATAGTCGCGCTCGTTCAGCGCCTGATCCCGGCGCTCCTCAAGGCCGGTCTGGCCGAGTTCTTCCAAGATCAACTCGAGTGTGTTTTGCGCGCGCGACAGGTCACTCGTAAACGCTACATCGAAGACAAGCTGCAACTCATGCAGCTTCTTGCCTGCGGAACGCGCTTCAACGATGCCCTGCTCCGTCAGGTCCGGATCCTTCCAGCCCGTGAACAGGTTCTTCAAATTCCACTCGCTCTGGCCGTGGCGCACGAGCACGAGAAGGGGGGTCATGATTTCTCCCTTTGCG
>JBCBSK010000131.1:0-10250 GCA_039819185.1 Pseudomonadota bacterium | reverse complement strand
TTCAAACAAACATCGCGAACGCGACCGAGGTCGTCGGCGATACCGAAGGCAGCCGGTCGATGCGATTCAGCCTCGTATAGCCGCGCTCTGGTGTGATCTCGGCAATCGTGTTGAGTGGCACACGCTCGCCCGCGGGCGTCTCGATCGTAAAGCTGTCGAGATCACCGATGCTGTCGCGGTTTGTTGAGGCAAGACGCACATCAATCTCGAAGCTCTCGCTGCCGATCTGAATCTCGTCTGCCGTGACGCCATAGAAGGCTGCGCGTAGCTGGTCGGCAATCATCCGCGCATCGACGCCAAGCGCACCGGCTCCATCCATCAACGAGATGGCAAGCTCCGGTTTGCCGAGCGACAGATCGTCGGCGAGGTTGTAGACACCTGCATAGGCTGCGAGCCACCTCCTCAGATCTTCCGACGCCTGCTCAAGAACTGTGATGTCCGGGTGCTGCAAGCGAATCTCGACGGCGCGGCCTGCGGGCCCCGCGGACGGCTCGGTCAGCGTGATCTGGCGGACATCGAGCGTATCGGGAACTTCCGCGGTCCAGGCGGCCAGGATCTGTTCGTTCGTCGCGGTGCGCTGATCGGTCTCGATGACATCGACAGCGATTGTCGCGAGGTGGGCGCCATTCGTGCCGGCATCACGGTTTTCATTGAACCGGACCAGCACGCTTTCAACGAGCGGCTGGCCGTCGACATTGTCCGGCGACAGTGCTGCGTTGACCCGGTCGAGCGCCAAACTGACTTCCTCGACGATCTTGCGCGTGTCCTCAAGCCGGGCGCTGGCCGCAAGCTCAATGCGGGCTTCGAGCTGGTTATCGTCAATCTCGGGAAAGGCCTGGAACTTGACCGCGCCGCCGGCCAGAAGTGAAACCGAGGCGAGGAACAGCATGACTGCCAGACCAAGCGTCAGATAGCGGTAGTGCACGGCAAAGTCTGCGACAGGCCCGATGATATGGTCGCGGGTCCAGGCAACGCCGCCTTCCACCTTACGTGTAATCAGGCCGGGTTTGTCGGCGTTGGCGCTGTGGCCAAGATGGTTCGGCAAGATCAGGAACGCCTCAACCAGCGAGACGGCGAGCACCATGATCATAACGATCGGGATGACGCGCAACAATTCGCCAAGATCACCGGAGATAAAGGCCAGACTGCCGAACACGCACACTGTGGTCAGGAAGGACGAGATGACGCCGGGCATGACCTGAAGTGTACCGGCGACGGCGGCGTCCATCGGCGCAAGACCCTGTTCGCGCTTTGCGGCGATGTTCTCGGCGATGACGATGGCATCGTCCATCAAAATACCGATGACGATCAACAGGCCGACCATCGACAACATGTTGATCGAGAGGCCAGACACCGCCATCAGCGCCAGTGCCCCGAGGAACGACACCGGTAGCCCCATGCCGATCCAGAATGCCTGGCGGTAGCCGAAAAACAGCCACATCGCGGCAACGACCAGCAAGATGCCCTGAAGGCTGTTGGCGGTCAGCATGCTGAGCCGGTCCTGCAGCGCGACCGAGGTGTCACCGATGATGGTCAGCGTCACGCCTGGTGGTGCACGTTGGCGTTCTTCCTCCAGGAAGCTGTTGACCTGATTCATCACCCGCATGGTGTCATCGGCGCGCGCCTTGGAAATGTCGAGCACGGCTGCGAGGTCGCCGTCGAGCTGGATCTCGACCTCTTCGTCTTCGAACTGATCGGTGATGCGAGCGATTTCGCCCAGCGTGATCTGTCCGCCGAGGTCAGAGCTTGCGACAATCACCGAGCGATAGGCATCAAGCGCACGGCGCTCGTCCGAAAAGCGCAAGATCGTGGCGCCGTTTTCGGACGTGATTTCACCGGCCGGCAGGTCGACATTCTGCCGTGTTATCGCATTCGCCACGTCGTCTAGCGTGAGACCGAGTTCGCGGGCCGCCTTGTCTTGGATCTCGATGCGGAACTGCCTGTCGGAAAAGCCTTCAACATCGACCTGGGGGATGCCGCCATAGCGCAACATCTGGTCCTTGAGCTGTTCGGCATAGAGCTTCAGGTCGGTCTGATCCTCAAGCCCGGTGATGACGAGCGAGGCGACAACGCTCATTCGCCCGCGCTGCTCGACGACCGCATCTTCGGCCGTGTCGGGGAAATCGGTAATCGCATCGATCTCGTTCTGCACATCGGTCATGAACTGATCGATGTCGCCGCCCTCGACCATTTCGGCCGTCGCGAGGCCCATGTTCTCGCGTGCCTCACAGCGCTGTTCGTTAAGGTTTTCGAGCCCACTCAGCCCGTCCTCAATGCGCCGGCAGATCGCGCGTTCCACATCAAGCGGTGTTGCACCGGGATAGACAACGCGGATCTCCACCTCCTTGATCGAGATCTGCGGGAACGTTTCGAGCTGAAGCGAGGGTAAGTTAATCAGTCCAACGATCAGAAAACCCACCATCAACAGGTTAGCAGCCGTCGGGTGATTGACGAAATAGCGGATCATGTCGCGACGCCTACTGGCTCTGTGCGCCGGCGGTATCGATCACCCCGTCCGCGTTTGCGGCCGCATCGAGACGTGCTTCGGCATCCGGATCGTCAATTGGCGCCAGCAACATGCCGGAGACCATGGTGGCGAGATCGCTGACGATCACCTGGTCGCCAATCGACAGCCCGTCGATGATCAGCGCGACGTCGCCGATTTCATACCCGATCGTGACAGGCACGCGTTGCAGGCGGTTGTCGTTGCCGACGATCGCCGCCTGGCCCTCGCGGATGGCATTTCGCGGCACCAGGATCGCGCTCTCGAAGACCGGGCCGAACAGGTCGACCTCGGTGAACATGCCCTTGACCAGAGGTGGGTGGATCGATGGGTTGATTTCGCCATAGGGGTCTGCGACCTGAACGATGACGCCGATTGAGCGCGTCTCGGGATCCACCATGTCGCTGATGCGTACTACCGTGGCCGGCCAAACAATACCGAGGTCGTCGAAGCCTATTTGCACCTTGGCGCTGAGGCGGGCAAGATTGGGCGCGATCGCGCGCACATCCGCATAGGTCTCCACCAGCCCATCAAAAGACAGAAGGATGAAGCCGCGCATTTGATTGGGCGGAATCTGCACGTCGATCTCGGCCGCTGCGAGACCGTCCAAGGTTCCGATAGAGGCGCCAGATGCGGCGAATTGCTCGGCCTCGATATTGGCTTCGGCAACACGCGCATCGAACGGGGCAGTCAGCACTGTGCGTGACAGGTTGAGTTCGGCGATCCCGAGACTGACCTCGGCACGGGCCTTCGTTGTCTCCAAGGCACGCAAGCGCGACGGAATCAAGGATAACTCGTTTTCGAGATCCTGAACGGTCGCACGTTGCTGGAGGACTGCGGATTGCTGGTCCTCGACGACTTGATCCGATGTGACGCCGCGCGACAGTAGCTCCTGTTGGCGGGCGAGTTGGGATTCTTCCAGCGCCAGAACGTCGCGCTGGATGGCCAAGGACGCGCTCAGCGTCTCCTGATTGAGCTGCAATTCCTCAATGTCGGCGTCGCTGCCTTCGATCGTGGCGATCGCTTCGGCGATTTCCAGTTCGTAGTCTTCGGTGGCGAGCCGAACCAAGACTGTGCCCTCTGGAACAAAGGCGCCACGGGCGAAGTCCGGATGTACCTCGATCACCCGGCCTGAGACTTGCGGGATCGCTTCCCAGGTGTTTGCCGGTTCCACCGTGCCGAAACCTGAGACGCGTGGGGTAAAATCGCGCGGCGCGACGGTGATGACCCGTGCCACCGTTGCGGGCTCGGATAGTTCGACGCGCTCGGGCGGGGGGCGGTTGGCAACTGCCCAATAGACGATACCAGCGCCGATCAGTATCGGGGGCAGGATGAGAAGGCGTTTTGCAATCGACATCTATGCTGTCCGCTACTGTCCGGTTTACGGGGCTATCACCCCAATCTGTGGGCACCCTGCTACCACAGGATCAACACGTCGATCCCGCAATCTACCTAGATCATGGGTGAAATGCCCGCTTACCCCGTCCCAGCCAAACACCCCCATCTGTTACGTCAGGGGCGCGGAGTTCCTACGCCCATGCGATACAACACGACCCCACCGAACAGTCTGGCGTGGAAGATAGCGGCCAGGGCATGGCCGACGACAGCCAGACCCAGAAGAATCGCCAGCGCGCGGTGCGCGAGCCGTGCTCGGGTCGCAAGCTCAGGATCGAACGGCAGAGCGGGCAGGGCGATGATCCCGAACAGCGTGATCTCAAAGCCGAGGGCCGCCAGCTTGATGTAACCTGTGATCGGCAGGGCGAGCAGCAGAACATAGAGCAAAGCGTGCACGACGCGTGCTGCGTGACGTGTTGCTGATCTCATTACATCAGGAAACGCCGGCCTGCCGAGCCATAGTCTCAAGCCAAGCCGCGCCAGCGTGATGGCAAAGGCTAAAGCACCAAGCGACAGATGCGCCTGGACAAGAGCTTCGGCGAGGATAGGGCGCGGCTCGTAGACCAGCCAGTTGGTGATCGCGAGCCCAACCTGGACGATGACGAGCCCAACGGTCAGCCAATGGGTGAGCCGAAGCGGCCACGGATAGAGCGTGTCTTGCATTCCAGTGCGCTGCCGATGGACTTCAGAGCATGCGGTCTACCGCCCAGCGCCGTTGCGATACACATGCGGGCCACAGGGCGCGCGCCCGCCGCGATCGCAGGTGAAATCGGAGGCGATGCCGCTCTCGGCCGCCGTCATCACGCTCGGCAGGGTGAAGGTGAAATCGGTATCGGACGCCCTGGCATGGCAAGCTAGGCAGGAGGCACGGGGGCTTGTCGCAAGGTCCGGTCGGGCTGCGGAGAAGGAGCCATAGTTCCAACCACCGCCGACCTTCTGCTTGTGGAACACCGTGCCGACTTGGCCGGGATTGTAATAAGTCTCCATCAAGATCCGCGTTCCTTCAGGCAGGTCCGCACCATCCGTCATCTCGTCGAGGCTTTCCGGTGTGATCAACATACGTCGATAGGTGCCGTCGGTGCGCCGCACGGTGGCATAGGCGATCAGGTTGATGCCGTAGTCGGAGACTTGTTCGAGGCCCGCGCGCGCTTCGGCGTCCGAAATCAGGCTTTCGCCGGACCGTTCCACCGGAGCAAGGAGCATGCCGGTTGCGGCGATGCCGACCGTGACCGCGAGTGCAGTACCGATCAACCCTATCATTGAACGTCTCATGGATGGGCTCCTGTGTCGTCCTGACATGCAAGGGCCACCCCGCTGCCCAGGTTGAACCCGTGGCAGCGGGGCGGCTCGATATCGTTGCCGCCTGTTCTGCTGCCTTAGGTCAGCGCGCGATGACCATGGAATGAGCGCCGCGCGACACAGGCACCGAATGCTCGGTCCTGATCAGCTGTACGTTCGAAAGATCAAGTGGATCGGCCTGGATACGCCAGAAATCGATCGAACTGCCCTCGCGGCGATCATCGAAGTGGTCGTAGTTCGCAACCGCGAGATAACTGCCTGTGTTGTCGAACACTGCAGCTTCGGGAAGGATGCCGTCATAGTTGAAGGTGCCAACTTCGGTAAGCTGTCCAGTTTCCTGATCGAGACGTGCGAGCGTAATCGACGAGAACCAGGTGATCCGCGCGTCATCATAAGGTAGATAGCTGCGCTCGAGATTGGTTGTCGCGATCCAACGCCCGTCCGGCGATACGGCCAGACCTTCCGGTGACACGCCGGTGACGACGCGGCTGACAAAGGCATGGCGCATGGAGCCGTCGTCGCGCGTCTCGGCGTTCATCCGCACCGTCAGCACCGAGCCGCGCGGCGCTTCAATCCAAGTGCCTGCGATATCGGGACCCCAGTAGAGCGCGTTCACCACGACATGACGGCCGTCAGGTGTCCATAAAACACGATATGGCGCGCGATCGATGTCGACGACGTTGCCAAAGACCTCGACGCCAAGGTCGTCGCTCACTGCCGCAAAGCGGAGCGTCGCGCCTCCGCTGGTGTCGAGTATCGCCAAGACATTCTCTTCCGGATGGAACGCGACATCGATTAGCTGTTCGCCTGCGGGCCAGCCGTCGATTTCGGGTGTCGCCCTCTCACCGAGCCGTCCGTCCGCGAAACGATACAGCGCAAGCGGCGTATCCGTGCCGGCCCCGGCGGGATGGTAGGTTATCGCGACGATGTCGCCGGCGGCGTTGAAACTGACGGCAATAGGCCGTTCGAGCGTCTCGACCTGTTGCACCTGGGTGGGGTTGGTCGGGTCGGACAGATCGAATACGGCGGCCAGATTGCCATGGCGAAGATCGCTGAAGGAGTGGGGCGCGTCCGTGTCCGGGCGGGGCGTCAAGGTTTCGATCACGACAGCGAATTGTCCGTTCGGACTGATGGCGACGGCGTTCGGCGGCCCTGCGACCGAGTTTGATGCAAAAGCCTCATAGGCTTGCCAGTCGCGCGGATCGCCGTCGAGCGGGATGATCGAGATTGCGTCACGGCCTTCACGTGGGCCGAGATCGCCGTCCACATAGGCGGAGGCGACCATGTCTGCGTCGGATGTTGAGACGATGTAGCGGCCTTGGAAATCCATGCGGCCGTGGCGATCGGAGGCGTCTTGGGCGATGGCGGTTGCGGGCGAGGCGCAAAAGAGCGCGAGTATAAGCGCGCGCCACGTGAGAGAGCGTTTCATTGCAAGCTCCTTAACGAGGGAAGGGAGACGCTTGCATATATGGACTTATACGGAGATTGCGCGAGATTACCGAATGATATGTTTGATCAGATTTCGTGATCAAAAAGGCTGAGCCGAACCATGTTGTCTCTCGCGGACTATCGCTGTGCATTGGCTTTGTTGGAGGAGCGCCATTTTCGGCGGGCCGCTGAGCGTCTTGGTGTGACCCAGCCGGCGCTGACTGCGCGCCTGAGACGGATCGAGGAGGTGTTGGGGGCACGCCTGTTTGAGCGTGGCCGGGGCGGTGTTGCGCCAACGGCTGCCGGTCTCGCTTTTGCCGATGGGGCGCAGCGTATTCTCGATACCGCTGAGGAAACGGCGGACGCTGTGCGTGGCGCCCGCGATGGACTAGGCGAGACGGTGCGCATCGGCATGACCCAAGTGGCGGCTTATCAGCTTGTGGCGCCTTGTCTGGCCGCGTTTCGGCAAAGCAATCCCCTGGCGCGGGTCAAGCTTAGCGAAGGGCAGACGGCGGGACTTGAAGCAAAGCTCGAACAGCGCCAGGTCGATATCGCCTTCCTGCATCCACCGGTGCATTCGTCCGACATCTCCGACAAGCTTTTGAAGACCGTGCCGATGGGACGATTCAACGCCGGCGAGGATGCCGACAACACCGATGCGCTGGTACGCTTTCCCAAGAACGAAGCGCCTGTTCTGATGGGCGCGCTCTCCCGCGACGAGGGGCAGTCGCCCGATGGTGTCGACAGTGCTGCGGAAGCCGACACCGTCCTTGGTGTGGCGATCCTATCCCAGGCTGGTTACGGATCCTTCGCATCACCGATCGATTTCCCGCTTCCGCTCGTGCGTGACACGGCGGATCGGCCCGAAACCCGGACCCGCCAGATCTTCGAGACAAGCATTGCCTGGCGCAGGCTGGATCGGCGGCCGGTCATCCGCGCCATGGTGGAGGTAGCAGAAGCTGCCAGCGCTGCTTTGGGCGACCGGATAGGCACATCGCTTATCCTGTAAGGCGTTTGTCCTGTTTGGTCGCGTGGGCGCCGATCGACAAGCCTGCCGAGACGGCGAGCCCCGCCGGTGGCCCTGTCATCAGGACAGCAGGTGCTGCGACGACAGATGCCGAGGCCGCGATAGAGATCGCATGCAGCCAGGGCAGGACCACTGATCTTGAAGCTGCGGTCTTAGCCGCCAGCCGGCGCATATTGGGGGACGGGTAGTTTAGTCTAGAGCATATGCCACAGGCTGTGTCACTCCGCACAGCGTTCGGCTGCCAGGAGGAAGATGCTCTGCCGTTATCTGATGTCGCAGTCCATAGGGTGACAACAAAAGGCGTTGCTGTCATCCATCCGTCACTGTGCGAGAGGATATCTCGCGACGCGTTCGTTTGACAGCAGCAGTCCATGCGCCAAGGTTCGGAGACCAAGACAATGACCAAATCCGCAATCATCACCGGCTCGACCAGCGGCATCGGCCTCGGGATCGCAGAGTCGTTTGTCGCCGACGGTATGAACGTCATGCTGAACGGCTTCGGCGATGCTGCCGAGATCGAGGAAACGCGCGCCCGGCTCGATGCGTCAGCCTCCGGACAGGTGCTATACAACGGCGCGGACATGACCAAGCCGGACGAAATTGAAGCGCTCGTCGCTGAGACCGAAAAGGTGTTCGGTCAGGTCGATATCGTGGTCAACAATGCCGGCATCCAGCATGTCGCACCGATCGAAGAGTTTCCCATTGGCAAATGGGACGCGATCATCGCGATCAACCTTTCAAGCGCGTTTCACACCATCCGCGCCGCATTGCCGGGCATGAAGCAGCGCGGTTGGGGCCGGGTCATCAACATCTCGTCCGCCCATGGCCTCGTCGCTTCGCCATACAAGTCGGCCTATGTCGCGGCGAAGCACGGCATGATCGGCCTGACCAAGACCATCGCGCTTGAAACCGCCGAGCATGGCATTACTGTCAATGCGGTCTGCCCGGGTTATGTGCTGACGCCGCTGGTTGAGTCGCAGATCCCTGATACCGCGAAGGCGCGCGGCATCACCGAGGAAGAGGTCGTGCGCGATGTCATGCTCGGCCATCAGCCGACGAAGAAGTTCGTCACGGTGGAAGAACTTGGGTCGCTCTGCCTCTACCTCACGACGGATGGCGCTGCGTCCATGACCGGCACGGCGTTGCCGGTCGATGGCGGCTGGACGGCGCAGTAGGTCGCGAACTCATAACCCGTCATCCCGGAAGTCGGAAGTGCCCAAATCTTTGATTTGGTTGCATTTTCGAGCTATCCGGGATCCAGGGCAGCGGTTTCCGAGTTCCTTGCTCTGGATCCCGGATCTAATAAGGGCTAACTGAAAACCAAGTATTTTCAGGCCCTTGTAACGTCTGGGATGACGCAAGGTGGTGTTGTGTGCCGGTGGCCAAGAGCGTCAAAGCTGCTGCTTTGCTCTATCCCCGTTTCTGGTCGATCGCTGTTGCCGTCAGGCAGGTCAGCTCGAACATCAGATTGGCGGCGTTGATGCAGGTGATGCCAGTGGGATCGAGCGCCGGCACCACCTCGCAGACATCGCCGCCGACAACATCGAGACCCGTGATCCCGCGTAGGATCATCTGCGCGTCGCGCATCGAAATGCCGCCCGGTTCCGGCACGCCCGTTCCGGGCGCGTCCGTCGGGTCGAGCCCGTCGATGTCGAGCGTGATGTAAACCGGTCCATCGCCGACGATCTCCTGGATACTTCGGATCACGGCCGCCCGGCCCATCTCCTCATAGGCGTCCATGGTGATCATGCGGATGCCGGCTTCGTGGCCGTAGTCGATATCGGCATCGCCATAGCGCGTGCCCCTTAGGCCAATTTGGACGACCCGTTTTGGCTCCAAGAGCCCCTCCTCGACAGCGCGGCGGACAAAGGTCGCGTGGTTGATCTTGGTGCCCATCAGTTCGTCAAAGGTGTCGGCGTGGGCGTCAAGCTGGATCATGCCGACCGGTCGATCCTTGGCGATTGCGCGCAGGATCGGCAGCGGCACGGTATGATCGCCGCCGATCGAAATCGGGGCCGCCCCTGCGGCATGCACGTCGTCATAGAAGGCTCCAATCTTGTCGACTGAGCGCTCGACACTGAGGGGATCGGTCGGCGCGTCACCGATATCCGCGATCGTGCACAGCCGATAAGGTGCGACGCCCGTTGTCGGATTGACCTGTCGGATCAGCCGCGAGGCATCGCGCACACCTTCCGGGCCATGCCGGGCGCCTGATCGATAGGTCGCGCCGAGATCGAACGGCACGCCGATGAGCGCAATATCGACATCGTCGCTCAGCGGGGCAGACGCTGCCCGCATAAAGGTCGAGATACCGGAAAAGCGCGGTATGACGGAGGAATCGGCGGGTGCGTAGCGGGAAGGATCAGGCATAGGTGAACTCACATGTGCGGTCGTGGAGTGCCGCTCAACCTATCACCTTTGTCCTGTTCGCGCGCCTGCGTCCTATGGGCTAAACGCCCGCCTCCTCCTTGCGCAGGAAGTCGAAGTCACACCCCTTGTCGGCTTGCAGGACATGCTCGGCGTAGAGTTGGGCATAGCCGCGCGTTGGCTGGTGCGGGTTGAGCGGATGCTCTGCTCGGCGGCGCGTGAGCTCTGCCT
>JBCBSK010000130.1:0-10332 GCA_039819185.1 Pseudomonadota bacterium | reverse complement strand
CGGCATCGCGAGCTTCTATCTCCGCGCCGTCTGCCAGAACCGCAATCTCTGGGGCGTCGAAGACTTCCAGGAGATCACGATCCGGCACTCGAAGTATGCCACCAACCGCTTCGCGCATGAGGCGGCGCCAGCGCTCGCCAACTTCGCGGACTCCTCGCCACAGCCCTTCATCCAGGGCATCCGATCCGCACGCGAACGGATCGTCGCGCGCAGCGACGAGGACCGTACCGACTTCCTGAGGAAGCGCGGCTTCTCCAAAGCGGAAACGGCCAAGATCGTCGAGACCGTCCTCGCCGAGGAAGGCCGTCCGCCCGAGAGCGTTTTCGACTTCGTACAGGGCATCACCGCCGTCGCGCGGTCCAAGCCGCAGCAGGATGCCCGGCTGGCGATGGAGGGCAAGGCGAAGGCGTTGTTGGAGACGGTAGTGTAGAGCGCGGGTTCGCGAGCGAACTTGCAAAAACGGTCAACGTCACGGCTTTCTTGCGGTGGCGTTGGTTGGACTTGTAAATTGCATGAATGGCTGGCGTTTTGGCGAGAACGACAGGCCCCCAGCAATTGAATGGAGCGTAATGAAGTATGTTTGAGGAATACATTAATTCGCTGAATGTGGTGGATTTTGGCGTCTCAATTACTGAGGGGCTTGCCGGGAACATAGTAGCAGCCGGAATCATTGCTCCACTGCTAGGTTACCTAATTCTAAAATGGCGCCGTGCTCGATGGCGTAAATTTCGTGAGTATCTAGCTCATCTCGTCGAGCAAAATCATTCGGAGCTATGCAAGTCGCAAAAAGAAACGGCATTATATCTCGAGAATCTCTCTGAATTTGAACCGAAGGAAGTCATAGACATTGATGAAGTCGAGTTCTCGCAGCACAGACACATGCTGTCTGATGCACTTGCGAGAATGGAAGACGTGGGGGCGAAATTTCACTTCGCGATGGAGCCCGATATGCTTGAGGCATGGGCCAAGTACCATGCAGAGGCATGGAGCCTGCTCAGAGATCCAAACCAGCTAGCTTGGCAGAATACGGAAGGAATCGTATCGGCCGTAAAGCGTGGGTACGACGGATTTGATCGAAACCCCACAATGTACGACGACGTCTTCAGCACTCCTATGGAGCTTGCTGCTAGCAAAATCGCGAAGATTGATACCGAGACCCTTGCCAAACGTAAGGACGAGTTCATCGCGGTTCTGAAACGCCCCTAGAGGGAGAGGTGGGCCGTGGGTTTCGTGACGGGTTTGGAGGTCGAGAGAGTGTCTCTTGGCCGCCCGTCGCGGAGAAGTCCCATGACGAAATCCAAGAAAATCACCCTCAGCGCCTCGCGCGACATCCCCTTCAACAAGCTGGTGCTCAGCCAAGCGAATGTCCGCCACATCAAGGCCGGCGTCTCGATCGAGGAGCTCGCCGAGGACATCGCCCGTCGGACGTTGCTGGCGAGCCTGACCGTCCGGCCGGTGCTCGACGAGGACGGCGCCGAGACCGGCATGTTCGAGGTCCCCGCCGGCGGGCGCCGCTTCAGGGCGCTCGAACTGCTGGTGAAGAAGCGCCGCCTCAACCGCACCGCCCCGGTGCCGTGCATCGTGCGGACCGAAGGTCTGGCCGAGGAAGACAGCCTCGCCGAGAACATCCAGCGCGCACCGCTCCATCCCCTCGACCAGTTTCGCGCCTTCCAGGCGATGCGCGAGAAAGGCAAGAGCGAGGAGGAGATCGCCGCCGCGTTCTTCGTGTCGATCAATGTCGTCAAGCAGCGGCTCAAGCTCGCATCCGTCTCGGACACGCTTCTGGCGGCCTATGCGGACGAAGAGATGTCCCTCGACCAGCTCATGGCCTTCACCGTCAATCCCGACCATGAGCGCCAGGAACAGGTCTGGGAAGCGCTGAAGCAGCACTACTCGAAGCAGCCTTATGAAATCCGCCGCATGCTGACCGAAGGCGCCGTCCGCGCCTCCGATTGCCGCGCACAGTTCATCGGCCTCGACGCCTATATCGAAGCCGGCGGCGAAATTCTGCGGGATCTCTTCCAGCAGGACGACGGCGGCTGGCTGCAGGACACCGCGCTGCTTGAAACCATGGTCGGCGAGAAGCTCGCGCAAGAGGCTGAAGCGATCCGCGCCGAGGGCTGGAAATGGGTCGAGGTCGGAACCGACTTTCCCTACGGCCACACCTACGACATGCGCCGGATCGTCGGTGACGCCGAGCCCATGAGCGACGAGGAGCAGAAGAGCTACGACGCGCTCAAGGCCGAGTACGAAAAGCTCGAAGACGACTACGCCGAAGCCGACGAAATTCCCGACGAGGTGGACGAACGGCTCGGCGAGATCGAAACGGCGATGGAGACCTTACAAGACCGGCCGATCCGGTTCGACCCGGCAGAACACGCCATCGCCGGCGCGTTTGTCAGCATCGACGGCTCGGGGCGTTTGCGCGTCGAGCGCGGCTATGTGCGTCCCGAGGATGAACCGGTCGAAGATACCGACGAGACTGAGGGTGATGCGCCCGCTGACCCGAATGCGGATGATGTCACCGACTACGACATTGCGGAGGCACATCAGGTCGACGAAGACGAGGATGACGACGGCACCAAGCCGCTGTCCGATCGCCTCGTCTGTGAGCTGACGGCCCATCGCACGATGGCGCTGCGCGATGCGCTCGCGGGCGATCCGCAGCTCGCCATGCTCGCCTGCCTGCACGCGATGGTCCTGCAGCTCTTCTACCGTTACGGCCAGGACAGTTGCGTCGAGATCGAACCGCATTCCACGAGCTTCGGCGCGCAAGCGGCAGGCCTCGGCGACACGCTTTATGCGCGGTCCGTCGATGCCCGCATCGAGCGTTGGGCGAAGACATTGCCGAAGCAGGCCGAGGACCTGTGGCACGTGCTGTCGGAATTCGACGGCAACACGCTCGCGGCCCTCTTCGCCCACTGCGTTTCGATGACGGTCAACGCGGTGCAGGAACCGCACTACCGCAAGCCGCGCCAGATCGCCCATGCGGGCGTCCTCGCCGCGACGATCGAGCTCGACATGGCCAAGGCCGGCTGGACGCCGACGGCGGACAGCTATCTCGGCCGCGTGACCAAGGCGCAGATTCTGGCAGCTGTGCGCGAGGCGAAGGGCGACAAGGACGCCGACCGGATCGCCGGGTTCAAGAAGCCGGAGATGGTCGAGGCAGCGGAAGAGCTGCTGGCGGGCACGGGCTGGCTCCCGCAGCCGCTGCGCTCGCCGCCGCTCGTGGAAGAGCCTGACGAGCCGGAGTTTGAGATCGTCGATGATGGCGATGTCACCTCCGACGAACCGACCGTCGAGGACCAAGAAGTCGCGCTGCAAGCGGCCGAATGAGTCCGCCCACCAATCAACCCCTCAAAGGCCCGGCCCTCGCGCCGGGCCTTCTTCGTTTCAAGGAGATGTCCCCGGATCGTCGATCCGTTCGCCGCAGACCCCGACAAGGGAAATGCGCCTGTCGCACGAAGACAGGAGAACGGCGGCGCACGGTCGATAGCCGATCCGACGGGTTCGCGCGATGATGCACCTGTCGCCGACGCCGCCTTCGCCCACTCACCGTAGGACACGGCGACCACCAATCGAGGGAGCGCTCCCCCAGCTCCCTCGCGCATGGGGCCTGCCGGACGCGGCAGGCCCTTTTTCGTGCCCGCTTCCTGGAGACCGAACATGGAGAATTCAGCATCAGACCTCGCACAGCGTCTCGGCCGCGCGGCCGAAACCGTCTGCCGTCATTACCTGTCGAATGGGCGGAAGCAGGGCCGCTACTGGATCGTCGGCGACGTCGAGAACGCGCCCGGCCGCAGCCTTTATGTGCGCCTCGCCGGGCCGTCGTCGGGCAAGGGCGCGGCGGGCAAATGGTCCGACGCCGCCACGGGCGAACATGGCGATCTGCTCGACCTGATCGCCGCGAACTTGCGTCTCGCCACGCTCGGTGAAACCCTCGACGAGGCGCGCCGTTTCCTCAGCCTGCCGCGGCCCGAACCGCCAAAGCCCGAACCGCTTGCCAAAGCGCCCACCGGATCGCCGGAAGCCGCACGACGGCTGTGGGCCATGGGCAAGCCGATCGCCGGCACGCTGGCAGAGCGTTATCTCGCCAGACGCGGCCTTGTCGGTGTCCGGACCGTCAGAGCCCTGCGATTCCACCCGAACTGCTATTACTGGCGCGAGGATCGCACCGACATGGCCAAGCCGGGGGCCTGGCCGGCCTTGCTGGCAAAGGTCACCGACGTTAACGGCAACATCACCGGTTTGCATCGGACCTGGCTCGATCCCGAGACCGCGGACAAGGCGCCGCTCGATCCGAACCGCAAGGCGATGGGCAACCTTCTGGGTCACGGCGTACGCGTTGGCGCACCCGCCCGCATGCTCGCAGCCGGCGAAGGTCTCGAAACCGTGCTGTCGCTGCGCATGGCGCTCCCCAAACTGCCGGTCATCGCAGCTTTGTCGGCGAACCACCTCGCAGCGCTCGCGCCGCCGAGCGGGATCGAACGTCTCTATATCGCCGCCGACGCCGACGAACAGGCGCAGAAGCGCTCCCAGCGCGAACAGGACGGTTCGGAGGTCCGCTCTGTCGAACTCGAAGAGCTGACGGCGCAGGGCCTCACGCTGATCGAGCGCCGCAACGCCTATGAAGGCATGCGCGATCTCGCCGCCGACCTCTTTGAGGCGCATCTCGGTCAGTCCTGGCATCCGCACTCCGGGTCGCACACGAACCGGCGCAATCTGACCGCTTCGCTGATCGACAGCCGGGACTTCCTCGCCGCCAAGCGCGGGACAGACCTCGAACCGCTCCTGCCGACCGGCACGAAGATAGCGTTCGCCGGCGGGACGGACGTCGCCGACCACACGGCCATCTGGGCCGCGCTCGACAAGGTACATGCCAAGCACGCCGACATGGTCCTGCTGCACGGCGGATCGCCCAAGGGCGCCGAAAAGATCGCCGCCTGCTGGGCCGACAATCGCAAATGTCCGCAGATCGTCTTCAAGCCCGACTGGACACGCCACGGCAAGGCCGCCCCGTTCAAGCGCAACGACCAGCTCCTCGACACCGCGCCGATCGGGCTGATCGTTTTCCCAGGCTCGGGGATCACCGACAATCTCGCCGACAAGGCCAGGCAGATGGGTGTGCCTCTCTACGATTTCCGTCCACGGAAAGCAGGGGCGTCGTGACCCCGCGATGCCCGCGGCGCATCACCTGAGCGCGCGTCGGAATATTCCGGCGCGCGACACCTTGCGCTATACTCCGCCTGCGTCATGGCGGCGGTTGGGGACGCGCTCTCTTCGAGGAGACCGCCCATGTTCATATCCGCCATCTTGAGCGCGCTCGGGCTCGGCGTGCTTATCTATTTGCTGTTCACGCTCGCCGTCTATGCGCTCCCCTTCTTCGTCGCCGTCACGGTCGGCATGTTTGTCTATGACACCGACGCCGGCCTCATCGCGGCTTCCGTATCCGCATTCTTCGCCGGCGCGATCACCCTCATCGCGGGGCAGATCGCCTTCGCCACGATCCGTTCCGTACCCGTCAAGCTCGCCATCGGCGCTCTCTACGCCGCGCCCGCCGGCATTGCAGGCTACCACGCCATCAAGGGGCTCTCCGATATCGGCGGCGCGGGCGAGACCTGGACGCTCGTCTTCGCATGGATCGGTGCGATGGTCGTCGGCGCGACAGCCTGGGGGCGGGTCGCCTTCATTGCCGGGCCGGAGGACGATGCGTCCGGAGCATCAGCCAACTCGCCTCCAGTCCCGCCGCCAATGACAAATAAATATTGAAAACTAACTCTTAATTTAGACCAGCTTGTTAGGACTCAGCAAACAATGCGGCAGTTAAACCCAATAAAGATGGACCATCTCGTAGATCTTAACCCGCCAGTGTCATGCGAAGGCCTCGCCAGTTATGATGCTCCAGAGAAACGAAACCGCTCCTTCTACGCGCGCACGAATGGCCAGCAACTGGGAATGCTCAAACCGCCCAGAGTCTCCGTGCGTACCCTTGTTGAAGATCTGAAAGAGCTGGACCACGTTCTCCATGTCATCTTCAACAAATTCGGTGACTGCCTCGTCGATGACTCCATGCCGTTGAAAAAAGAAGCGTATCTTTGCTCGCCGTGTCGGCTTACCCTGTTGCGTCAAGTCGCAATTCGGCTGGGCTGCTTTGACCTCATCGTCTCTTGCAAAACGTTCGAGGATCTCAGTTAGGAGTTCTCTCGCGCTGGTGCAGAAATGGCGGGCCGCGTCTGGGTTTTGCGGGTTCAGTGCATACAAAGCCCCATGCCACCGGTTACGAACATCCGGTGATATCGCATCTAAAATGTGTTCGATGGACGAAGCTGGCGGTGCCACATCGCTCTCGTTTTCGGGCGACTCGCCGTGGAGAGCGTTGATTACACTCACAGAGTTGGCCGCCTCTCGTTCGGAGAGATCTAGAAACCGATCCAAACTGCCATCGTGAACATTCGCCTCAGCGTGTTGTTCTAGTCTGAGGTAAGACTGCTGAACCGTCTGCACGGAGGCGCGGTAAGTCACGTATCGTGGCTGCGATGTTGAACGAGCGAGCTTCTGTAGTTCTCGACGGAGGCGCTCCCGGTTGGCGCGCGCTCTAGCGTTATGCGCCCTTACTTTGCTGTTGTAGGCGCGAATCTCTTGATTGAGCTTAGAAATGGCCTGACGGCGCTTGGTCTGGGCCTGGCGCAGCTTTGATTGCGCTTGCCGAAGTTTACTTTGTGCTTGAGAAGAGGATATTCGGCGAACCATTTATTATCTCCAGAGTGCCAGAGTGCGGTGCTGTGTATTCAAGGGAGGGTTGTAGCGAATAATTAGTCGCCGCTCCGCCTCGATAAATCCAACTCGGGCCGCATGACCTGGAGCATGCACAAGCAAATGCGTTGCGCCTTGGAAAATCGCTTCCTCAAGTCGTTCATGGCCGCTTAGTCGGTTCGCAAGGTTCTCCGCTCTGCCGATATAGAGCGGAACATAAACCGAACCCGCTAGTTTGCAGAACATATAAACAGCGTTAAACGCCGACGGGACCGCCCGAATTCCGTAGATGCCGAAACTATAGTTGGTGTCAACACCATCGAACCCAGACAAACTGCCCAACATCGTGGCGGGCGGGCTGAACAGTCCGTTCGATATGAGTGCACGCATGTCTTATGTTCCCCCAATGATTCGCTTCGCAGCTTCTATCGCTTCAGGGGAATCCTCGATCGACCATGTGGCCTCGCCGTTTACTCTTTTTCTTGTGACTTTAAATGGCTGCCCAGTCTTCGGATCACGAAGCCTCTTCAATCTAAGTTCGATTTCGTTCTCGACGCCCTTAATGATGTCTTCCTTGATCCCATCAAAGAACTGCTTGCTACTCACCTTTCGGTGACCTCGCCTGTATTCGATTCCCATCACATCTGCTCCTCAGCCTTCGGGCGGGTATGGATCATTTCCGTGGCTATCGCTGCTACTGATCCTTCCGTCCCTATTGTGGATTTTAAGTTCGGTTTCAGCGTTCCGGCTAATCTCACGAGCACGGTCAACTGCCTCGCGCTTCGTCTCGAAGTGACCGCTTGAACGCGCCGCACCGCCGCGCTTTACATCCCAACCGCCATCCGGGTTCGGCACCACATGATGGGTTCCCGGTTTCCGATCTCCAGCCATCTTGACCTCCGTCGTAGGGCATTAGCGTGAATCAAAGTTCGTTATGGCGAACTTAACCGGAAGATAGGGATTGCGCGTATGGTATGTCAAGGACTATGAGTATCGTAAAAACGAACCGCCGGAAAAAAGGACCACTATGCCGACACCCTTGGGAGAACGTGTTCGCGAGATCAGGCTGAAACGTGGCTTAACGCTGGAGGGGCTCGCTGACCGGGTCGGGTCCAGCAAGAGCTATATGTGGGAGATCGAAAACAAGGAGGTTGCCCGCCCCTCAGCCGAAAAACTGGCCCAGATCGCAGTCGCTCTCGACACGACCGCCGAGTATCTGTTGGGCGGAAATAGCGAACAAGAAGCAGAAAACGCCGAAGACGCCGCCTTCTATCGGAAGTACAGGAAACTTGACGCGCCCGTAAAGGAACGCCTGCGCAAGATGCTCGACATCTTGGATGAAGATTGATGGTTAAAGAAAGACGGACATCCCCTCAAAGAGAGGCCAATCGGCTCTCAACCTTGCTCCGTCACGTTCTTGGTGAGGATCGTTTTCCGGTTGATGTCGAGGCGTTGGCCCGAGAAGTATCCAAAAACAATGAGGACCCGATCGAGAAGATTGTAGGTGGAGATTTACCCGGTTTCGAGGGCATGCTCCGGCCACATGGCAAGCGGCCCGGCTGGCACATCGTTTACAATGATGATCCACGCTACGGCGGTCGGGTCCGCTTTACCATCGCCCACGAGTTCGGCCACTATCAGCTACATCGCTCAGCGTTGAGCGCCGGAGACTACGTTACAGGCGTACTTCAAGAAGACTGCGGCTTCGAATGCAAACCACTTCGTTCCAATGCATGGCGTGAAACCGAGCGGCTTCGCGAAGAACAAGCGGACACGTTCGCTTCTTTCCTCCTGATGCCGCTCGATGATTACCGGAAGCAGGTGGATGGTCAGGAAATGACTGCCAATCTACTGAACCATATCACCGACCGCTACGGGGTTTCGCTCACCGCCGCTTGTCGAAAATGGATCGATTTCACCGAGAAGCGCGCGGCAATGATCGTCGCCAGGGACGGCTTCGCTCTGTGGGGGCGAGCCAGCAAGTCCGCACTGAAGAGCGGAGTTTTCGTCCGTTCAGGGATGACCATGCCCGACAATGCGCTAATCTCTCGAAGCCCAAGAGGCACTGGCTTTACTTCCGAGGTACCCGTCAGCCAGCCTGCGGGTATATGGTCTTTTAGCCGAGGATCCGAGCCAGTCCGTGAACTCGCGATGATTTCAGAGTTTCTGGACATATCCATCACAATTCTTCAGTTCGACGCACACGCGGACAGCACAGACCTTGAGGAGGAGGAGCCGTGGGATGCGTTCGATCAGTTTAACGCCGGTGGGCAATTCCGCTCAGATTTTGATCGTCGTTGAGGTGAGCATTCCGCTCGTTAGCGCTTCTTACACTCGGCATGAAGGCCAGCGCTCTCTCATCTGAAATCGACACTCTAGAAGCCTCCGTCGCTTGCATCCCGCGAGACGAGCCTCAGCCAAGCGGCAGCACGATTCGGTCCAATCAATACCCCTAGCTCACGCATTTCGCGGTCTGGCTATATCCACAGCGAACACCTGCCTCCGCCTATCGCACGCCATCTCCTGTCTTTTCACGACGCCCGCTGCCGGTATCTTGCCGGTATCTATGCGCGGCTGTCAGGTCTTCTCCGATACCCCATCACCCGCGTCCATCACGGCCTCTCCATGGGCTGATCTGGCCGGGGCCGGCTGCGCCTCGACCGCCTTGGCCGCAACGGCGGGGACGGACTTTCTTCCCCTGGCCGAGGGCCATTCCTCGCGAGGCCAATCGTCGGTCCCGACATCAAAAACGTTACACATCCCAGTTGGCAGGCCGCAGGCTTGCGGGATCATGTTTGGATGCGGACGCTTTTCGGCGGCTTCAACACTGACACTCAGTGCCTCCAATTCACGCTGCATGACGTCGAGCGGAATCTCCTTGCCCATGCCGCACTGCAAAGTGCCGTCATAGCGAAAAACCCAAGTCATTTATCTCTCCCAACCCGTTGCGCATCAAAATCAGATACGACCTATGAGGGTGCTCTACGAATGCTACAACCGTTTGACACTCCAGATTTGTTGACGCGAGCCTCCCCGACTACGCCGAATGTCCAACCCATGATCCGTATGTCCCCGGATCGCTCGGTTGCCTCGTCTTGCTAATGAAGGTAGGTCAGGGCGTGCGGCGCTCCGCCGCGTTTCGACCCTGTGAAAACAGGCATTTTCAGCTCTTTCCCAAAGGCGAGACTTCCCATGGCGCGACCCAAGATTGCCTTGATCGGCGCAGGCCAGATCGGCGGCACCCTGGCCCATCTCATCGGTTTGAAGGAACTCGGCGACGTCGTGATGTTCGACATCGCCGACGGCGTTCCCCAGGGCAAGGGGCTCGACATCGCCCAGTCCTCGCCCGTCGACGGTTTCGATGCAGCCTATTCCGGCACCCAGTCCTATGAAGACATCGCCGGCGCATCCGTCGTCATCGTCACCGCCGGAGTGCCACGCAAGCCCGGCATGAGCCGCGACGATCTCGTCGAGGTCAATCTCAAGGTCATGCAGCAGGTTGGTGCGGGGCTCGCGAAGTATGCCCCCGACGCCTTTGTCATCTGCATCACCAACCCGCTCGACGCCATGGTCTGGGCG
>JBCBSK010000129.1:0-10496 GCA_039819185.1 Pseudomonadota bacterium | reverse complement strand
GCAGGCGGCCGAATTCGGTGTTGTTGAGGGCGGCCAGAACCTTGCCGGCCTGTTGATGTTTGTGACGGACGTGCATTCGCTCGGTCTCGATGTTGCCCAGGGCCTCTTCATGACCACCGGCTGGTATTGGGATCTGAACGATGAGACCGAGCGCATGCACGTCCGTCACAAACATCAACAGGCCGGCAAGGTTCTGGCCGCCCTCAACAACACCGAATTCGGCCGCCTGCTTGATCGCGTTGATCGTGTCGGCGCCGGCATTGGCCAGACCGATGATCTTGGCGCCGGAAGCTTGCGCCTGCAGCAGGAAGGACGCGAAGTCAGTCGACGGGAATGGATGACGCACCGAGCCAACGACCTCGCCGCCATTGGCTTCGACGGTCGCGGTGACGTCGCCTTCCAGTGAATGACCGAACGCGTAGTCGGCGGTGATGAAGAACCAGCTGTCGCCGCCGTTCTGGACAACCGCGGTGCCGGTGCCGTTGGCCAAAGAAAAGGTGTCATAGGCCCAGTGGAAGCCATAGGGCGAGCAGTCGCTGCCGGTCAGCCGCGAGGTCGCCGGACCGACGAACATCATCACGGTTTCCTGTTCGCGGCCGATCTCCTGCACCGCGAGCGCGACCGACGACGTCACAAGATCGGTGATCATGTCGACATTGTTGGTGTCAATCCATTCACGCGCCTTGGAAGCCGCGATATCGGCCTTGTTCTGATGGTCGGCCGAGATGATCTCGATCGGCATGTCGAGCACAGTGCCGCCGAAATCAGCAACCGCCATCTCGGCCGCAACCACCGAGCCTTGGCCGGTAATGTCGGAATAGACCGCCGCCATGTCGGTGAGAACGCCGATGCGCACAACGTCATCAGAGATCTCAGCAGTTGCAGCGCTCGCGCCCAAAGCTGTGAGCGCAGTCGCAAGGGCAAGTTTTTTCATCATATCGGGTCTTCCTCCCATCAATAGGTTTGGAGCTCGGTCGACGGACGCCGCTCCTAAACACCAAGATATTCCTGGAGCAGGTCGGCCTTGGCCTCGACCTCCTCGCGCGCGACCATTTCAACCACCTTGCCGTCCTCCATGATGTAGTTCCGGTCGGCAAGTTGAGAGGCGAAATGGAAGTTCTGCTCCACCAGGAGAATGGTGAAGCCTCGCTCCTTCAGCGCTTCGATAACCCCGCCGATCTGCTGCACGATGACCGGCGCCAGGCCTTCGGTCGGTTCGTCAAGCAGAAGGACACGAGCGCCGCTGCGCAAGATCCGGGCAATCGCGAGCATCTGCTGCTCGCCACCAGACAGCCGCGTCCCCTGCCGCGTTGTCCGACGCTCCCGAAGATTGGGAAAGAGGTTGTAGAGTTCGTCGACGCTGAGCCCACCCTCGGCGATCACCGGAGGCAACATGAGATTCTCCTCGACCGACAGCGACGAGAAAATCGCCCGCTCCTCGGGGCAGATCGCGATGCCGAGCCGGGCAATGCGGTTCGACATGGCCGAGATCAGCTCCTGGCCGTCATAGCGGATCGAGCCCTGGCGCTGGCGCACCATGCCCATGATCGATTTTAGCGTCGTTGTCTTGCCGGCACCGTTACGTCCCAGCAGGGTAACGATCTCGCCGACGCCGATCTCCAGGCTTACGCCGTGCAGAACATGTGACTCACCATAGAAGGCGTGCAGATTCTCAACCTCGATGAGCGGCGCCGTCTCAGCCATGAGCTGTCCCCATATAGGCCTCGATAACGTCGGGATTGTTGGAGACTGCCTCATACGGTCCCTCGGCCAGCACGGCGCCACGCTGAAGGACGGTGATGGTGTCGGAGAGATCGGCGACGACGCTGAGGTTGTGCTCGACCATTAACACGGTGCGGTCGGCGGCAACCCGTCGAATGAGATCGGTGATGCGGCCAACATCCTCGTGCCCCATCCCCTGTGTCGGCTCATCGAGCAGCATCAGCACGGGATCGAGCGCCAAAGTGGTCGCGATCTCGAGCGACCGCTTGCGGCCATAGGGCAGTTCGACGGCAGGGATCAGCGCAACGTCGAGAAGGCCAACCTGATCGAGAAGCTGCTCGGCTTCGGGGTTAAGCAGGTTCAGGCGATGCTCCGGCGTCCAAAAGTCGAGCCCGATACCATGGCGCTGCTGTAACGCGACCCGAACATTGTCACGCGCGGTCAGATGCGGAAACACCGAGGAAATCTGAAAGGAACGCACGATACCAAGCCTGGCGATCGTATGCGGCTTCTCGCCGGTGATCGCCTGACCATTGAAATAGATTTCGCCACTTGTCGGCGTCAGAAAATGCGTCAGCAGATTGAACAAAGTCGTCTTGCCGGCGCCATTGGGCCCGATCACGGCATGGATCGCACCACGCTTGACTTTGAGATCGACGTCGTCAACGGCGACGAACCCCTTGAACATCTTGCTCAGGGACCGCGTCTCGAGAATGATATCGTCGGTTGAATTGGCGTCGGCTGACATGGCTTACGCATCGGCTGTCGGCGTGAATGTCCGACGAAGCCGCTATTCCTCCCCAAAGCAAAGCCTAGACATTTCTTTTTACTTGAGACTATGGCTTATGACGGGCCTGTTGCAACGGCTTTTCTTGATTGTTTCAAATCATTTCATCTTGTTTCAGATTGTATCATGATGACCCATGTCAAATACTGACTTACGTTCGCAACCATCCATGATATACTTTTCATTGATCGCTCACGTTTTCGGAGCGCACTCGCGACGTTAGACCGTGACGATGACGAACGATAACCGGCAGGACGCCCAGCGCCTCGCCTTGCTGCAGGCAGCGCTGGACCACATCGACCAGGGCTTCACCGCGTTTGATGCCAATCTCGAGTTGATCGGCTGGAACAAGCGGTTCTTCGAATTGCTTGATTTTCCTGAAACGCTTGGTGTCATGGGCACCCATTTCTCCGCCTTCATGCGTCTCAACGCCGAACGCGGCGAATATGGCAACGGTGATATCGAAACCATGGTCGAGGACCGCGTGCGCCGGGCGCGCGAGTTTCGGCCGCATGAACTTGAGCGTCGGCGCCCCAATGGCGAGATCATCGCTGTCAGGGGCGTTCCGCTGCCTGGCGGCGGCTTCGTAACGACCTATACGGATGTAACAGCCGAGCGAGAGCGACAAGCGGCACTAGAACGTGCGGTGACCGAACGCACCCGCGAACTCAGCGATAGCGAGGCCAGGCTACGGTTGATCACCGACGCCGTTCCTGCCCTGATCGCCTACATCGACCATGATGCGGCCTATCGCTTCGCCAACCGCCGCTACGCAAACTGGTTTGGTTTCTCGATCGATACCATTCTCGGCCAGCCGATCGAGGCGGTAATCGAGCAACCGCTCCTGGGTGAGATAGAGCCTCACATCCGACAAGCTCTGCGCGGTGCGGCAGTCTCGTATGAGTATCGCCGGACAGGCCCTGACGGCACGACGGCAGACATGCGCTCAACGCTTATTCCCGATGTCGATGAGGCTGGCTACGTGCGCGGCTGTTTCGTACTGTCGCTCGACATCACCGAACAAAACAAACGCGAGGCCGCACTCAGGCAGGCGCAGAAGATGGAGGCCATCGGTCAGTTGACCGGGGGTTTGGCGCATGACTTCAACAATCTGCTGACGGTTATCTTGGGAAATCTGAAAAGCCTGCGGCCACGCCTCGACACTGGTGCGCTGAGACAGGACTTTCTTGACCCCGCGATTCATGCCGGCGAGCGCGGCGCGGAACTGACGAAAAGGCTGTTGGCATTCGCGCGCGAGCGCCCGCTCGACACACAACCTGTTGATGTGGAAGCAACGATCACGGATTTGTCGCGCCTGTTGCGGCGTTCCCTGCCAAGCTCGATAGAGGTCGCAACGACTGTGCGCGGCGTACCACCTCATGCACTTGTCGACCCCGGTCAACTCGAAAACGCGCTGTTGAACCTTGCCCTGAACGCACGCGACGCCATTTCGGGTCCAGGACGTATCGTTTTCGGGGTATCAGAGGCAGAACTGACCGGACATGAGGTGGATCCACCCCAGCTTGATCTGGGCCGCTACATCCGTATCGAGGTCGAGGACACAGGGTGCGGCATCGATGCTGATGCGCTGTCGCGACTGTTCGACCCGTTCTTCACAACCAAGGAGTTCGGCACCGGCAGCGGCCTTGGGCTGAGCATGGTCTATGGCTTTGTTCGGCAGTCCAATGGTGCGGTCAACATCCGTTCAACACCCGGCCAGGGCACGATCGTCTCGCTCTGGCTGCCCGTCGCCGACCTTGCCGATGCCCAATACGCGACCACGCCAGATGTAGCACCGCGACAACCGGCCCAAGCCGCCGGCGATCTCATCCTTTTGGTTGAAGACGACAATGACGTCCGTGCCGTCGTGCGCCAGCAACTCACCGATCTCGGCTATCACGTTCTCGAAGCGGAAAACTCAGATGACGCGCTGCATCTGATCGAAACCATCGATGAGATCCGCTATCTCGTTTCAGATGTCGTCATGCCAGGCCAACTTGACGGGATCGCCCTCGCCCACTCCGCCAAGACAGTCGCACCCGACCTCAAGGTGGCGCTGATCTCAGGCTATGCAGGTGCTGCGGGCCTTGACGGACGTGAGAGCGATTGCCCATTTCCGGTCCTGACCAAGCCGTTCAGCGATGCCGATCTGGACGCGCTTGTGCGCGAGGCCGTCTGAATGATGCAGACAAAATGACAAAGTGTTCTTCTGGCTACGGAAACATCGCCGTCGTCGAGGATGATGAGAATGTCTCTCGCGTCATCGAACGCGCCCTGACCGAGCACGGCTATACCGCTGAAGCATTCCATAGCGCCAACGCTTTTCTGGACAGCCTCGCAACGCGTCGCCCAGATCTTGTTGTCCTCGATCTCGGTTTACCGGATATCGACGGCATCTCATTGCTGTCACGACTGCGCGAGATAGCCGCCAACGTACCGATCGTCATCCTATCCGGCCGCGCCGACGATACCGACCGTATCGTTGGTCTTGAACTCGGTGCTGACGACTATCTCGGCAAGCCGTTTAATCCGCGTGAACTGATCGCCCGGGTGCGCAGCGTCCTGCGCCGTATCAGCACCACACCAGAGATCATCTCATCGCATGGCCCCGCGTGCTTTGCGGGCTTTCGCTATGACCCGGCGACGTTCACCATCACTGCCCCCGACGGGGCCGACACCATGCTCGGCACGACGGAGGCACGCTTGCTTGAAGCTTTTCTGCACGCACCGAACCGGGTCTTGACCCGGGATCAGCTCCTGCAACAGGCGGCCCGCGACGATGCGCTCGACCGCGCCATCGATGTCAGCGTCTCCCGGTTGCGCAAGAAGCTCACGACCAGCGGCGGCAATCCAATCCGCACCGTCTATGGCGCAGGCTATATGTTCACAGCACGCGTCGAGTGGGCTGGTTGAGCATGCAGGAGTTCAAATCCAAGCTGGCAGCCTCCTAGCCGCTTCGGTCTCGCGCCACGTTGCGGAACGCGGCTGAGAGAGCTGCAAGCGCATCCCTCGGCGGGCCGTCCGCAACTCGCGAATGTAGCCGGATGGGCAAGCGGGGCAGATCGGGAAGCCCAAGCTTTGCGCCGATATCCACCGCGCCGAAAGGCAGCATCCGCGGCGCCAACGCGGCAACGCCAATACCGGCCATCACCGCCGCCGACACAGCCGCAACCCCGCCACCAACGAACACTTCCGTCCACCGCACGCCCGCTTCATCAAGCCGTTGGCCGGCCATCGCCCGAACGCCACATGGCTCAGGCATGGTGGCGAGTGGTAGTGGTTCATCGGCACGATGGCGCCAACCGGGTGCGGCAAACCATCTAAAGCTCTCTTCTGCCAGTGTCTCGCCGTCATCGCGGCCCGCATGCTGGCGGACGATGACCGTGTCCAGTTCCCGTCGATCAAAGCTCTGCAGCAGATCACCCGATGAACCGATCCGGACTTCCATCACAAGCTCGGGATCTCGTGCGTTCATGCGCGCAATCAACGCCGGCAGGTCAGGCCCCGCGACATGGTCGCTGATGCCGATGGTCAGGCGTTGTCGGGCACCGGCAAACGCTGCAAAAGCGCGATCCTGAGCCCCCAGGAGATCACGTGCGTGATCGAGGAATGCCGCGCCACGCGCCGACAATTCGACATGGCGCGGTGTCCGCTCGACAAGCCGACACCCGAGCCTGTCCTCAAGCCGTTTTAGCTTCAAACTGACCGCCGACTGCGTCGTTCGCATCGCTTCGGCCGCGCGGGTGAAGCTGCCGAGTTCGGCAATGCGGACGAAGGCAGCGACGGCATCCAGGTCCAGGGCACGTTCAGTCATTTTGAATCACTATTGCTGAAATCAGTATTCATGGCATACCGAAATAGCTGAGCACCGCCTAATGTAAAGTCCGACCCAACGGAAAGGATCCACAATGCCGCTTGCTCACATCTCATTGCGCTCTGGACAGTCCGACGCGTATCGCCAGGCGATTTTCGACAATGTTTATCGTGCGATGCATGAAACATTTAATGTTCCGGAAGATGATCAGTTTATGACGATCACCGAACACGATGCCGCGAATTTCCGCTATGGCGCATCCTATCTCGACGTTGCCCGAAGCGACGATCTCGTGTTCATCCAGATCACGGCCAACAACACCCGTAGTCTTGAGCAGAAGAAAGCACTGTTCGGGCGAATCGCGGAGCTGCTCGGCGAAGACCCCGGCATTCGGCCTGAGGATGTGTTCGTGAGCCTTGTCGAGGTCGCGAAGGAAAACTGGTCCCTCGGCCATGGCCTTGCGCAATATGCGTGATACGGCTTTGGCACAGTAGGGGCTCGCGCTCCTGAACAGGCGATGATCGCCTTGAGTGCATGGTGGACGCATGCCGCCATGGCTGCAAAGACAGGAGACTCCGATGCTGCTGCTCTATGATTTCGGCCTGTCGCCCTTCGCCCAGAAGGTCAAGATCGCGCTACGCGAAAAGGGCGTTGCGTTCGAGCGGCGTAACGGCCTGACCGGAGACGGCGTCGACGAGTTGCGCCGTCTCAACCGGCGCGGCGAAGTTCCGCTTCTGGTGGATGGCGATGTGACGGTCGCGGACTCGCGCATCATCCTTGACTATATCGACGAGAGATGGCCGGAGCCCCCGCTCCTGCCGGCCGATCCCGGCAAGCGCGCGCAAAGCCGCATGTTGGAAGAGCTGTGCGACACCGAGATCGAAGCGCTCATCTACAATCTTGGCGAACTGTCCTTCTCCGAGCACGGCCCGGCTGAGGCCCGGCAGGCGGTCGCGGAGTTCGGCAGCGCTGAACTGAAGCGCCATCAGGCCGAACTCTCGAAACGGCTTGGGGATGATGCCTATTTCGACGGCGAGACGATCGGGCGCGGCGACATCAGTGTGCTGCCGCATATGAATGCCTCGCGCGTGATGCGGATGGCGCCCGAGCAGGACAATATGTTGGCCTGGCTCGACCGGATGAATGCGCGGCCAAGCGTTATCGAAACGGTTGCCGAGGTGAAGCAGAGCCTTGCCGACTTCAAGGTGCTGATGGGTGCGGTCAAGGCCGGCAACACCCGCCGGCAGATGCGGGACCATCGCCTCGATTGGCTGTTGCGGGCCGGCGGTGCGCCGATCTTACAAGCGCGCCTGGCCGCTGACGATGTGCGCTTCTCGGCGGCTTGAACCTCTCTGGCCACGCCCCGCAGCGTGGCTTTCTGGACTTTGCCGGTCGCGACCGTCGGCATTGTCTCGAAGACGATCGTGTTCGAGTTCTTCAAGCCATCGTCACCGTCCCTCCGACCGACGCCTCGACACACCGAGCGTTCAGCGCGGTATTGGGTTTGACAGGACTACCGAGTATGCGGCCGGCCGCTGGCGACACTGTCACAGGACTGTCGCACCGAATTCTGAGCGGCAGTCGAGCCGACGCCCTTCATGTCAGTTTCACAACAGAACAATGACACATTGGCGAGACAATCTGTGATGACCACGCCAAAGATAAGACAATGGTCTACACTAAACCGCACTGAGTGCGTTTTTATTTAGAAACTGATCAGTTAACTGTCAAAATATGCGAAATTTTATATAGAATATGAAAAATGTGCACTTTCACTATAGTGTCATAAAGAGTTCAAATTCATAAAAATTACTATAATTTTATGAATCAAATGATGTTTATTCCTAGAATGCCGCTCTCAGGTCTGATACGTCCGCACCACAGGGTTGGGGCGTCACGGCTGAGAACAAGCCGCCCCGGGACACATGAAACGATATTGGCGCGACGCGACCAGGATGGACGCGCTGCGCTCAAACGTTTGGGGCGGCATCCATGGAACCTTTGGAAACAGAAACCTTTATCACCGGCGAATGGACATTCGAGGGCCGAAGCGCTTTCGCCACGATGGGTCCAAACGACGACATTACGGTGCGCGTCACCTTCGAGGGCAGCCCGCCCAGCCTCAGAAACGAAACTCTTCCCGAGAACGACCCGTTTGAGTTTTTCTCATACGGTTTCGATTTCGGGGTGCCGGCCGGAGAGGACCCCGTTCCAAGCCTGCTGATAGACTGGCGTGATCCCGGGCCGACGATGTTCCGCGTTGAGCTGATCTACTCCCCGACTGTCGACCCGCTGAACAACATCGAAATGCACATCGATCAGCTTGGCGCGACCCTCAATCCGACCATGCTGATGCTTGAGGATCCAGGGCGATTTGATCTCGAAAAGACTGCCGGCAGCGAGCATCTCGTCGTGGACGCCAATGAAGGCAGGATTAGCGGCAGCTCATCGTCAGGTGAAATCGCGGCCGCTCCGACCGAGGCCGACGGATCGGCTGCGGGCTCTGTTGAGATCTCAACACAGACCCCCAATGAACCGCTCTTCGATTTCAGCTTCATGGTTGAACAGCAAGACGATCGCGACATCATCGAGCTTGCCTTCTCGTATGAAGCAATTGCCGTTCCTGAACAGTCGCCCATTGCCGAGGACGATGATCTCAGCACCGTATTGAACGATCGCGCGACGCCATTGTTTGTCACGCAGAACGACAGCGATCCGGACGGCGGCACGGTAACGATCACCGGCATCAATGGAGGCACGGACCTCCAAGAGGTCCCAATCTTCTTTGCGGTCAACGGTCAGCCGACCACGACTCAGGCCGGGACGATTTCGCTCGAAAACGGTAGCAGCGCCCTAACGTTCCTGCCGTTACCGGGTGTTTCCGGCTCGGTGCAGTTCACCTATGAGATCACCGATGACGAGGGCGACACCGATCCTGCAACGGTGGTCTTCGATCTGTCTGCGCCTCAGACCGATCCCGAGCCGGTTTTCTATGTCGCCGACGACACCGCCAGCTTGTCCGACAGCCTGCTTGGCCCGGAATCCACGCTCATCTCCGTCTTGGAGAATGACACGTCAGGCGTCGACGGAAGCAATCAGCCTCTTGAAATTATTGGAGTAAATGGCATCGATTTGTGGCCCGGGGAATTCCTTCAGATCAAGACCGATCCAGACGGCGCCATCGTCGCTACACTCCAGATCACGGGAGACCGCCAGGGGTTTATCGTTGATTCCATCGGTCTCGAGATCCCCGAGCCAGTCACGTTCACCTACACCGTCCGTGATGCCGGCGGAGAGGAGCAAACGGCCACCGTCACGGTCAATCTTGACCGAGAAGACCCGATCGCCGCTGATGACAGGTTCGAGGTTGACCTGACGCAAGCCACGACAACCCTCGATCTTCTCGGCAATGACACATCCTTCGGGCCAAGCGCGATCAATCTGTCCTCGGTAACCTACAACGGCGTTACCCGTGAAGCCGTGGGAGAAGCGTTCAGCCCCGTGGAGTTCGGTGATTTCGCACTGATCTTCGACGGCAACGAGGTCGCGATCGACCCGGGGTTCTTGCTGCAGCCGGGTCAGGTCATCGAATTCAGCTATCAGATCAATGACGGAAACGGCCGCAGCGACACCGCCTCTGTCCGGCTTGATCTGGTTCAGTCGTCCAACACGGCACCGGTTGCCGAAGACGATGTTGACGGGGTCGTGTTCGGCGGAGCTGCGATCATTGATGTCTTGGACAACGACACCGATGCCGAGGGAGCACTGAAGATCAACTCCGTCGATGGCATGGACTTCAATGGCGACCAGCCGCTGAACATCGATGGTGGCGTTGTCGCCGTGGTCGTCGACGAGGCCACCGGCACCGAGGAACTGCAGTTCATTCATGACGGCACGACCGGCGCACCGGGCGATAGCATCAGCTTCGATTACACGGTCACCGACAGTTTCGGCCTCGAAAGCACCGCAACCGTCACACTGTCTCTGGTCGAACCTACAGCCCGGCCGCAATCGACCTTTGGAGATGTGTTCCGACTCGCCAATCTCGACGGCACCAACGGCTACCGCATCGACGGCACATCGTTCCTTGATACCATCAGCCAATACCTCTCAGGCGGAGGTGACTTCAATGGCGATGGCTTCGATGACGCCTTCTTCGGCTCACCCAATTTT
>JBCBSK010000128.1:0-10689 GCA_039819185.1 Pseudomonadota bacterium | reverse complement strand
TTTTTGGGCAAAATAGCCTCACCTTTCGATGCTTCTTCTCATGTTTGTTCATAAGAAGAAGCATCGAAAGGTGAGGCTATTTTGCCCAAAAATGCGATCAACAAGCCTTTCTATCAACATCAACCACAGAAGAGGGTGCTGTGACTTGGCGGCGCGCTCAATCGAACGTGAGATGTCGTTGCGAAATGCTGTTGAGACGAGTCCATCGCCGATCCAAAATGCGGCCAACCCAAATAGTAGGATTGGGCTGATGCCAAGCCATGCACTAAACTGTTCGACCATCTCGTCGCTGCCTCAGAGATTTCCTATCGCTTCTCTCGATAAATGTCTCACTCCGCCGGCGCGCCGGCTGGCCGTGGCGGCTTCGGTGACCCTGACGCCTCGGCAGGCATGACCGCTTCGTTCGGCGCGCGGTCCGCATTTGCCAGAGCCGCGTCTTCCTGCGCCTTGTCCATCGCTGCGCCCTTGTCGCCGCGCTTGGTCCAGGGTTTTCTCTTGAAGAACACCATCATGCGGCAGAACAGCACCAGCGCGATCATGCCTGAGATGTTGACGACTGCGAGCCAGAAATCGCTGCGGCTTGTCTCATTGACCCAAACGGCTGGATCAACCCCTTCCGGCGCCGAGAGAAGCTCTGTCTGGTCGAGCGCCATGCCCATCACGCGGCCGAAGGCGATGGAAGCAAGGAAGGCCGGCAGCGACGCCTGCCCGACGATCACGAACGGACGGAACACCCAGTGTTCGAGCCAATGTTTCCGGTGTTCGAGGAAGGACAGGACCAGATAGGCCAGCGCGAAGAAATGGACCATCCGCATCCAATAGAGCGCCGATCGCTGGCCCTCGGGGAAGAAGATGTCACGCACAGCGGGATCGAGCAGGATTTCGAGTTCCCAATGGCGCGCGCGCTTCAGGAAATAGGACACGATGACGATCACGATGCACGCGATGATCAGCCAGCGCTGGTTCCAGGCCGGCGGATGGATCCACTTCATCCCGAAGAAAAAGCCCATGAAGAAGCAGAGCTGCCAGCCGAACGGGTTGAAGAACCATTCGCGCGCGCTGAATGGCTCCGCCGGCAGGTTCACCGGGAACTGAAAGCCGGCGGCACCGGCAACCATGTTTGCCCCGGGGACAAGATGGCCCCAGGCGAGGAGATAGACCGCAAGCACGAGCGCAAACGCCCAGCCGAGATGGATGCGATAGGCGGCCACCACAAAGGGCAACATCGCCAGCATCACCAGATAGATCGGCAGGATGTCGAACAGGTTCGGCACATAGGTCAGCGTGAACAGACCAACGAGATTGGTCGGCGTGTCATTGAAGAAGTGCCAGAGATTGAGCTTTCCGACATAGTCGATGCCGGTCATATTGGCGCCGACGACGACCATGACGGCGACGACGAGAAACAGGCCGATATGGGCCCAATAGACCTCCCACATGCGCTGATAGACCCGCGCCGCGCCGATCCACCAGGCATGGCGGGTGAAGATGACGCCGAAGGCGAGCGCGCTGGCGAACCCTGAGATGAAGATGAACATCTCGTTCGCTGCAGAATGGCCGAAGGCGGCCGGCACATACCAGGACCATTTGTTGCCCGGCGTGTGGACGATCAGGATGATCATCATCGCGATGCCGCGGAAGAAGTCGAGCCTGAGGTCACGCGGGGCTTTGGCGGCGATCTGATTGGGCATTGTCGGGGGGTCCTGGGACTAGATCCTAGAAGGTTCCGTCATAGGCGCGCCGGCCGATCCGGCAGGCAAGCAGGGTGAACGTGTCGCGGTCGAAGGCGGCTATCGCTTCTGCCCGCAATGTCTCCGTGTCGTCGATCCAGGCGCCATGTCCGCCGAGCGCGCGGGCAACGGCTGGCAGGTCGCTGCCGGTAAAGTCGACGCCAAGATTGGGCCGCTGCGCGTTGCGCTGCTTCAGTTCGATCAGGGCGAGGCTGTCATCGACCAGCACGACGACGAGGACCGGCAGGCGCTCCTCGCGCAGCGTCGCGAGTTCGCCGAGCGTCATTTCGAGCCCGGCGTCGCCGATAAAGGCGCAAATCGGCGTGTCTGGAGCTGCGATGGCATGACCGGCGGCCAGTGGCACCGCGCAGCCCATTGTGCAGAGTGCAGACGATTGCAAGAGCGAGCGCGGGGTGTAACAGGGCCACATCTGGCTCAAAAGAATACGGTGTGCGCCGGAATCCGCTGTTATCACAGTATCTTGAGGCAAGTTTTGGCGGAGCGTGTCGAAGACCTGATGCGGCCCCCAGGAGCTTGGGGCGGTGAAGGCGTCGGCAAGTGCCTGACGGATCTCGGCGGGGCGGTTGTCGGGCCAACCTGTCTTGGCGTCGGTGGCGCCACGCAACAGGTCCAACGTCGGGCCGACGGCTGCCGTGAAGGCCAAAGTCGCCTGATGCATATAATGGGTGTTGGGGACCGCCGCGATCTCGATGACCTCGGTTCCCTCCGGCCAAGGGTCGCGCCAGCCGGGCCGCATTTCGATCGGGTCATAGCCTGCGAGCATGATCAGATCGGTTTCGGCCAAAAGCGGCTTCAGGATCACGTCGGATTTCGGCGACAGGCCGTGTCCGCCGAGCGACAGGGGATCGCGCTCGTCGATCAGCCCCTTGGCCTTGTAGGTCGTGATCAATGGTGCCGACAGGTGGCGGCAGAAGACCGCAACAGCGTCCCCGGCGTGCTCGGTCACGGCATCGACGCCGGCGATGACCAGCGGGCGCTGCGCGGCCCGGATCAGGCTGACCGCGCGGTCGAAATCCGGTCCAGGTGGCGGGGCAACCGGCGCAGGCCGCGTCCGGCGTGGGACCGGCCCGGTCATCTCGGCTTCGGCAGCACCGATCGGGATGTCGATATGGACCGGGCCCGGCTGGCCGTCGAGCGCGATCGCGATCGCCTTGTCGGCGATGATCCCCGCGGTGTCGGGGGCGGCCTTGAAGCTCGCCTTGACCAGGGGGCGCAGCACCGCCTGGTGGTCGAACACCTGGTGCGTATAGGTCTCGGCCTCGAGCGCGTCGACGCAGCCGGTCAAGACGATCAGCGGCACCCTATCCTGCAATGCGTTGGCAATCACATTCACCGCATTGACAACGCCCGGGCCGATCGTGGCGAGCAGAACACCCGGTGCATCGGTCGCATGCCAGGCGCCCTCGGCCATGAAGCCGCCGGCGTTCTCATGCCTGCACAGCGTGAACTTTAGCCCGGCCGCGTCGAGTGCTTGCATCATTGCCAGGACTTCACCGCCTGGTATGCCGAAAGCATGGCGGCAGCCGGCCTCCGCAAGCCGCTGGGCGATCGTATCTGCAACGCGCGTCATGGGCGTCTCTTAAGGTCCCGTGCCGGGAGATGCCAGCGCTCGACATCGCGTCAACGCAAAAACTACATCAATTTTCAGCTATCTGCAGAACCTGGCCGAATCTCATGCGCGCGATATCGTTTCAGGATACGAGGGTGGACTTTGATGCTTGGATGGTGTGACCGAGGAGGCTGTCATGGCGCTTGGAATGATAAGGAAAGCAGATCTTGCAGGATCGTCGCGTCACATAAAGCACGACACATATGAGACGACCCGGTTTCTCCTAGAAGATGATGGCATCGGGGTCACCGTGACCGATATCGTGTTGGCGCCGGGGCCGAAACAGACCTATGGCTACGACAATCTTATCGAGATCGGCTATTGCATCGAGGGGCGCGGAACGATCGAAGACCTGTCGAACGGGGCGTAATACGTTCTTGAGCCGGGCAGCATGTGGACAGCTCAGAAGGGCGATCGCTTCGATTTTTCTGCCGAGGTCCCAACGCGGATTGTCTGCACGTTCATCCCGGCGTTGAAAGGTGCTGAAACGGGGTTTGCCGGTGACCAGTGATGCCTATCGGCGTCGCCATCTGCAGGCCGAGCCGGTGGGATATTGACATCGCACGCTATCGTTCTACGACACGAGTCTTGGGCTGATTGCAACCGACTTCCCGCATGAGAAGGACACGACATGAACAAGCTGGTTGCCGAGTTTCTGGGAACGTTCACGCTGGTGCTGTTCGGCTGCGGTGCGGCCGTCTTGGCCGGAGCGGATATCGGCTTGACCGGGATTAGCTTCGCCTTTGGCCTGGCATTGATCGGGATGGCCTACGGCATTGGGGCTGTCTCTGGATGCCACATCAATCCCGCCGTCTCGCTCGGCATGGTGGCGGCCGGCCGCATGGAGATGCCGCAGGCTCTGAAATACATCATCGCCCAGATCGCCGGCGCCATCGTCGCGGCAGCCGTATTGCTGGTCATCGCCAGCGGCAACGCCGATTACAGTGTCGCCGCCGATGGATTGGGGCAGAACGGCTGGGGCGCGGGCTATCTCGGCGAGTATTCGCTTGTGTCGGCCTTCGTGTTCGAGGTTGTCGCGACCTTCCTCTTCATGGTGGTCATTCTCGGTGCGACCGGGTCGGCTGCTCCCGCGGCGATGGCGGGTCTCGCGATCGGCCTTGCGCTCGTCGTCATTCACCTTGTCGGTATCAATGTCACAGGCGTTTCGGTTAATCCGGCCCGTTCCATCGGACCGGCGCTTTTTGCGGGCCCCACGGCTCTGTCGCAGCTCTGGCTGTTCATCGTCGCACCAACGATCGGGGCGGTTGCCGCGGGGCTGGTCTTCAAGACGGGCGTGCTCGACGCGCCAGAGTGATGCGCCTTTGGCAGAGGTTGGCGGAGATGGTGATGGCGCGTTCCGACAATCGCGCCTGCGTGCCAGTCTCTGCGTGTCAAGGTCACGTCACCTCAAGCCAAGGCGGAGAACGACCGATCTGTTCAAGTAGAAAGTCCATGAATGCCCGCACTTTGGGGGACAGCACATTCGACTGCGGGTAGACGAGCCAAAGGACAGTCTGGTCGTCGACCTCGTGGTCCGGCAGGACCCGCACCAGGGTGCGGTCTTTGAGCTCGCGGTGGACGCTCCACAGCGAATTCATCGAAATGCCGGCGCCGGCCTCGGTCGCCCGCTTCAGGCTCAGGCCATCGTCGAGAACCAACCTGCATGCGGCTTGTTTCGGATTGAACTCGGCTTTTTGACCGTCCGATCGACGCAACCGCTTCGGAGACAGGTCCTTGAAGGCCACCAAATGGTGTTTCAGCAAATCCCCCGGTGAGTGCGGAACGCCATGTTCATCAAGATACCGCGGTGAGGCACACAGGATGCGCGTGTCATCGGCCAGCCTGCGCCCCTTCAGGCTCGTGTCTTCGAGGGCAGCGTTGCGCAGAGCTAAGTCGAAACTGCCTTCGATCAGATCGAGCCGGGTATCGGACAGGTGCAGATCGAGGCTGATCCCAGGGTGCTGGTCTAGAAACATCGGCAGAAGCTGCACGATGTAGAGCTGCGCGAAGGTGCTGGGAGCTGTGAAGCGCAGCCTGCCTGTTACCTCAGCACCTTCTTGCCCCAGTGCCGCCCGCGCGGCGCGTTCCTGTGCCAAGATCTCCTTGGCATAAGGCAGGAAGTCCGCCCCCTCCAGGGACAACGACACTTTGCGCGTCGAACGGTGCAGAAGATCGGCTCCGAGCGATGTCTCGAGCTTCGCCAATCTGGCGCTCGCAACCGCTGGCGCCATACCAAGATCGCGTCCGGCAGCGCTGATGTTCAGCTTGTCAGCAGCCAGAACGAATAGGCGGAGGCTGTCAGTGTCCATTTGATTATATTCGAAACCCGAATTCTGATCCCATTTTTTGCGGCTTTATAGAATTTTTTCAAGGCTTATTTGATGCCGAGAACCACAGACCAACCGTGGCCGTCACGTGCCGTATTCCAGGAGAAACTAATGACCTACTATTCCGTTCTTGCCGTTACTCCGACCATAGAAGACTGGATCCCCGACTATCTGCCGGCCGCCAACCAACTCGTTGCAAAACATGGCGGCAGGTATCTCGCCCGCACCGCAAATCACGAGCAGGTGGAAGGCGAGGTCCAGCCCGCAGCCCTTCGGATCATCCTCGAATGGCCGTCGAAGGATGCGGTGAGGAACTTCATGAACGATCCGGACTACAAGCCGCATCTCGACGCGCGCTCCGCAGGCTCGACCAGCTACCACTTCGTGATTGAAGGCACGGACGGCCTCGCCTGAGGTCGTTTCGCCGCCGAGGCAGTCTCATCGGAGGACGTGTGACATGCTCAAGAAGGCCAATGGTGTGGACTTCCAACCGATCAATAAGGCGTTCGACGCCATCTACAAACCGGGGCGGCTCAGTCTCGGCCTGGTCGTGCCGCTTGAGGCGTATGCACAAAGTCCGATACCGACAATGGCGCGCCACCTTGAGCGGGTGCAATTAGCCGAAGAACTTGGCTTTGCAGCGCTGTGGCTCCGCGACGTGCCGTTCAATGTGCCATCTTTCGGCGATACCGGGCAGGTGTTCGATCCGTTCGTTTATCTCGGCCTTCTCGCGGGCCGGACTCAACGGATTGCACTTGGCGTGGCCAGCATCATCCTGCCGCTGCGCCATCCTGCCCATGTCGCCAAGGCGGCAGCGAGCGCCGATGTTCTGTCCGGGGGACGGCTGCTGTTGGGTGTGGCGTCGGGCGATCGACCGGAAGAATATCCGGCGATGAACAGGACGTTCGACGATCGCGGCGCCCGGTTCCGCGAGGGGTTCGCCTATATCCGCCGCATGGCCGACAACTATCCGGCCTTCGAGAACGGCCACGGCAGTCCGAGCGGTATGGACATGCTGCCCAAGCCGACGGGCGGCAAACTTCCAATGCTTGTCACCGGCGGCAGCCAGCAACCTCCGGACTGGGTCGCCGAGCAGAGCGATGGCTGGATCACCTATCCACGCAACCCGGCAGCGCAAGCGCGAGCGATCGCAGACTATCGCCAGCGTATCGCCGCACTCGGCCAACCCAACAAGCCAGTGACCCAATCGCTTTACATCGATCTGACCGATGATCCGGACACACCGCCCCAGCCGATCCATCTCGGTTTCCGGTCAGGCGTGCGGCATCTGCACGCCTATCTGGATGCCGTTAGAGAGATCGGCGTGAACCATGTTGCGCTGAACCTGAGGTTCAACCGCGCCGATATCGAAACAACGATGAACCGTCTGGCGGATGACATTCTGCCGGACTTCGAGAGCTAAGGAACATTTCATGCCAAAGACGATTCTGATCACCGGTGCGACCGATGGAATCGGTCTAGAGACGGCAAAACTGCTGTCGGAGGAGGGACATAACGTTCTCTTGCATGGCCGTAATCCGGCCAAGCTTGAGGCCGCGACAGCCGCGCTGCCCGCGAAGGCTGGTATCTATATCGCGGACTTCTCCAACCTGTCGGACGTCATCGCCTTGTCCAAGTCTGTCACCGCGCAACACGACAAGATCGACGTGCTGATCAACAATGCCGGCGTCCTTAAATCCCCAAGTCCGGTGACGCCGGACGGACTTGATGTCCGGTTCGTTGTCAACACCATCGCACCCTATCTTCTAACGCGGCATTTGCTTTCCGCGATGGGCACGTCCGGACGGATCATCAACCTGTCATCGGCGGCGCAAGCACCTGTCGATCTCGCCGCATTGAAAGGCGAGAAGCAACTTGAGGACATGGCCGCCTATTCCCAAAGCAAGTTGGCAATCACCATGTGGACCCGCGCGCTTGCGGCCGAACTGCCGGATGGCCCGTTGGTGATCGCGGTCAATCCCGGCTCCCTGCTTGCCAGCAAGATGGTCAAGGAAGGATTTGGCGTTCCCGGTAACGATCTGCGCATCGGCGCGGATATCCTGCGGCGTGCTGCTCTGGCCGGTGATTTCGCGTCCCATACGGGTGCGTATTTCGACAATGATGCCGGGCGGTTCGCGCCACCACACCCAGCGGGTCTCGATGCGAAGGCCTCAAAGGCTCTGATGGCTGTATTGGACGCGATGATTGCCGACGCCGCCTGACCTTGAACGCCTGTATGCGGACTTATCGACAGTCCCTCAAAACGCTTTGAACGTGATTGTCGTGAGCGTGTCGCGAATGCCCTCGATGCCGTGGACGTTCTGGTTGACGAAATGGCCGATATCGGCGCCTTCATCGACATAGAACTTGACCAGAAGGTCAAATTCACCGGCGGTGGAGTAGATTTCCGAGGCAATCTCGGAGTCGGCCAGAGCGCTGGCGACGTCATAGGCCTTGCCGAGATGGCATTTGATCTGAACGAAAAAAGGGATCATCTGGTCTCTCTACGATTGGGGCCGGAACGGAATGGCCTGAGTATGCGTCGATCTCAGCCAGCCACGTGGTTGGCAAGCAATGAGAGATCCTGTGTCAACGGGCTGCCGGCGTCTGCCAACGCGTCGATCACGGTGAAATGGTTGGCGCTAGGCGTCTCGTGATAGGCGGTTTTCGCACCCTGAGCGGCCCAGCGCTCGGCCATGTCCTTGCTCTGGCGGATGAATTCATGGCTCTCGGCACCTCCGACAAGGATATGAAGATGCATGGTGCGAGCCTTGGGTACCTCCCACAGGATCGGACTGACGCGGGCCGCCATAGCCTCGTCAAGCTTCAGCGCATCGTTGTTGGTGGTATGGATCAGCGGCCTAAGGTCGAACACGCCTGATACTGCCAGCGCGGATGATACCAGATCGGCGGGAAGGCCGGGATCGAGCTTCGGCCAATCCGTCGCCAGCAGACAGGCCGCGAGATGGCCGCCGGCCGAATGGCCCGATGCGACGATCTTCTTGCCATGCCGGTTATGGAGGAAGCGCGTGCAGGCGACCATTTCATCGATGATCTGCTGCACAGATGCATCCGGGGCAAGCGTGTAGGATGGCAGAGCTACCGAAAACCCATGTGCGTTCAGCCCCTTGGCGAGGTGGCTGAAGACCGTCCGGTCAAGCGAGCGCCAATAGCCACCATGGATGAACATGATCAGCGGTGCGTCTTGTGATGCCGTGCCGTTGGGATGGAACACATCCACCTTCTGGCGCTCGGCATCGCCATAGGCGAGATCGAGGTCACAATTCGCCTGAGCGCGATAGGCGTCCGCATCCGAGGCCCAGCGCGCGAAGATCTCTTCATGTTCGGGCACACGCGCCCGATTGTTGTATTCGGCCTCATAGTTGATCGTCATCCGCCGGCTCCATGGATCATCTTAAAGGCCGGGCTTGCCAACGGGCAGGCGCGGCGCTACGTGATGATTAGAACTCGTTGGGGTGTCCGGCAAGCATGACCGGACTGAGAGGCGATTGCCAACCCATTGAACCTGATCCGGATCACGCCGGCGGAGGGAACGAGTGACCGGCTCCGGCCGCCACGTTCCGCTCCTTCCAAAAGCGTTTTCTCGCTGTTTGGCCCGAAAGGGGCCTGGAACGGAACCGCATGAGCCAGCATCAGATCACGTCCGAGACGGTCGCGCGTACCATCGCCCGCGTCCGCGAGCAGGCGCCGCGTGTTCACGTCATCACCAATTCCGTCGCAGAAGCGTTCACCGCCAACCTACTGCTGGCGGCGGGTGCTGTGCCGTCCATGACATCATCTGCTGAAGAGGTTGCGGATTTTGTTTCAGGCGCCGGTGCGCTGACCGTTAATCTCGGCACTCTCGACGCCGCTCGTCGAGTTGGCATCGAGACGGCGATCGACATGGCCAAGGAAGGCGAGATTCCCTTTGTGCTTGATCCGGTGATGGCGGACAGAAGCCCCGGGCGCTGCGCTTTCGCGCTTGAGATTGCACGAGCGCGGCCATCTGTTCTGCGTGGCAATCCGGGCGAGATCGACAGTCTGTGCCGCGCGCGTGATCTGGAGCCCTTGCCGGGCGCGTTGGCCGTGGCGCTACGCTCGGTCGTTGCGGTGACGGGTACAACGGATCATGTCACTGACGGCCATCGTGTTGTCGAGATCGCTAATGGTCATGCGCTCCTGTCGCGGGTCACGGCGACCGGTTGTGCTGGTGCTGCCCTTACCGCGGCCTGCCGCGCGGTCGAGGCAGATCCGATACTGGCCGCGGTCACGGCGCTGGTCTGGATGGGTGTGGCCGCCGAACAAGCGGCACGTCTTGCGGCCGCGCCGGGCGGTTTCGCGGTGGGGCTGATCGATCGCATCGCAAGCCTTCGCGAGGTCGATGTCCAGGCTGAAGCCCGGATCGAGGTGCGGGCATGAAACTCGATGTAAGGCTCTATGCGCTGATCGACATCGACAGCTTTACGGGCACGGACCCGATTGCTGCGGCTCGTGCGGTGATCGACGGTGGGGTGACGTTGCTGCAGCTGCGCTGGAAGACCGGTGATGACGCCGAAGTCGTTCGCCTGGCGCGTGACCTTGTGTCCGCCTGTGCCGGGACAGGTGTGCCCGTCTTGATCAATGACCGGGTCGATGTTGCACGCGAGGTTGAGGCTGATGGTATCCATCTCGGCCAGGACGATATGGCCATCGCGGATGCCCGCGCCGCCCTCGGTCCGAGTGCCGTCATCGGTCTGACGATCAAGACCGCCAACCATGTCCGCGACGCGCCGATCGGGCTGATCGACTATGCCGCGATTGGCGGCGTGTTCGCGACGACGACCAAGGACAATCCTGACCCGCCGGTCGGGCTCTCGGGTCTTACCAGTCTGGCCGCGGACATGCGTGCCAGGCGCGCGGACATGCCCATCGCGGCGATCGCCGGCATTACGGAAGCCAAGGCAGCGGATGTCATTGCTGCCGGCGCCGACGGCATCTGCGTGGTCTCGGCCCTTTTCTCGAA
>JBCBSK010000127.1:0-10993 GCA_039819185.1 Pseudomonadota bacterium | reverse complement strand
GAGGGAGGAGGCGCCATGCGCAAACAACTCGTGGAAACGCTCAAGGACCTTGAGAAGCAGAAGAAGCAGATGAATCGGCCGCCACTGTCGAAGCGGCTGCAGCGTTCAGGCCTTAGCTGGGGCGTCCGATTCATCTGCTTCTTCTGCTTCTCAAGGTCCTTGAGCGTTTCCTCGAGTTGTTTGCGCTTGGCGCCTCCTCCCTCGCGACCCTGCACTTGAGCTCCGCGGATCGGGCGAGATGGCGCTGTGTCGCGAACCGTCTTGAAACGCTTTTCAGCTCGAGCCTCGCCCGTAAGATGGGGAGCGATGAAGACCCAGGCGATGCCAGCAGCGCACGCTGCAGTCATTACAACAAGCGCGATCAGCGTGAGAAGATCTGCACCCACGGTCAGAGCCCCGATCCACCATCTTCGCTGACCTCAGCGGCATCGAGAGCAGCCGCTAGCCGCTTTTCCTGACTGTAGTATCGCGCCCGATCCCAGAACGCCGGCCGGGCAATACCAGTCGACTGATGTCGGCCAATGATCTTACCTTTGGCATCCTCACCATCTATCTTGTAAACGAAGAGATCTTGGGTGGTGATGACCTCGCCTTCGGTACCGAGCACCTCGGTGATGTGGGTAATCCGCCGCGAGCCATCTCGCAGGCGGGACGCCTGGACGATGATATCGACTGAGGAAACGATCATTTCACGAATAGTGCGGCTTGGCAGGTTGAAGCCGCCCATCGTGATCATGCCTTCGATACGCGACAACGCCTCTCGCGGGCTGTTGGCGTGCAACGTGCCCATAGAGCCGTCGTGGCCGGTGTTCATTGCCTGCAACAGATCGAAGGCCTCGGGTCCGCGCACCTCGCCGACGATGATGCGTTCTGGGCGCATGCGCAGGCAGTTCTTGACAAGATCACGCATTGTGACCTCACCCGACCCTTCGAGGTTTGGCGGCCGCGTTTCAAGACGGACAACATGCGGCTGCTGAAGCTGCAGTTCGGCGGCGTCTTCACATGTGATGATGCGCTCGTCTTCCTCAATATAGCGCGTCAGACAGTTCAACAGCGTCGTCTTGCCTGAGCCCGTGCCGCCTGAAATGATCGTGTTACAGCGACTCTTGCCGATGATCTCGAGGATCGTGGCACCTTCCGGCGAGATTGAGCCGAACTTGGTAAGCTGCTCGAGGGTCAGCTTGTCCTTCTTGAACTTACGAATGGTCATCGTCGGCCCGTCGATCGCGAGCGGCGGGACGATGACGTTGACACGAGAGCCGTCAGGCAAGCGCGCATCACAGATCGGGCTTGCCTCGTCGACGCGGCGGCCAACCTGGCTGACGATGCGCTGGCAGATGTTCAGAAGCTGGGCGTTGTCCCGGAACCTGACCGGCGTGTTCTGGATCTTGCCTTCAACTTCGATGTAGATCGTCTCAGCGCCGTTGACCATGATGTCGGCGATGTCGTCGCGGGCCAAAAGCGGCTCGAGCGGTCCATAACCAAGGACGTCATTACAGATGTCGTCAAGCAGTTCCTCCTGCTCGGCGATTGACATGGCGACCTTCTTGATCGCGATGATCTCGTTGACAATGTCGCGGATTTCGTCGCGCGCGGTCTCGGGGTCCATGCGCGCCAATTGCGACAGGTCGATCGCGTCGATCAGCGCGGAGAAGATCTGTGTCTTTGTGTCGTAGTAAGTCTCAGACCGTCGCGAATTGCCTCCCGTTGCAGGCGGTATCGGCGCTGGTTGTGGTTGTACTGACGCAGGCATGGGCGGCGTGGCAGGCATCGATACCGGCTGCGGCGCGGCCGGTTGCGAGCTTGGTGGCGGAGCGGACAACGGCTGCGCTGGTGCTGCGGTCTGCTCCACAGTCTGCGGCAAAGGCGTGGGCTGCTGTGCCGGCATGGTCTGCGGCACAGCAGTTTCAGACGCCGACGCGGGTGTCGCTAGCGGTGCTGGCTGCCCCGAAGGACCCTCGTCTTGCGTGGTGCCGCGCTTTCCGAACATATCGTTACTCGTTGTCGCCTGATTTGCGCCTCAACCTGTCAAGCAGTGGCTGCAACGGAGATTTCTTTGTCTTGCGCGTCTCCGCGCGGCCCATCAGGACCTCAGCCAAATCACGGAAAATCTCGGCCGGCTTCGCCTTAGGTTGGGCCTCGGCGATCATCTGGCCGTTGTTGGACGCCATCCCGAACAGTGGCGCGTCAAAGCCGATGATGGCGGTCGGTTCGACCGACAGTGCATTCGCAAAATCGCGCGGCTGGATCTCGGGCCGCTTCTGCATGCCGGTCTGATTGAGAACCAGAAACGGCGGTCGATCATTTGGCCGAGCCGCAGTCAAAAGGTCGATCAGGTTCTTGGCATTGCGCAGATTGGCAAGATCGGGCGCGGCAACCACAACGACATCATCCGCCGCGATCAAAGTTTGCTTGGCCCAGGCCGTCCAGACATGTGGCACATCAAGCACGACACAAGGCACCTGGCGACGCACCAGGGAAATCAACGAGTCAAACGCCATACCGTCGAAATCATATTCGCGATCAAGTGTCGCGGGCGCGGCCATGAGGCTCAGCCTGTCGGAGAGCTTGGCGTGAAGGCGGTCGATGAAGTTTTCGTCGAGACGGTCCGGCGAAAACACCGCTTCCGCGACGCCTTGGGCGGGGTCTTGGTTGAAATCAAGCCCCGCCGTGCCAAAAGGGAGATCGAGATCACAAATCACAACATTCTTGCGAAGATCTTGGCTGATCGACCATGCAATATTGTGGGCGATCGTCGACGCTCCGACGCCACCCTTTGCCCCGACAAAGGCAATCGTGCGCCCAAGTGGTGCGGCATCTTCCGCTGCATAGAGATTGCCGAGCGCGGATAAGGCGTCGCGAGTCGAAATGGGCGCGATGAGATAGTCGCTAACGCCGCGCTGCATGAGCTGACGGTAGAGCAGAACATCATTGGCATGGCCGATGACAATCACCCGCGTGCCAGCATCACAATGCATTGCGAGGTGATCGAGATTGTCGAGCAGGCTCGCGCCGGGCGCCATGCTTTCGACGATGATGACATTTGGCGTCGGCGCTTCCTCGTAGAACTCGATTGCAGCACCGATGCCGCCCATCTGCACGGTGACTTGTGCGCGCTGGGCCCGCCGGTCGCTCGATGCTTCGGCGAGCGTGCGTTGAACATCAGGCGTTTCGCAGAAGGCTTGAATGGAAATGCGCGGCAGCGGCGGAATGAAACCGCCGCCTCCTTCGCCTTGCTCGGCAACCTCCGCGAAACCCGGTTCACGCCGCGTATCGATGGCAACGTTTGACATTATTCGCCAACCTCACTCGCGCTCGCCTCATTGGCGTCCTGATACTGGGTCGAGGTATCCTGAGCGGTGCGCCACTTGTCGAACATGTCACGGCGGCGTTCGCTGTCGCGCGGGACGTTGCCACGCGGACCGAGCAGATCACGCGGATCGTCAAGCATGGCCGCAAGATTGTTCTGCTGGGCGCAAGCGAAGTTCTCGTAGTCGCGGTTCTGGTGATCGCCGGATATGTCGCTTGGGAAGAAGCCACATTGCGACGCTTCAGCCTGTAACTTCGAGAAAGACAGGCGTATCGGTGCAACGGCTCGACCACCTGCGTGGTATGTCTGCACCACAACCAGATTTCCAGGAATACCTTCCTGACGTGCGATCTCGCGGATCTCATGCGCGATCGCCTGGCTGCCATGCTCGTTTCCTGAGCCCGCCGGAAGGTGCACATGCAGAGCCGATTCACCCTCGTTGCGATAGCGGCGAACAAAACCGTATACGGCGGTGCGATCGCCGGGGTGTAGCGTGGCTACTTGCCCGTCAAGCGCGACATCGAGCACTTCCGGATAATAGCCAACAGCAATTGGATGGCGGTCTTCATAGCTAAGCGGGATCGTCCCGATCGGCCGCTCGTCCTTGGCGCAAGCCGCGACCATGACGGCCATCGCGACGCTGGCGAGAATCGCAGCCTTGCCGCGGACTGTGCGGCCGGCGCGCGCCCTTGTGAGACCTGCAGACATTGTCAAACCCTTCCCACCTTAACGCCACTCAATCGATGATGAAGCCGAATTGGCCGGTATAGCGGCCGCGTGGCTCGGAACCCGCGACGCCATAAATGCGGTTCAAACGCCCGAGCAGAATGGTCGACGGGTCGGACGCCAGGTCGAGATTCTCGGTTGGCTTGACGAGTTCATCACGCGCAACCGGATTCACGAGATAAGGCGTTACGATCACAACGAGTTCCGTATCCTGGTTGAGAAAGTCGCGACTGCGGAACAATGTGCCAAGGACCGGAATATCGCGCAGGCCCGGGACACCGTTGACGATCTGGCGCTGGTTCTGCTGGATCAGCCCGGCCATCACCATCGATCCACCTGACGGCAGTTCCATCGTCGAGTCAGCCCGTCGAGTCTGGATGCCGGGTATGCTGATGTCACGGCCGCCCGGGAGAGCGCCAAAGACAAGGCTGTTTTCCTCGGTCAGTTCCGACACCTCGGTCGCAATGCGCAGGCTGATCCGCTCCTCGGCAAGAACGACAGGCGTGAACGACAGTGAGACTCCGAATTCCTTGAAGTCGATCAGGATGTTGCCATCTTCATCCCGGCCGACTGGAAGCGGAAACTCGCCACCAGCTAGGAAGGACGCACTTTCGCCGGAGATCGCCGACAGCGTCGGTTCGGCGAGAATGCGCACGAGTCCTGTCTGCTCAGCAGCTTGAAGGGTTACATTGACAAAGTCGGCGCCAGACGACCAACCACCGCGCAAGAAGGACGATGATGGCGACTGCTGGTTGACCGAGAAGAGTTGCTCGCTCAGTCCGGACACATTGAACAACCCGGTCGCGAAGCTCGCTGAAATGTCGACCCCAAGCTGCTTGAGGACATTGCGCTGAACTTCGGCGACGGTAACACGCAGATGCACCTGTTCGCCGGCTTCAACGGCGATCGTGTTGAGAACCTTTTCGGGGTCGTCGACGAACCTGGAGGCGATGTCCACGGCGCGTTGCGCATCCGCAGGCGAACGGGCCGTGCCACTCAGAACGATGTTGTCGTTGACCGCATCGAGCTGGATTGCCGCATCAGGCACATGCTGGCGGATCATCCCAGACAGCGTTGCCAGATCGTGGGAAACCTTGACTTCGAGCCCGGCGATCTGGTTGCCCGCCGCGTCAAAGAAGAACACATTGGTCTGCCCAATTTCCATGCCGATCAGATAGGCGCGGCGGGTTGTGCGCATCACCGCGTCCGCAATCGCCGGATTGGAGACCAGCACATCGCGTGCATCATAGGGCAAATCGATGATGAGAGACTTGTTGAGGCCAAGCACGATGTGCTGGCTGCCACCATCATGTGCCGTGACGCGTTGATCCGCCGCTTGGGCCTGACCATAAAACGCCAGCACGGCAAACATCGCTACGATCGCCAGCAGCACGACGCGTCGGGCATTGAATGCAAACTGCGCCTGCATGATCATCAACTCCGTCACTTCCCATTTCAAACCCGGCAGCGCTTGGCCGCGGGCATGTTTGCTAAGGGGCACTCTGTGTCTGGGTCGAAATGCCGTAGCGAACCACCGTGACATCGCCGCCGCGCCGCCCGCCGCCACGCAGGAGATGTTCCGCCGCAGTCGGCCTGTTCACTTCAGGATCGCCATCGAGAATGCTGCGCAAGGCAAGCGATAGATCGCCAAGCTGTTCGGCGAGAGCGAGCACCTCTGCCTGGCGCGGCTCAAGTTCCAGAGTTGCGACGTCACCAACAATGTCCTTGGTATCGCCTTCTTCTTCGATGGTCTGATCAATGGCTAGAACGCGAACATTTTCGAGCACTGTCTCAGTCACGAAGATCTCTTCCGACGGGTTGGTCGGATCCGGCTCACGTCGAGTTAAGATCACGTCGACCCGATCATTGGGCAAAATGAACCCACCCGCACCGGTTTCTTCGGAGATTACCGTCGCCACCGCACGCATGCCGGAGGCAAGACCAGCGGACAGAAAGCCGCCCGGCCCTGCGATGGCAAGCTTGCCTTCAAGGATCGGTTCACCACGGAAAATGCGCGTACGGGCGATGGCGCCATCAAACTCGTTGATTGCATCCGGGCGCTGGTCTTCGGTGATGGTCAATGACCCGACATTACGCTCGGGCCACTCGTTCCAATCGAAATCGCCCGGCTCCAGAATCTTGCCAGCTTCGATTTCGCCTGTGGCCACGAGAACGCCGACAGTCGGAATCTGTTCGGCTTCCTCGGTGACCACTTCCGGCTCGCCACCAAGATTACGTGCCATCAAGGCAGCGCTGATGCCTGCCACAATCGCAACGCCAAGGACAAGGATACGCGCCCTGTTCATACCGATCCGTCTCCAGACAAAACCAAGGGGCCAAACGCCCGTTGTCCGGATCATTGATCGGCAATGGTCAAAGTATGGTTAATGAGTTGTATCTGTTTCGGCGAAAGCCGCAGGTGCACCTTAGAACCAATACGGCTAAACCCATAAAACGTATACTGTATCCGCAACTCAGAAGATGAAGGCTTTATACCATAGAGTGTGAGGATAGATAACAAGACCAGCCCCGGCGAGTGCTATCCCATAGGGAATACCGCTTTGATAGTGGTGTAGCCGCACAGCCCATTCCTGGCGGCCGAGCAGCGCAGGCAACGGAACGCGGCGGGCAAAGAGAATGAACAACGTTAGCGCCCCACCAAACAGCGCGACGTAGATGGTGTATTCAGCAAGTGCCCCCCAACCAAGCCAGAGCGCAACGGCCGCGAAGAACTTGGCATCACCACCACCGATCCACCCGAATGCAAACATCGAAAAACCAACCATCAGCATGACTGCGCCAGCTGAGACATGCAGGGCCATCTGATCAAACGGCAAACCGATATAGAAGGCTGCCGGAAAAAACAGAGCGGCGAAGACAAGGTTCAATCGGTTGGGAATGGTCATGGTGAAAAAATCGCAGCATGCGGCCAGCGCCATCGCTGCGGGAAACACAAACATCAACACGGGATCGATCATCTGCCATACTCCAGGAGATCGGGCACATCGCGCACCATTGACGAGCCTGGATATCAAAGTGCGGTAAACACCCTCTGAACCGAGTTGCTCGCGATCGATCGCCTGAGGTCCCTGCACGCACAGCGCGTGCACCACAAACGACAACCGCCACGCAGCGAACTGCGTGGCGGTCGCAGGGTGCCTTGCGACACCCAAGCTTGAGTCCGGTAAGGCGCTTAGCGTGCCGCCAGACCGTCCTGAACGTCCGTCAGAGTGGCGACCAGTTCATCACCAAGCGTGCCAACGATGACGACGATCGCGACCGAGATGCCAGCAGCAATCAAGCCGTATTCGATAGCGGTGGCACCGTCTTCGTTCTTGACGAAACGATTGAAAACTTCACGCATGTTATTACTCCTAACTCACTCTCTGCAAAGGCTCCAACGCCGCTCTGCTTTCGTGCGCCGGAACTGCGATGGACCCTAGGCCGGACAAGTTACGACCGGTTTAATCGGATCGCAGGAAAGCAGGATCACTTGGCGTTGTCACACGCATGGTAAACAAAGCCATTCGCGCAATGGCTGCATTTGATGGGATGGCAAGAGCACGCTCTATGCGCCAAATTCCCCAAACACCCTAAGTATAACAAGGAGTCAGATCGGCACCTCTCGTTGGCGATATCGAGGGTGTCATGGCTGGAAGATCTTTCTCACTTTGTTAACCACAACACCGGCACAGTGCCGAAGTCTATCGCGTCCCTGCCCACTATGATGTGGGAACATCGACAAAGGTTCGGTCATGTTTCGCACAAGACTGTCACTCTTAGCTGCAATCTTGATTGCGACTGTTTCAAGCGGCGTCCCGCTTACGGCCAATGCCCAGGAAGTCGTGCGTGTCGAAACGGATCGTGCTGAGATCTTGAAATTGCCGGTACCTGCCACGACGGTCATCGTTGGCAATCCGATGGTCGCAGATGCCGCTGTGTTCGATATCAACACGCTGATCTTGACTGGCAAGAGCTATGGCGCGACCAATCTTGTCGTTCTTGATAACGACAGCAATGTCGTTGCCGAATATGTACTACAGGTTGCGGCATCTAGCAATGGAACTGTGGTGATGTATCGGGGCAATCAGCGGCAGACCCTATCGTGTGCTCCGAACTGCGAGCGCACAATTACAGTCGGAGATCAGGCAGAGTCATTCGATGTCTTGAGAAATCAGACCCAGCAGCGCATCGATATGTCGGTCAGCCAAAGCGGCGCCAGTCAATAAAGCTTTCCTTGGCTTGACCTGAACAGCAGCCATCTTTGTTCACTGTCTTAGTCCAACACCCTCAACCGTTCTGAAACGGTTTTGTTTTAAAACTCCAAATTAGCACACGTTTCTCGTGCAGAACGATTTGGAGCATTGCAATGGCTTGGCTCAAGCCTTTCCAACGTCAAGCGACACATTCCGCAGCATCGGCTGGTCCAATACAGCGGCGGATCAGCCTATCCCGCTTTCGCAGAAATCGGGATGGGGTCACCGCGGTGGAATTCGGGCTTATAGCCTTACCCTTCTTTGCGCTTCTTACTGCGATTATTGAAGTGGCCATGGTCTTCTTCGCGATCCAGGTCCTGGATAACGGTGTCAACCAGACCGCACGTCTGATCCGAACAGGTCAAGTGCAAGACGCCGGTATGTCGCAGGGTGTTTTCCGCGACGAGTTGTGCCAGCGGATCGATACGCTGTTCAATTGCGGCGAGCGCCTCTCTTTTGATGTGCGCACGTTCGACAACTTCGGCGGTGTCGATCTCAGTGATCCCCTAACGGGTGACAACGAACTTGACGACGACGATTTCCGCTACGACCCCGGCGATGGCGGCGACATCGTCGTCGTACGCGTCTTCTACGAATGGCCAACCATGGTTCCGAGCTTCGGGATCGACCGCGGTGAGCTCGCCAACGGCAACCGCCTCCTGTCATCGACAGCGACGTTCCGGAATGAACCCTTTTGAGGCCCATCATGACCCGCACCCAAAACAGCAAGTTTGGCATATCTCTCATCCGCCGCTTGGGACGAGATAGGAAGGGCACATCCGCGGTTGAATTCGCGTTGGTCTTGCCACTGATGTTGCTACTCTACTTTGGTGGTGCTGAACTTTCTGACGCGATCGTCGTTGACCGTAAGGTTACATCGATGACCAGTGCCGTTGGCGATCTTGTTGCCCAATCTGCCATTATTGATCGCCGTGAGATGGACAACATCTTCGAAGCAGCTAGCGCTGTGATTTCACCTTACGACTCAGACCCTATCGAACTCTTGGTGAGCTCCATCGAGATCGACGAGGATGGCAACGGAATTGTCGTGGGAAGCGAGGGCTTCAAAACCTCAGGCCGTGCGGTCGGCAGTCAAGTGACCATTCCAGAGGAACTGCAGATCGAAGGCACGTTCTTGGTCATGGCAGAAGGCAGTTACGTTTACAAACCGTTTCTCGGCCAGATGCTTACCGAGTCCATCACCTTCGAGGATCAGTTTTTCCTGCGCCCGCGCGTGTCGGCTGAAGTTGAGTTCGATCTCTAGGCCAAGTATGCCACATGAGACTGCACAGACGGACTGCGTCTTTGTCTCAGACACTTGATGGCAGGCCTTCAGCCTGCCACAAGCGCCAGCCATGGAGCAGCGCTACTACGTTATCCTGACCGCAGCCCTCGACCGGGTGGACCGCACAGATGCAGCGGTACGGGCGGTCGTCTATGCCCGAGCTCGCGACAAGCTGACCACCGTGGTGCAGTCAAGCGGTGCAGACGCCCCGCAAGATGTCCTTGAGCGCGAGCATGCAGCGCTGGAAGCGGCGATTGGACGTATCGAACAGGAACTCACTCAAGCGGTTCCAGTTTTCGCGACCGATGCCGTGCAAGCTGCCCCGATCGCGCGTCCAGCAGACCGCCCGCTCGGCAACGCACAGCCCCCTCCCCCAAAAGGTGTTGATGCGCGCTCAAACGGCGAAATCCGCGAAGGCGTCTTTCGGACCGCCCTGCCAACTCCGCGTGGACGGAATCCAGCAGCTTTGTTTGCGCATCGTCGCTGGCAGCTTGCGACCATCGTGATCGCTTTCGGCTTCGCCGTTTTGGCCGCGGCCGGGCTCGCGACGTCGCTCGCGCGACAAGCGCTGCCGGGCGCACCAATCTCTGAATTGCCGGATGATCTGGTGATTGTCTACAACGCGGAGCGGCCACAGGACGGCCTGTCCCGGCTCCGCAGCTTTGCCGATGACGGCACGACCATCACACGGTCTGCGGAACAGGGGATCGCGTCGATCACGCGCGAAAATCCCGATCCGCCGGTCCTGATGGGATCCGTCGGCGGTGCGGCCACCAGATTGTCAGCGAGAACCGAGCGCCGCGCCGCGCAGCGCGTGGTGCGCGTCTGGATCATCGCACGTCAATCCCAAGAGGACACCGCATCCCATCTTGCAGCCGCCTACACAACGATCGAACATGCTGCGAGCGTGCCGGACGTGATGCCGTTGACCTCGGAATTCAGGCTCTACGACTTCGCTTATGATGTTCCATCGCGCAGCGCATCCGATCGCGGCGATGCCATTGTCCTGTGGCCGAGCAACAATGCCGGCGATGGCATGAACGGCACCGTCGAGGTGTCCCTCATCGCGCTCCAGATCCTAAGCAACTGATGCGCCAAGCGCAGCATTTGGCGCGTCAGCCGATGAGGCACCCCCTGCGCTAAAGCTCGGCTGCCCGGCGCTTGTTCCAGGCCGAACGGCACGGGATCTTGCTGTGGTCGCAGCGCGCCGCGAAACGCTCGGCGATCTCGGTGACCTCACGCATCAGCCCCGCTTCGAGTGTGATCGGCTCAAGACCGAGATTGAGGAACCGGTCGTTCTTGACATGCAGATCGTTTTCAGCCGCCTCATTGCGCGGATTGGGCACATAGTCGATCTGCATGTCAAGAACGACCGGTTCCTCAATCTCGGTCTTGAGCCGATCACACTCGAAGCGG
>JBCBSK010000126.1:0-11023 GCA_039819185.1 Pseudomonadota bacterium | reverse complement strand
CTGATCCTCTGCATCAATCGGCTTGAGGAGCATCAGCGCGGGCGCATTGTTGTTGATGGCATCGAACTCACCAACGATCTCAAGAAGATCGACGAGATCCGCCGCGAGGTCGGCATGGTGTTTCAGCACTTCAATCTCTTTCCGCACCTGACCATTCTGGAAAACTGCACGCTGGCGCCGATCTGGGTGCGCAAGATGCCCAAGAAGGAGGCCGAGGACGTTGCGATGAGCTTCCTCGAGCGGGTCCGCATTCCCGAACAGGCCGGCAAGTATCCCGGCCAGTTGTCGGGCGGCCAGCAGCAGCGCGTGGCGATCGCGCGGGCGCTGTGCATGAGCCCAAAGATCATGCTGTTCGACGAGCCGACGTCCGCGCTAGACCCTGAAATGATCAAGGAAGTGCTCGACGTGATGGTCGATCTCGCCCAGTCCGGCATGACCATGCTGTGCGTCACCCACGAAATGGGTTTTGCGCGCCAGGTCGCCAACCGGGTGATCTTCATGGATCAGGGGCAGGTCATTGAACAGAATGAGCCGGAGCCGTTCTTCGACAATCCGCAGCACGAGCGCACCAAGCTGTTCCTGAGCCAGATCCTGCACTGAGCAACGCGCCTTCAGCGAAAGTGGGCACCGGTTTCGCGTCCGCAGGCGCGTCACAAATCAGAGCGACGCCTTCAGCGAAAGTGGGCACCGGTTTCGCGTCCGAAGCGGCTCAAGTGCCGCCCATCTTGCCGATGAGATCAGTTGTGCTGACGCCATCGACGAGTGGCAGCAGCACGACAGAGCCGCCGCGTGCTTCCACAACCTCGCGACCGACGACCGTCTCGACAGAATAATCGCGTCCCTTAAACAGCCGGTCGGGCTGAACGGCCGTAATCAGCTCAAACGGCGTGTCTTGATCGAAGATCACCACCGCATCGACGACGCGGAGCGCTGACAACAGCCGGGCACGGGCGCGTTCTGAGGTCATCGGACGCGCGTCACCCTTGAGCCGCTTTGTCGAGGCATCGGAATTCACCCCGACGACGAGCCGGTCGCAGCGCTGGGCTGCCTGTTCGAGCGAGAACAGATGCCCTTCATGCAACAGATCGAACACGCCATTGGTGAAGCCGACGGTATGCCCCTCGCTCTGCCATTGCCGGACAAGGCCGGCTGCCGCGTCCCAGGTCATGGCGCCGCCAGCCACATCGCCGGCGATCTCGCCGCGCAACTCATCGAGCGACACCGTGGCGGTGCCAAACTTGCCGACCGCGATACCGGCCGCGATATTGCCGAGGCGCGCGGCATCATTCAGTGACAGCCCGGCTGCCATGCCGGTTGCGATCGTCGCAATCGCCGTGTCGCCGGCGCCAGAGACATCGAACAGCTTGCGCGGCGGATGCGCTGGAATGTGGTCGATCTCCGGATCATCTCCGAGCACGCTCATGCCCTGGCCGCCACGCGTCAGAACAACCGCCTCGATCGGCCAGAGCTCGAGCACCTTGCGGCAAGCTGCTTCGGCACTGTCATTGTCGGTGACGGTGATCGCGGTTGCCTCGGTGACTTCCTTGGCGTTCGGGCTGATCGCGGTGGCGTGACGGTAGCAGCCAAAATCGCGCGATTTTGGGTCGACAAGAACCGGTTTGCCGGCCTTGCGTGCGAGATCGATCAGGGCGCCGGCGCGATCTCCGGTCAGAACCCCTTTGGCGTAGTCGGACAAGACAACGATGTCGGCCTGGGCAATCGCTGTCTCGGCCGCAGCCAGAAGCGTCTGCTCGATGTCAGGTGCCGGCGGGCGGATATCTTCGGCATCGATCCGAATCATCTGCTGGTTTTGCGCGATGACGCGCGTTTTGACGCTGGTTGGACGCCCTGGTTCGCGCAGCAATCGTGCGATGACGCCATTGTCTTCGGCAAGGCTTGCGATCTCGGCGCCGCGGGCGTCCTCCCCGACAATGCCGAGGATCTCGGCGGTGGCGCCATATTGGGCGATTTGCAGAGCGACATTGGCCGCACCCCCGAGCATGGATCGCTCATCGGCTTTCAACAAAACCGGAATTGGCGCCTCGGGCGAAATGCGATCGACCTTTCCGACAAGATAGCGGTCGAGTATCACATCTCCGATGACCAGAAGGCGGGCGCGTGCGAAACGCTCGATCAGGGTCGGATGAAACGGATGGGTCACGGTCGTCGACTCAGAATGAGATACGCATAAGGTGGCCATACCGGCCTATGGCGCGACCGTGAGAAGAAACCGGCTGGAATGTCAATGTCATGGGATCATCAATGTCCGAGCGTGTGAAGAGGCTGTTCGATGCCCATGCGGATGTGATTGCCGCGAGTTGTGCTGTGGCAGCCGACATCGAAGCCGCGATCGCGCTGTGCGAGACGGCGCTCTCGGCCGGTAACAAGATCCTGCTGTGCGGCAATGGCGGCAGCGCTGCCGACGCCCAGCACATCGCGACGGAACTGACGGTCAGGTTCCAGCGTGACAGGCCTGCATTGGCGGCGATCGCGCTGACGACCGACACGTCGGCACTGACGGCGGCCGCCAATGATCTCGGCGTCGAGCACATGTTCAGCCGCCAGGTCGCGGGACTTGCCGGACCGGGCGATGTTCTGATCGCGCTGTCAACGTCCGGCCAGTCGCCGAACGTTCTCAAGGCGATGGAGACGGCGCGGGACAGAGGCGTTTCGTGCCTCCTGCTGTCTGGCCGCGACGGGGGGCACGCACGCGCACTTGCCGATATCGCGATCATTGTACCGTCCGACGTCACGGCACGCATCCAGGAAGTCCATATCCTCATTGGCCACATCCTGTGCGAGGCGCTCGACGAGCTTGGATCCTAGCCGATGCCGTTCACCGAGACCGGCAATTGGTGGTGCCAGCGCAGCGGGACGATCGAAGCCGGGCGACCGGCGCTGTTCCTGGATCGCGACGGCACGATGATCGAGGATCCCGGCTATCTGTCGGATCCGTCAGGCATTCGACTGATCGATGGCGCGATCGACGCGGCACGGCGATTTCACGACGCGGGCTATGTGCTTGTGGTCGTGACCAACCAGTCCGGCATTGGACGTGGCCTCTATGACTGGGACGCATTTCACCGGGTTCAGGATGCGTTGTTCGACGCCTGGCAGGCGGGTGGTGCATCGTGGGATCTGGAACTCGCCTGTCCGCATCATCCGACGGCCGGGCAGGGCGCCTATCTGCGCGATGATCCGTGGCGCAAGCCGGCACCCGGCATGATCCTGTATGCGCGCGACCTCCTGTCGCTTGATCTGGCCACTTCGGTCATTGTCGGCGACGGCGTGCGTGACGTCGACGCTGGTGCGCGCGCCGGTGTGGGGCGTTGTTGTCTTCTGTCATCTGATAGGGAGGCGAACGATCCACACCTTCCGCCCGGGACAGACATCCTGTCGGGCTGGGCGGTCTGCGATCCTGAGACAATGATAATGTCTGGCTCGAAGCCATAACATGTCACCCACGCTTGCATTCGGCCCTGTGAGCAGGGAAAAGACCCGCCATGATCATTGTCACCGGTGGAGCCGGCTTCATCGGCTCAAACATTGTTGCAGCCCTCAATGACGCAGGCCGCAGCGATATCCTGGTCGTTGACGACCTGAGCGACGGGCACAAGTTCCGCACGCTCGTCGGCCTGCGCATCACGGACTATCTCGACAAGGACGTATTCCTGGACCATGTCACGATGGGGCGTGGCCTCGGGCCGGTCGAGGCGATTGTCCACCAGGGCGCGTGCACCGACACCACCGAGTGGGACGGCCGCTACATGATGGCGGAGAATTTCGATTACTCGAAAGCGCTGCTGGCCTATGCCCAGGCACGCGGCATTCCGTTTGTCTATGCCAGTTCCGGCGCCGTCTACGGCGTCAATGAGCGTTTTGACGAGGCGGCCGCAATTGAACGCCCGGCCAATGTCTATGGTTGGTCAAAATGGCTCTTCGACCGCTATCTGCTCGACCGCTGGAATCAGCTTGAGGCCCAGGTGGTCGGCTTTCGCTATTTCAACGTCTATGGCCCGAATGAGCGCCATAAGGGCAAGATGGCGAGCCTGGTCCTGCAATGGCATGATCAGCTTACGTCAGATGGCACGCTCAAGCTGTTCGGCGCCTCGCATGGGGTCGGGCCCGGCGAGCAGCAGCGCGATTTCGTGTTCGTCGATGATGTTGCTCAGGTCAATCTTTGGGCGCTGTCGCGGCCCGATGTCTCCGGGATTTTCAATCTCGGAACGGGCCGCAAGCGCAGTTTCAATGACTTGGCCCGAAGCGTCATCGACTGGCACGGGCAGGGCGAAATCACCTATGTGCCGTTTCCGGATCACCTTATGGGCAGCTATCAGGCTGTGACGGAGGCTGATCTCGGCCGGCTCAGGTCGGCCGGGTGTGATCATGCGTTCCGCCCGATAGAGGACGGCGTGCCGCTGTATCTGTCGCGGCTGACGCAATCAACGCCATGACAGATGCCACCGCGCCGACCCTCATCGTCGGGCCGGCCTGGGTCGGCGACATGGTGATGGCCCACAGTTTGGTCCAGGCGCTTAAGGCCCAGACCCCAGACACACGGATCGACATTTTGGCACCGCCCGCGACCGCGCCGATCGCGCGGCTGATGCCGGACGTCGGCAAGGTCATCGAGATCGGCGTCCGGCGGGGTCGGCTTGGCGCGCGTGCGCGGTGGCAGGTCGGGCGCGCGCTAAGCCAGACTCGCTATGGACTCGCGATCGTGCTGCCGCGATCGTGGAAATCCGCGCTTGTGCCAGCCTTGGCCAGGATCCCAGGCCGCCGCGGCTATCGCGGCGAACTGCGCTATGGTCTTCTGACCGATATTCGCCCCGATGTAGCGCATCGTGATGGCCGCACGGTCGATAAGTTCGTCGCGCTGTCCGTGCCGGTGGGTGGTGAGGCGATGCCTGCACCCGATCCTGTCCTCTCGGTTGATCCTGCCGCAGCCAACGTCACGCTGGATACGTTCGGTCTCGATCCCGGCGCATCACACGTCGCCCTGTGTCCCGGTGCCGAGTTCGGCCCATCCAAACAATGGCCGATCGCATCTTTCGCAGCGCTGGCAGCTCGGTTGGTCCAAGAGGGCCACAGACCCGTGGTGCTCGGCACCGGACAGGACCGCGACGCGGGCGCCACGATCGCGAAAGCGGCACCTGACACGATCGACCTGACCGGTCGGACGCGCCTTGAGGAGGCTGGGCACATCCTGTCGGTGGCGAGTGCTGTGGTCACCAATGATTCAGGGCTGATGCATGTCGCGGCCGCACTCGGCCGGCCCGTCCTGGCACTGTTCGGCTCCACCAGTGCCAAGATCACGCCGCCACTCGGCGCGCGCGCGGCCGTCATCAATCGCGAGCTTCCCTGCCGGCCCTGTTTTGAACGGACATGCCCGCTCGGGCATCATGATTGTCTCCGGAGCATCATGCCAGACGAGGTGGCAACCCGTCTGTCCGATCTGATGGCCGCCAAGGTCGCGATGGCAGACACGCCCGGTTCAAGAGAGGCGTCATGACGCTAGCCAGCGCCAACACGGTCCGGAGCGATATGCTTTCAGACATGACGCGCTGGATGCTGACACCTGTGCGCTGGCCGTGGCTGTTGCGGCTTCATCTGGTCATCATTGCGGTCAGCCTCGCGACCGGACTGTGGACCGCTTATTGCGGCTTCATGGTCAACCGTGACGCGATCACCTTCTTCACGGCCGCGGAAGCCTTCGCAGAGGGGCGTGTCGCTGATGCGCTTGAGGCCTACAAATGGCCGGGCTACCCCTTGCTTCTCGCAATCGTCGTCTGGCTTGGGGCGCCGACGCTTTACATTGCGGCACAGACCGTCAGCATCCTGTCGGTGCTGGCCATTCAACTCGGGCTTATCGGCATCGCCCGGCGGCTCGGCCTTCCGGCGCAGATTGTCGTTCTGGTCGGACTGCTGGCCATCGCCCATCCCGGCTTGATCGAGCATCGCGGCTTGGTAATCCGCGATGTGCCTTATGCGGCATGGTTTGTGTTGACGGTCTATTGCGCGGTGCGGGGTACCCAGGAGGGCATCCTCATTTGGGGCGCGCTGGCTCTGATCGCAGCACTCGTCGCCACGTCCTTCCGGCTAGAAGGCGCGGTGCTTGTCGCCTTCGTGCCGTTGTTGTTGCTCTTGAGCAACGCGCAGCGCGGCGCCTGGAAAGCGCTGCTTATCCTTGTTGGTCTGGTGCTCTGCGCCTTTCCGGCGGCAGCCGTCGGTCTGTGGCTTGGCAGGGTTGATCTGGGCGGGCTGTTTCAAGACGGGCTTGCTGCCGGCATTGATCAACTGCGTGGTCTTCTGAACTGGCATTTGTCTTTCGACAATCCGCGCATGGTGGCGCTACGTGACGAGGTTCTGTGGCCGAACGAGTATGGCAATGCGAAGGACGTCTATCTTGTCACCTTCCTCTATCTCACGGTCGAGGCCCTGTTCAGCATCCTGTTCGGTGTGCTGTTTGTGTTGCTACTTGTCGGACTCGGCCCTTTTTGGGCGCACGCAAACCAGACCGCGCGGAGTGTGCTGATCGTTTTTGGCGGATTTTGCACACTTGCAGTTTATTCCGCGGTGCTTGCCAACACCTATGTCGAACCGCGCCATGTGCTGGCGATATCACTCGTTCTGCTCTTGCCTGTCGCGTTCGGGGCGGCGCGGGCAATGGGCTGGATCTCTGATGGTCTCGGCCGCCTGAGGCTTGCGGTTCTGATGGTGCCCGGCGTTACAGTTTCGCTGGTCATGATTGGTCTTGCGGGTATGCCGACCGGCCAGAGCGCGCTGTTCCTCATCGAGGCATCCGAGGCGCTTGAGCGGCTGTCGTCTCCTGACGATCGCATCCTGACGACCGATGCACGCATACTTTACTATGCGGATCGCGCGGGACGCATGGACCGACGTCTGAACTTTGCCATGCTACAAGGACGCGATGCGGTGCCGCGCCGTAACTGGTCGCGCTTCGATGTGGTCGTGATTCACGCCGAAGCAGCCCAGCGTCCCGCTGCGGATGCTCTCCGTGACCGCCTTGCTGCGCATCACACCGCGCGCATTTCGAACACGACCGGCGGTGCCGTGGTCGACATCTATGACATGCGCTCCGACCAATAGGTGGTGATTTCGGACAGAACCTGTCTGGCAACCTGATCGACCCGTGGATAAGTCCGGATCTGTCGGGCGGCCAGTGTGCTTTGCGCTTTCAGGTCACGCAGCGTGTTGGGAACGAGCGCGTTGCGGATGACACGGGCCAGCCGGTCAATGGCAGGGTCTTCGGGCAGAACAAGGCCGGCGCCATGCTTGACGATCTCGGGCGCATAACCGCAATTCGTTGTTGCGATGATTGGTGTCTCGGCTTCGATGGATTCGAGGATAACAAGGCCGGTGTTTTCATTGCGGGCTGGATGTACGGTTAGATCGGCTGCACTCAGCCAGGTGAGCACATCCTCCTCATAGCCCATGGCTGTGAAACGATCGAGAACGCCGAGACGCTGTGCAAGATCACGCATCTCATGCGGATCCTTGAGGCCGACCGCGACATAATGCGCATCCGGTATCCGGGGCAGGGCGCTGAGCACTTGGTCAACACCCTTCTGATACCATTGGATCGCAACCGTGATCAGAAGCGGGTGACCGTCAGGCAAGCCGAGTCGTTTGCGAATAAGGTGGCGTGCTTGCTGTCGATCGCTGTGAATCGGCGCATGTGTATGCAGGATCACCGGCAGCACCCTGGTGCGCCCCGGCCGCGGTCCATAGATCTCTTCATAGGCGGAACGTGACTGCTCTGACAGGAAGTACACAACTGTCGGTGACGTCTGACCATGCACAGCCTGTTCCAAATGATGATAGACCCTGCGGCGCGGATTGAGCGCTTGGAGCCCGGACGGGATGCCCCAGGGCAGGGTCGCGGAGTAGTGGACGTCGAGATGTTCGAGCTTTTCGAACCCGAAGAGAATGTCACAGCCATGGTCTGCTCTGATCCGCGGCAAGGCGTGCGACAATTCCTGCATACGCCCGTGATTGGAAAACCCGCGTGTATGAACCCGCACGGTTTCATGGTCGCCTGTCGGAATATCTCCGAAATCACGGCTGATCAGGACTGTCTCCGCGCCGGCGGCGCGCCAAGCATTGGCAAAGGCAAGACAATCACGCTCCAGCCCGCCACGCACAGTCAACCGTCCGATGACGATCCCGAGACGTAAGGGGGGGGTCATGATGTGGTGATCTGACCGCAGTCTCAGGTCGCCGCCTCGCGTCCCCATTCCGCCCAGGATCCGTCATAGAGACTGACGCTGCTACGGCCCAGAACAGCCATCGCCAGGACTGGAATGGCAGCGGTGACGCCCGAGCCGCACATGGCGATCGTTGACCGGGACGCATCGATACCGGCGTCCGAAAACAATCGTGCCAGGTCACTATTTGTCTTCAAGGTGCCGTCCTCCGTCACCAAGTCGGAAAAAGGCAGGTTGACCGTGCCAGGCTCGTGTCCGGACCGTACTCCTTCACGTGGCTCGGGCGCCATACCTGAAAAGCGCTCCGCCGGGCGGGCATCGATGACCGTCCGACCACCCGACTGCAACGCCCTGGCAACATCGTCGCGATCGGCGACGAGACCGGCATTGCGCCGTGCGCTGAAATGGCGCTGCTGCTGCGGGCGATGCGCATCGTCTGTTGCGCGTCCCTCAGCGATCCACTTCGGCAGGCCGCCATCCAGCACCATGACGTCCTCCACGCCCATCGCCCGGAACATCCACCAGATGCGCGGTGCTGAAAACAGCCCATGGCCGTCATAGACAACAATACGCTGTCCGTCGCCGACGCCAAGGCGGCGCATATGTGAGGAAAACACTTCCGGCCGTGGCAACATGTGCGGCAGATCGGTGTCACGCGCGCTGACGTCATCGAGATCCAGGAAAACGGCACCGGGAATGTGAGCGTCCTCGAACTCCCGTTTCGCGTCCCGTCCCATAGCCGGCAGATACCAGGAGCCGTCGATGACTCTGAGATCGGGGGCCGACAGATTGGCTGCGAGCCAGTCGGTATCGGCCAGCCAGCGCCGGCGGTGGTCGGTCATCTTGCTGCTGTCCCCTCTGCCGTGTCAGCCGGTCGGTGCATCTTGAAATGCGATGCGGATGCGTTTGTTGCGCGCGCCCTTAGATTGGATCTTCTCGACCGCGATCGCGCCAATTTCGCTGGTGGAGCGAACATGCGTCCCCCCGCAGGGTTGCAGATCAATGTCGCCGATCCGGATCAGCCGAACCTTGCCCGTGCCGCGTGGCGGGGCAACTGCCATTGTCTTGACCAGGTCCGGCCGGGCATCAAGCTCTTCGTCGCTGATCCAGGTCGCAGTGACAAGATGATCCGCGTCAACAAGCTCCATGAGGTGAGATGTGATGTCATCCGCCGGTGGAAGCGCCCTGTCGATGTCGAAATCGAGCCGGCCGCTGCCGTCGCCGATCTGGCCACCTGTTACGGGAAACGGCACCGCGACCGACAGCAGATGAAGGGCCGTATGCATCCGCATATGACGGTGGCGAAGCGCCCAATCGATCCTGGCCGTGACCTCTGTTCCAACCTCTGGTGCCGTCTCGGGGTCTTGAAGCTCATGCAGCACGCTGCCGGGCTCTGCACCCTTGCGAGTGGTTACAACGTCGATCGATGAGCCGTTGGCCGTCTCAAGCCAACCGCGATCGCCCGGTTGCCCACCACCCGTTGGGTAGAACACCGTGCTGTCAAGGATTACCCGGCCCGCCTCATCCTTGCCGGCAATGACCGTGGCACAGCTCTCGGCGTAGGCGTCGTCCTGATACAACAGCTTGGTCGTCATCACGCGGCCGCGTCGAAAGGTCTGGACAGATGTTTATTCGAATACATCCGGCACCATGATGTCAGCTTCAAGCCAGGACGGCACCGGCAGGGCCTTCTCGCGCAGGAAATCCGGATTGAACAGTTTCGAGGCGTAGCGCGTGCCGTAATCGCACAAAATGGTCACGATGGTGTGGCCCGGCCCCATGTCGCGCGCCAGCCGCATCGCGCCCGCGACATTGATCCCCGACGAGCCGCCAAGACACAGGCCCTCGTTTTCGAGAAGCTTGAACGCAACATCAACCGCTTCCGCATCAGGGATCTGATAGGCGGTGTCGATCGGTGCGTTCTCGAGATTTGCCGTGATCCGTCCCTGGCCGATGCCTTCGGTGATCGAGCTGCCTTCGGATTTCAGTTCACCCGTGGTGTAATAGCTGTAAAGCGCTGCGCCCATGGGATCGGCGAGTCCGATACGGATGTCCCGATTGCGCTCTTTCAGCGCCATACCGGTTCCGGCCAGTGTGCCGCCCGAGCCGACTGCGCAGACAAAGCCGTCGACCGTGCCGCCGGTCTGAGCGTAGATCTCTGGGCCGGTGGACTCGATGTGTGCCTGACGGTTGGCGGTGTTGTCGAACTGATTGGCCCAGATCGCGCCGGCAGGTTCCGTTTTGGCCATGGCCTCGGCCAGCCGGCCTGACAGCTTCACATAGTTGTTGGGGTTCTTGTAGGGAACCGCCGGCACTTCAACGAGATGGGCACCGCCGAGACGCAGCGCCTGTTTTTTTTCCTCGGACTGGGTCTCAGGGATCACGATCACGGTCTTGTAGCCGAGCGCGCTGGCGACCAGGGCCAGGCCGATGCCTGTATTGCCGGCGGTGCCCTCGACAATCGTACCGCCGGGCCGCAGCGCCCCGGAGCGTTCGGCAGCGCGCACGATCCATAGGGCCGCGCGGTCCTTGACCGATTGGCCGGGATTTAGGAATTCGGCCTTGCCGAGAATGCGGCAGCCAGTCTCGCGTGACGGGCCTTGCAGTTCGATCAGCGGCGTGTTGCCGATAAGATCAAGAACGGAAGCAGCGATCATGGGATCCAAAAGGTATAGCTGACGTGGCCCTGTTGCCACAGGCGCGACGCTGGCACAGGGATATGGGCCCTGTTTACTCCGTATTATTCCTGATAACCAAAAGAAATCCGCGCATTGCAGACTGTTTTCAAGTGCATG
>JBCBSK010000125.1:0-11230 GCA_039819185.1 Pseudomonadota bacterium | reverse complement strand
TCGCTCGGCGGAGCTGTCGAACTATTTCCAGGCCATTCGCGAGGATCTAGAGACGCTAAGCGCAAGCCCGTTTGCCCGCGAAGCGATTGCTGCCTTTGACACTGCCTGGCAGGCCCTTGAGAGTGGTCAGCTCGAAACCCTCCAGGCGGCCTATATCACGGACAATCCGTTTCCAACCGGCGAGAAGGAAAACCTGGACGCGGCCGAGACCGGAACGCTCTACGATACCGTTCATGCCGCCTATCACCCCTGGTTCCGCCAATTCCAGCGCGCGCGTGGCTATTATGATGTGTTCCTGTTCAACACCGATGGCGACCTGATCTATTCGGTGTTCAAGGAGCTTGATTACGCGACGAACATGAACACGGGGCAATGGCGCGACACAGATCTCGCCAATGCGTTCCGCACCGGCCAATCAGCGACGCATGCCGACCAGATCACCTTCTTCGACTTCCGTCCCTATGGTCCATCATATGATGCGCCGGCAAGTTTCATCTCGGCACCGGTGATGGATGGCCGTGGCGAGGTGGCCGGCGTCCTTGTGTTCCAGATGCCGGTAGACCGGATTACCGCGATCATGGGCCGTAATGAAGGCTTGGGCGAGAGCGGCGAAGCGCTGATCGTCGGAGAGGACCGGATGATGCGCAGCCAGTCGCGCTTCAGCGATGAGAGCACGATTCTGGTCGAAAAGATCGACGAGCCAACCGTGACAGCGGCGCTCGTCGGCCAGACGCTGGCTCTCGAAACCACCAGCCATCTTGATCACAAAGTCATCAGTGCGGCGGCGCCGTTCGAGTTCCTCGGTACAACCTGGGCGGTCGTTGCTGAACTCGATGTCGCTGAAGCTTATGCGCCGATCTATCGCATGCGCACCAGCATGCTGCTGGCCGGGCTGACGGTTCTGGCAGTCATCGCAGCACTTGCCTTCCTGCTGTCACGCACGATCACCGCGCCGTTGGCAAGCATTACGCAGGCGATGCGCCAACTGGCCGATGGCGACACGAATGTCGATGTCGACCCCTTCGAGCGCCGCGATGAAATCGGCATGATCGCCGAGACCGCTGGCACCTTCCGCAAGAACGCTCTTGAACGTCAGAGGCTCGAGGCGGACCAAGCGGCCCAGGCAGCCGAGCGCGAGGAGCGCTCGCGGATCATCGAGGAACTGGTCGGTGACTTCGACAGCAAGGTCAGCGAGATCCTGCAGACCTTCGCATCGGCCGCAACGGAGCTCGACGCAACAGCCAATAGCATGAACGCGATCGCCGAGAGTTCCACAGCTCAGGCGTCCAACGCGGCCTCGGGCTCCGAGGAAGCTTCCGCCAACGTTCAGACGGTGGCCACCTCGACCGAGCAGCTCTCGACCTCGATCCAGGAGATCTCACAGCAGGTCACCGAATCGAGCCGCATCGCACAAGAAGCCGCCGGCCGCGCTGATGCCACCTCGGCTCAGGTCGCAGGCCTCGTCGAAGCGGCCGAGAAGATCGGCAAGGTTGTCGAACTGATTTCCGACATCGCCGAGCAAACCAATCTGCTGGCGCTCAATGCAACGATCGAAGCGGCCCGTGCCGGCGAGGCGGGCAAGGGCTTTGCGGTCGTCGCTGCCGAAGTCAAGGGGCTCGCGACCCAGACCGCCAAAGCAACCCAGGACATCGCCGATCAGATCCGTGCCATCCAAGATGCGACCAACGGGTCTGCCGAGGCGATCCGCGAGATTCGTGAGATCATCGAGAACATCAATGAGATCACCGGAGGCGTGGCCGCCGCCGTCGGAGAGCAGACTGCGGCGACGCATGAGATTGCGCGCAACATCGAGCAGGCGTCCGATGGCACGGCCGGGGTGGCTTCAAACCTCGCCGCCGTGACCGAAGGCGCGCACGAAACCTCGACCTCGGCCCGCAGCGTTCTCGAAGCCAGCCAGGAGCTGTCGAACCACTCCGAACATCTGCGCGGCGAGGTCGAGCGGTTCATCCAGGCGGTGCGCGCCGCTTGATCCGGCTCAGTCGGTCTTTGAAGTCATCGGCGGGTAGTGCCGTCAGGACAGCGGCGGTCCGACGAAGTCCAGCCCATAGGGCTTTGCAATCTCCGCAATCCTGGCCATGTCGGCGGGGGGTCTCAAGCCCTCCGCCGCGACTTTACGCATAAACTCGTCAAGCCCGCCAGGCGTAACGGCGACAAGCACGCGTGCGGTCCCGTCACCGATGTTCTTGAACGCATGCGGCGTATCCGGCGGCACCATGACGGTTGACCCGGCTCCGAGTTCGCGTTCCTCCTCGCCGCAGCGAAACCGTACAGTGCCTGAGATTAGATAGAACAGCTCGACCTGGCCGTAATGGATATGCAGCGGCGGTCCTCCACCTGAAGGCACGTCTTCCTCGAAGACGGTCAACCGGCCGCCGGATTGCGCCGCACTGACCTTGATAACACGGTGAAAGCCGAAGGCGTCGTTGGCTTCACCATCTTCGCGTGAGAGGGCGACGAGGCTCGAGGGGTCCATCATAGCGCGGGCTCCCGGTCTGGTGATGGTAATGGATACGCTGGCAGCAGGTCAGGTGCTCAACTTTTCAAGTTCTGAAACGATCGCCTCGCCCATCTCCGAGGTCGAGACCTTGCGGCATCCTTCACGCCAGATGTCGCCCGTCCGGATGCCGGCGTCGAGCGTGTTGGCGATTGCCTGGTCGAGCCGATCAGCCACCTCCGCCATGTCGAAGGAATAGCGCAGCGCCATGCCGAAGGACGCGATCATGGCGATCGGGTTGGCTGCACCCGTTCCCGCGATGTCGGGAGCGGACCCATGCACCGGCTCATAAAGCGCCTTGCGCGCGCCGGTCTTGGCGTCGATGGCCCCAAGCGAGGCCGAGGGAAGCATGCCAAGCGAGCCGGTGAGTTCGGCGGCGACGTCTGACAGCATGTCGCCAAACAAATTGTCGGTGACGATGACATCGAAGCTCTTTGGGGCGCGCACGAGCCGCATGCCGCCGGCATCGGCGAGCACATGTTCAAGCTCAATGTCGGCATAATCCGCCTGATGGACGGCGCTGACCACCTCGTTCCACAGAACGCCCGATTTCATGACATTGCGCTTTTCCATCGAGGCGACCCGCTTTGTGCGCGTGCGGGCGAGGTCGAAGGCTGCACGTGCAATGCGCTCAATCTCAAATGTATCGTAGACCTGGGTATCAACGGCGCGCTTCTGGCCATTGCCAAGATCGGTAATCTCCTTGGGCTCACCAAAATAGACCCCACCCGTGAGTTCGCGCACGATCAGGATGTCGAGCCCTTCGACGACGTCGCGCTTGAGAGATGAGGCGTCGGCAAGTGCCGGGTAGCAGATCGCCGGCCGCAGATTGGCGAAAAGCTGCATCTCCTTGCGAAGCCGCAACAAGCCCGCTTCGGGTCGAACGTCATAGGCGACGCCATCCCATTTCGGCCCACCGACGGCCCCAAGCAAAACCGCATCAGCGGCTTGGGCACGAGCCATGGCCGCATCCGTCAGGGCCACGCCATGGGCGTCATGGGAACAGCCGCCGACGAGATCGGTTTCGGTCTCGAAGCGCGTCCCGCTCGTTTTGTTCAGCCAGGCGATAACCCGCTCAACCTCCGCCATGACCTCCGGCCCGATGCCGTCGCCCGGCAGGAGAAGAAGCGTGTGCGTGGTCATGGCGGCCTCCCAGTGATGGTGTTCTATCGACTGCTAGCCGCAGGCTGGCGCCAAGGCAAGGTGCGGGTGAGCGAAGCAGATATGGTCTGGATTCCCGCGAGCCGAGACGCTATCCACGTAGGCAAGCTGGGATTTGTGTCTTCGCGTTCTGTGGATGCGCGTGCCCAGCAAGCCGACAGCAAGATCGGAATGGTAGAAATGACGGGTTTGGAAACGGTCCCGGATGCTGACGGCATGGGCGCTGAGCGTATTGGGCGCGGGCCCGCCTTCGCCCTGTTCCGTGGGCTGCTCGCCGAACCGATCCTGGCGTCGCGGGCGCTGCATCGCGACCATGGCCGCTTTGTTCAGCTCGAATATCCGATCCGTAAGAAGGGGCGCTCTTGCTATATGAGCGCCATCGCCGATGCCGGTCTCTATCGCGAACTGATGGCGGACGGGGATTTGTGGCGCAACATCAAGATCAACTGGGGGTGGCCAAACAACCGGGCGCCGGACCGGCTGACCCGCGGCATGACACGGCTGAGGCATGGCGACCGCGAGCATTACCGGCTGCTTCTGGCGGCGCCTTTGAAGCGCCCGGCGGTGGAGGCGATGTCGGTGCCAATGGCCGAGATTGCGCGAAACACCGTCCGCGCCTGGCCGCGTGAAGCACCCTTCGACATTCGCCCCGCCACGCAGACGCTGGCACAGGAGCTTGCTGTCGGGCTCCTGTTCGGCCGCGACCGGGAGCGAGCACGCGAAGTTACCGATCTGATTACCCTGCAGATCAGGGGGTCCTGGCCGGTCCCGAGTCTGGCGACCTTGCGCTGGCACTTGCTCGCGGGACGTCAAGAGCGCTTGTTATGCGACTGGATCGCCGACCGAACGGGCGATACCGATCCGAGCAATCTCCTGTCGGTGCTGGCCAACAACCCGGATTCGGCGGGGAACCAACCCGATGCCGAAATGCTCGCCGGGATTTTGACCTTTACCTATGGCGCGGCCTTCGAGACCTGTCAGAATGGGTTGGCCTGGGCGCTGATTTTGCTGACTCAACATCCCACGATCCGTGACCAGCTTACCGAAGAGGTAACGGCAGCTTGCGCCGGCGAGATCGCATCGATTGACAAGATTGGTAATTTGCCACTGCTCGACAGCGTTGTGCGCGAGGCAATGCGGTTGTTCCCGCCGGTGCCGATCCTGTTTCGCAAGAGTACGGCCGAGACGACGCTCGGTGGTGAAGTGATGCCGTTCAAGTCACGTGTCATGATCAGTGCTCATGTCATCAACCGTGATCCTGGCACTTATGAAGATGGTGATGCTTTCCGGCCAGAGCGTTGGCAGACAACGAAGCCGAGCGCCTACAAATATCCGGTCTATGGCGCTGGCGCGCACATGTGCCCAGGTGCTGTGTTCGGCAATCAGATGCTGAAGATCGCGCTGGCCACGATCCTGACAACGCACAGCATCGACATGGCCGACGATGCCCGGGTCGATTATCGCTCGACGATCACAATGGCGCCCGCTGGGCGACCGTTTATTGTCCTGAATGACCCAAGCACGCGCCGTCCGCCGCATGCGGTGCCGGGCGTCTTGCGCCAACTTGTGACCTTACCCGCACTTGATGAGGCTGCCTGATCATGTCGCGCCAGGAACGGATGGTACGCAGTTATGACCGGACCATGGGCGGCAAGTATCAGCGGCGCTACTACGGCCATAGCGGGTTCTACAATTTCGGCTATTGGGGCGAAGGGGCCGACGATCAGAAGGCTGCTTCAGAAGCGCTCGTCGATCTTCTGGCGTCGCGGCTATCGAATACAAATGGCCGAATCCTCGACGTCGCCTGCGGCATGGGCGCGACCTCGGAACGCCTGACACGCTCGTTTCCGGCCGATGCGATCACCGGGATCAATGTTTCCGACAAGCAGATCGACATGGCGCGCGAGCGGGTTCCGGGCGCTGAGTTCCAGGTCATGGACGCGACAAAGCTTGCCTTTGACCCGGAGAGCTTTGATGCAGTCTTGTGTGTCGAGGCTGCGTTCCACTTCGACACCCGCGCCGACTTCCTTGCTGAGGCGTTCCGGGTTCTCAAGCCGGGTGGTGGTCTGTCTCTATCAGACATCCTGTTCAAGCGTTGGTTTTCCTATCTGCCATCGACCCGCGGCGTACCGCGGGCCAATCTTCTGCCGTCGATCGACAGCTATCATGCTCTCATGACCGAGGCCGGATTCGTCGATATCGTGATTGACGACCACACCGACATGACTCTCGATTGCTTCGTCCAAAGCTTGTCACGCTGGCCGGACAAGGCCTATCGCGATGGTGACATGTCGCGGCGTACGAGCCGTGCCGCACGCTTCGTCACCCCGGTGATCGCACGATATTTCGCGGTGATCTGCCGGTCCTATCTGATCGTGTCGGCACGTAAGCCCGGATAGGCCAAGCGTGACGTTACGCTGAGACGCCTTGCATTGCCGCTCATGCGCATACCCGTTATCGTTGCCATATGACCGACCAGCGTCCCAAAGCGCCTGACGCGCTGCCCGAAGATCCGCGCGACGTCCAGCGCCGCGTACAGGCCGAGCGCGATATTCAGCGCGCCACCGACGAGTCTGGTCTCATCGGAACCGGGTTTTTGGGCCGGGCGAAGCATCATTTCTCGGCGTCGGATACAGATCCCGATGATCCGATCGAACGGCTTGGGAAAAAGATTGGGCGTTGGGCGGCGCTGATCCTGTTTATTGGACTGGCCATTTATCTGTGGCGGACCTATCTCGCGTGAAGCCACCGCACAACGGGTCGGAGTCCGCCATGGGTCGCCATTTTCCCGACACGCCCTGGAGGCTGCGGCGCGCGCCAAGCCTCGAAGAGTTCGAGCGGCTTGCCGACATTGCCTATACCGAGTTGCCCGAGGCAGTGCGCGCATTGTGCGGCGAGATCATCATCCGCATCACCGATTTCCCCGATGACGACGTCCTGGAGGAGATGGGGATCGACAGTCCCTATGACCTCCTCGGCCTGTTCCAGGGCACGGGGATTGCGCAGTCGGGCATGATCGCGACGGGCGAATTGCCGAACATGATCTGGCTCTATCGCCGCCCGCTGCTCGACTACTGGGCAGAAAGCGAGGAGACGCTCGGTGATCTGGTCACACATGTGCTGGTCCATGAGATTGGTCATCACTTCGGCCTGTCCGACGATGATATGGAAGCCATTGAACAGGCGATGGACGGGGTGGAGGTGTGATGCGCGGGTTACTTGGCTTCTTGTGTCTCTTTGGTGTCGCGATGCTGCTGACACCTGTGGTTGCTCTTGCGCCGGCCAAGGCGCAGAGCGAAGAAACGATCGTCGGCTATATCCCCGAGAACTTCACGATCGATGGCTGGCGGCTGAGGTGTCGTGGTGCGCAGACGGTCCTGGTGCCTGATTTTGGGCATTTCGGAGCCGCTGTTCCAGGCACGATCCTGCTCGATCCAGACCGCCTCGCCGACCTGCCGGCATCGGTCCAGATCTTCATTTTCGGACATGAATGCGCCCATCAATTCGTCGGCGCCAACGAACCTGCCGCGGATTGTCTCTCGGCCATGGTTGGCCGTCGTGAAGGCTGGCTCGACCGAACCGGCCTGGAGGAGGTGTGCCGTTTCATCAGGCCGTTCCGTGCAACCTCGGTGCACCCGTCCGGCCCCGAACGTTGTCGGATTATCCGTTCCTGCTTTGCCGAGGTCCGGCTGCTCGACCGCGAGACCGTGGGACGCAGCACGATCCGCTGAGGCGAAATCGGCTCACGCCATTAGATGGCCATGAAGGGTCTTATGTTGTCTGCTGAAGGCAACGACTTCACGCGGCATCGCGAAAGCTGTATGACTGCGGTGACGGAGGCTTGCCATGGATAAGTTTACAACGCTTGAGGGCATTGCAGCGCCCTTGCCGTTGATCAATGTCGACACCGACATGATCATCCCAAAACAATATCTCAAGACGATCAAGCGGACCGGGCTTGGCACGGCGCTGTTCGCCGAGATGCGCTATGATGAAGGCGGTGCCGAGACCGAGGATTTCGTGCTCAACCGTCCGGCCTATCGCTCCGCTGAGATCCTGGTGGCGGGTGAGAACTTCGGCTGTGGATCAAGCCGCGAGCATGCACCCTGGGCGCTGCTCGATTTTGGTATCCGCTGTGTCATCGCACCCTCGTTTGCAGACATTTTCTTCAACAATTGCTTCAAGAACGGCATATTACCGATCGTTCTGCCGCAGGAGGATGTCGACAGGCTTATGGATGATGCCGAGCGTGGCGCCAATGCGCGGATCACGATTGACCTTGAGGCGCAAGAAATTCGCGGTCCCGATGGTGGTATGATCCGCTTCGACATCGATCCATTCCGCAAGCATTGCCTGTTGAACGGTCTCGATGACATTGGCTTGACCATGGAAAAGGCCGACAAGATCACGAGCTTCGAACAGCGCGTTTCCAGTGAACGGCCCTGGCTCTGAGACGCTGCGTTGTATTGCTGATGTGCCTCAAAGTAAGAGCGTCTTGCAACTTTGAGTGATATCGGCGATTCTGCAGAATATGAAACCATGTAACGAGTGAGTAGCGAGTTCGTTATGGCGCTTAGTGGCATCATCCGATCCGTCGCCTATGTTGCGGCGCTTGTCGGACTTGTGGTTGCGACGGTATTATTTACCGGAAACCTGTTGGCTGCGCTTTCGGGGTCTTATCCCGGCGGTGTGTTAGGTGCCTTGGCAACAGTATTTCCGATCGTCTGGATACTGCTTGGTTGTGCCATCTTGTCTGGTCTTGACCGGATCGCGACGCTGATGGACCGCGATGTCTTGAAGCCGGTAGCAACGACATCACGCGCGAAGACAGCACCCGGCGTGGCCGTTCCCGAGGAAACGCTCACCGTGTCGCAGATCGCCATGGTCGAGATGGATCCACCACAGGCATCAAGTGTTGAGAAGCAAGAGACTGGTATCGCCGCCGCAGAACCAGACACGCCCTTCACAGCAAGACCGGTTGCGGCCGCCGAGCCGGCCCATCGCGAGGCGGCACCCGAAACGCCGAACTCAACGCGCACAACATCACCCGCGTCACAGCTTACGCCTGAGCCGGCGACGGATCTCGGCGCAGCTCTTGAGCGTTCGCTACGCGAGGTCGTGACCGCTGACCGCGACGCCCGTCTGACGCAACCCGAGTTCAGCTCGCCACCACAACGGCCAGCGACAGCGCCCCCCGCGCCGCAACCTGTCACGGTGGAACCGATAGAGCCCGGCGGACCGTCTTTGCCTCCGCTGCCGCAAAGGTCCAGGCAAAGCCGGGATCAAAGCACGGATCTACGCACGCCTGCCGAGCCTGCTGTAACGGATCGGCCAGAACCGATCGCGGAGATATCACCACAGAGTTCGGACGCACCGGTCCAAGGCGCGTCCACCGGCACTGGCGTCGTGGAGCCACGGGCGCCCGCGTGGGGCGTGACGCCCTCTGAACCGCGTTGGACCATGCCGGAGCGGTCGCCCGCACCATCGATACAGCCTGGGCCAGAACTACAGCCTGAACCTGAACTTATGCCAGCGCCCAAGCCGAGCCCGCGCGAAACGGCGGACCGTGCCACAGCCGGGCCGTCTGTGATGGAGTCTCAGGACACGCTCGCGGGCCCTGCGCGGGTGCCCCTGGAACCGCCAATGCCTCAGCTGTCGGTTTCGCCGGCCGAGCCCGCCAAGTCCGTCGACCGTCAGGGCGAGTTCGCAGGGCATGCCTACCGGACCTATACGGACGGCAGCGCCGAACTCGACACCGAGGTTGGCACCGAGACCTATGCAACGATTGATGCGTTTCGGAATCGGATTCGCGAATTGTCACGCCGTTGACATTGGGAACGGCGCCGCTGGGTGCTACACCCCAGTCCGGGCTGTCCGACATGCGGGTTTGATGGTCGAACCAGGGTGTGTTTTAGGGAGCCGCTGTCGTGATGTCCTCGGTCTGGGATATAATCCTTGTCGGCAAGACGCCGCTCGGCTCTGCGCTGCGCGGGGCGCTGATCGGTGCGGTGATGGTGTTTCTTGCTGGCTGGTTCACCCGCGGGCTGACGGCGTTCTTCCTCGGCGTGGTGATTGCGGTGATCGTGATCCCGTTGATCTACCTGGTCTCCCACCGCGACGACGGCCGCGCGGTCTGGCACGATCCGACCTCATCCGACGACTGGTCCTCGGACGATCGCAGGATTCACTAGCGCCGTTTGGCAGGATCAAAGCGCCCGGCATTGGTCAAGATCAACGCCGATTGATATTCATGCGTGTATCCAGCAAGGACTGTGCGCTTTGGATACGATATCACCATGCGTTGTGTACTGCAGGCGACCGTTTTCTTGCTGGCTCTTTGGCCTGTTGGACACGTTATCGGAGCAACTGACACGCAGATGATGCGGTCGGTGCAGGGTGCGGTCGTCTTTGAAACCCAAAGCGTGCCCGATGCCGTGCAACGGCCTCTACAGCTAGCACAAAACCAGACTGACGATTTGCAACTGGGTTTTGAGGCTCATCAGCGCGGAGACTACCGGGCAGCCTTTGAGATATGGAGTGCTAGTGCGGAGAGAGGCGACCCCGGAGCGCAATTCTTTGTAGCACTTCTCTACAACAATGGCGAAGGCGTTCCGCAGGATTTTTCACTGGCGTTCACGTGGTTTCTAAGAGCTGCCGAACAAGGATTGCCAGACGCACAGCATAAGGTTGGTGATTATCTAAGACGAGGATTTGGCGTTCAGATTGATGCAGCAGAAGCAGCCAAATGGTATCGCCGCGCTGCCGAACAAGGTATTGCTGAAAGCCAGTATAGCCTAGCTGTTATGCTGGCAAATGGAGAAGGTGTTGCGCAAGACTATACTAAATCAGCTTATTGGTATTGGCGCGCCGCAGAGCAGGGATATGCCTATGCTCAGCACAATCTCGGTCGAATGTACTTTGATGGCCAGGGTCTGAACCGAGATTGGGATGCTGCCGCTAAATGGCTAGAACTCTCTGGTGAACAAGGTTTTTTGGAAGCACAGTATTTCCTAGGTGTACTGTATCTCGGTGTGATGGACGCTGAAGATCAGAACATCGAACAAGACTGGGCAAAAGCCGTTCACTGGTTCCGGCTGGCCGGAGAGCAAGGTCATGCCGAAGCACAGAAGTTCGCCGGCTTCATTTACTCCAGAGGTGGGAATGGTGTTGAAGCTGATGAGCGAGAAGGATTTCGCTGGACACGCCTCGCTGCCGAGCAAGGTCTATACGACGCTCAAAACATCCTTGGCGCAATGTATTATCGAGGACAAGGCGTCACCCAGAATCTTGTTTTGGCCTATGTCTGGCGCCGCCTCTCCCAGCAAGAAACGACTCAGGAAGACAAAATAAGTCTAGAAGTTGAAGCCAATCTCTCGCAGGAGGAAATTGCGCTTGCGAAAGAAACTATAGATGACTGGAGAAAAAACAATCCACAGAGAGCGGAAAATCAATGGCCTTATTACTATATTTATTTAGATTAATTTTGTATAAAAAAGTTAAAAAATTACCTATTATATAAATCTCTTTATACAAAATTAATCTAAATAAATATAG